>NZ_JALCZP010000083.1:0-1348 GCF_023555435.1 Polaribacter sp. Z014
CTTAACTAAAAGCAGTTGCATTTTTGCAAACAACAATTTTCCTGCGGAAAATAGCCGTTCACAAAAATCGCAACTTTCATTACACAACAACGTTGGCAAACATAAAAAAAATCTCCAAACGAATGTAACAAACTACTACTTTGAAGTACTAATAATTATATAACACAAAAGCACTGAAAATGAAAAAAGTAATATTTATTTTATTTACAATGATTTCCCTTTCTATTTACTCTCAACAAATTGAATTTGAAAAAACATTAGGAAAAGAAAATGTTGAGACGCTTAATTCGCTAATTGAGAATTTTGAAACAAAAATATTGAAAAATAAATACCCAAAACTAAAAACAGAAAATGCTTACAAGGAATTTCTAAAAGATATTTTAAAGTATAACTATTCTCTTCTGGAAAATAAAATATTTCCTGAAAGTAAATTAAAACTGAATATTTATTGTGTGTCTGATTCTGTTTGGTTTGAAGAAAAAAGTCTTTCATCTGGAAAAAAAAGAAAAATGATTAAAACAAAATACAAATGTTTGAATCCAAAAGGAAAAGTTATTTATTCAAGTTCAGGTTATTATTGTGGTAACGAAAAGAGTAATGAAACATTAAAATATATTGAAAATCAGAAAGAAGACGTTCAAATTAATTTTAATAGTATTTATCTGAAAGCTTTGGAAGAAATCCCTAATAAATCAAAATTCGTCGAATATTATTTGGAAAACATTAAAATGACAGCTGACCCAATTCATCCTTATCGAATGTCTGATTATATATTGAGAAATGATATTGACATAAATGACTATTTCACAAAAAGGTTGATATTCATAAATATGTTTTATAAATAAATAACGTTTGCCAACACCGTATAAACTTTATTGCTGGTTTTGGCTTACTTAGGAAATTCCTCCGGAATTTCGCCGTTCGTGTTTTATTTACTAAATTCACTGCTTAAACTACGCAACAAAGCTTATACAACAACGTTGCAAGTAATAGCGGAAAAAACTCAGGCTGAATAAAATTGTGGTTCGAAATCCTTCCATTTTTGCGTTTTTAAAGTGCGCGAAAACTGAAAATTGCTGAACACTCACTCGCGAATCAAAAATTTTATCAAATTGCGGAATTCCAATATTGTGGAATTGAGCAAAGTTCGGAATTGAGCAAGTTTACGGAATTTTCTCTCTTAGGCAAAACAGGAAAAAAGGTTTCCAAAATTGCGGAATTGAGCTTCATTAGGAATTGAGCAGTTTTGCCGAATAGTTTAGCCCCTTAAAAGTTCGGAGTGCTATTTTAAATTTCAAAACTAATATATTTGAGATATGAAATACAAGAAATGGAGTTTAGACGAAAA
>NZ_JALCZP010000084.1:0-1312 GCF_023555435.1 Polaribacter sp. Z014
CCCCTATAAAACAAGAGTAATCTTTTAAATTTCGATTATTAATTAAGCGGTTAATTTTTTGGTTAAAATTAGATGTTTATCCTGATTCCATTTCTCCATTGGTGTAATCCGTCCTAGTAAGCCATGTAGTCTGGTATTGTTATAGAAAATCACATATCTTTTTAAGATTTGTTCAATTTCTCCAAAGGTTCTATAATCAACTCTTTCGAACACCTCTTTTTTTAGTATTCCATGATAAGCTTCAATATGAGCGTTTTCTTCTGGTGTAGCTACGTGTGTAAATTCTTGTTGAACACCTATTAATCCTAAATATTCACGAACATCATTAGCTATAAACTGACTTCCATTATCACTTCTAATAACTACACTTTCAGGATATTGTAAGTCTAAAAACAAATCAGACAGAAACGCTATAACCTTGTCTTGTTTTATAGAAAAGGCAAAGTAGTCTTTTAGTATTGTACGCGTATG
Organism: Polaribacter sp. Z014; assembly: GCF_023555435.1. Taxonomy (NCBI): domain Bacteria; kingdom Pseudomonadati; phylum Bacteroidota; class Flavobacteriia; order Flavobacteriales; family Flavobacteriaceae; genus Polaribacter; species Polaribacter sp. Z014. The sequence goes on from NZ_JALCZP010000084.1 coordinate 472, forward strand.
AACGTCTATTATAGATAGTAAATAAGCGTTTTTACCTACACTAGGAATCCACACTATTTTGATATCCATTTCTAAGCACTCAAGAGGTCTAGAGGTATTTACTTTTCTGAATTTTACAAATTTACGTCCTGAACCGCTTCGCTTTATTCGATTTTCTAGCTTTAACATACCATTTTCTTTCATTATTCTATATAGCTTTTTATGATTAATAATATAGCCATCTCGCTGTAAATAGGAGTTCATTAAACGATATCCACAGTCTATAAATTCATGTCCTAGTATATCTTTAATGGATTCAACTACAGTATCTTGATTGACCAATCCTTCTGATTTATGAAAAGTAAATTCACTTGGCTTATTCCCTTTTCTGCCAAGACTTGGTACTCGGTAATAACTACTAGGATTCATACCTACCATACCGATTATCTTCGTTTTACTAATCTTATATTTTGCAAAAGTAGTATCCACTAAATCTTTCTTGGATCGGACGTCCCAAACTTTTTTTTTAGAAGTTCGCGACTGACTTCTAATTCAATTTCTTTATTAGCTAATAACTTACGAAGTATTCTGTTTTCTTCCTCGGCTTGCTTTAATTCTTTACTATTGGTATCATAAGTGACTTTTAAGCCCGCTTCTCCATGGTTATCATGCTTCTTCTTCCAACTGTATAAAGTACCTGTACTAACTCCGTATTTACGGCAGGTTTCTACAATTCCAATTTCTTCTGATTTTGTTAAGATTTCTAGCTTTTCGTCTAAACTCCATTTCTTGTATTTCATATCTCAAATATATTAGTTTTGAAATTTAAAATAGCACTCCGAACTTTTAAGGGGCTAAACTA
>NZ_JALCZP010000085.1:0-1260 GCF_023555435.1 Polaribacter sp. Z014
GTTAAAAACCTACTATATTTTGTTAAAATTTAAAATATTTTTCTTTCTAATTTATAACATATAAATTCTTGAAATTTTCATCATAATTCTGTTTGTTTTTAGCAATAGAGAAAATTTGTTTTATTAGTTTATTAGCGAGTGCAATTTTAATTACTCTTTCGGGTTTTCCTTTTGATTCTAATCTTTGATACATTTCTATACAAGCTTTATTAACTCTTTTTGCAGACCATGAACATAGGTATAATAATTTTCTAATTTGTGATTTTCCCATCTTACAAATATGCCCTTTCCCTCTAACACTTGTACCTGATTGATATAATCTAGGACTAAACCCTACAAAAGCAATTAACTGTTTATGTGATTCAAATTTTGTAAAATTATCTGTGATTACACACATCATTATGGCTGTCTTTATACCTATGCCAGGTATTGTTTTTAGTCGGGCAATTGTTTCTTTATATGCTAGGTTACCAATTTTCTCTATTTGTTTTTCAAACTTATCAATACGTCTTTGTAAGAGTAATTCTACTTGTTTTAATTCTTTTTTAAGACTATTATTTAATAAACCCGTTACTTCAAAAGAAGCTAATTGTCTTTTTGTTTGATGTATCTGTTTTTTAAGTAGTTCTAATGCTGTGTAAAGTTGTTTTATATCTGTACTTGCCTTACTATCAGGGCTCCATTTCTTTAAATCATATTGAGCTCCATATTCAGCAATTGTTCTTGCATCTTTTTTATCTGTTTTAGCTCTGTATAATCTTGTTTGACTATAGCGTCTAATAATTAAAGGGTTTAAAACACAAATATTAAAGTTAAAAGCGTTGAGATAAGTTGCTAATTGAACATAATAAGGACCACTAGCCTCCATTACAATCCAATCATTTTTTTCTATTAACTTTTTAAAACTTTGAAAGCCTTTTGGTACATTCTTAAATACTTTATGTTCCCATTTATCTTTTTTTAAAAAAGAAACATCAAATGTTTGTTTACTAATATCAATTCCTATAATTTTACTCATATTAAAATGTTTTATAGAAAAGTTACTACGATACTTATCAATCCTAAATGCAGACTTTAATGTCTAATGATCTGTTCAAGTTTTAAGTAGTAAAAGGGTAAAGTGATTAGCATTTCGAACGGTCTTCTATGACAAATGACAGACTATAATCTTAACCTTTACCCTATACTTTTCTGTTATTATTAATCTTAAATGTAATTAATTTTAACATAAACTTTAAGAGTTTACAAACATAGGATGAC
>NZ_JALCZP010000086.1:0-1151 GCF_023555435.1 Polaribacter sp. Z014
AACTCTCCATAAGTAACCGTTACATTCGCTATATTAGATACATTTCCTTCTGCATCTTCTACTGTATAAGTAATCGCTGTTGGATCTGTAGTAAATCCTACTTCTGGGGTAAACGTTAAGACTCCTGATCCATCTACACTCCAAACTCCTTCTCCAATTACTGTTAAAGTTGTCTCTTGTGTTAATGGACTTGATGGATCTAAATCAATCGTTCCTGGTACAACTGTATCTCCATTGGTATCATCGGATACTATGTTAAAGATTGCTGGATTTCCTACTGTATTTCCTGCACTTGTATTGTCTTCTGCAACCGGTACATAATCGATTGTTACCGTAGCATCATTAGATACATTGCCATCATTATCCTCTACATTATAACTAATAACCGTTGGGTCTTCGGTAAAGGTTGGTAATGGTGTAAATGTAATTGCTCCTGTTGTTTCGTTTACACTCCATGTTCCTTCATTTGGAACCGTAAAACTCGTAACATCGCCATTTGCATCAATAACCTCACTTGTCGCTCCTACTGGAGTAACTAAACTTACAGTCATCACATCAATCATTCCATCAGGATCTGAATCCTGTCCTAATGTTCCTGGTATTGGGTCTAATGTTACTGCGCCTTGTGCATTTGCTAAATCTTCATCTGCTACTGCAGTTGGTGATTGAATTACATAATCTACTGTTACAGTTGCGGTATCTGTTAATCCGGTTTGTGTCTCTATTAACGTATACACAATTGGCGTTGGATCATTCGTGAATCCTGCTTCTGGACTAAAAGTCAAGTCATCAGTTGTTGGATCATATGTCCAAGTTCCTTCTCCTGAAACAACCAATGTCAATGGATCATTATCTCCATCTGTGTTGTTTGGATCAATACTGATAACGGCATTTCCGGTTCCCGGTGTTGTATCTACAACACTTCCATCACTCAACGTATCATCTGATGAAATATCAGTTAATACTGCATCCGTTCCAGTTACCTGATTCGAAACACTATCATCTGTTGCAACTGGTGGTAACTCGCCATAAGTAACCGTTACATTTGCAATATTCGATACATTTCCTTCTGCATCTTCTACTGTATAAGTAATCGCTGTTGGATCTGTTGTAAAACCTACTTCTGGCATAAAAGTTAATACTCCTGCTCC
>NZ_JALCZP010000087.1:0-1108 GCF_023555435.1 Polaribacter sp. Z014
TATACACCTACTCTCCTGCCACTAACGGAAGATCTAATTGGGAACATCAATATGATAATCTTCCTATTAATAGAGGTGACGGTTATATTTTTAAAGGACCTGGAAAAGTAGATGGACAAAATTACACCTTTACAGGAACCCCAAATGATGGTGATTTTGACACTGCGCTTCCTATAGGTGCGGGACAAGATTATTTAATAGGAAACCCCTTTCCTTCTGCTATGAATGCTAGAAAATTTATTGAAGATAATTTTAATCAAACTACAGCAACACTTTATTTTTGGGAACATAAAGAAAGTGCGCTTGGAGAAGGTAACGGAATAGATGGCCATATATTTGGAGGATATATTGGAGGATATGCAACTATTAATTTAGCTGGTGCAGTTGCCGCAGATGCTCCTGCAAATACTAGTAATAATAATAGCGGCACTTCAGGTTTAACTAGTTCAACCCCATACACTACGCCACTTCCCTACATCGCAATCGGTCAAGGTTTCTTTATTCAAGGAGATCCAACAACTGGTGGTGCTATTAACTTTAATAACAGTCAAAGAGCCTATGTTACAGAAGGAGCAAAATCTGTTTTCTTTAAAAGTAGTAAGAAAACTAGTACTTCTAAAACATCTTCTAATCTGTTGCCTTTAATTAAATTAGGTTTTGAATATAAAAATGAAAAAGACCTATTTATACACCATCAAATAGGAATCTCTTTTCTAGAATCTAATTCTTTTGCTTTTGATAAAGGATATGACTCTGAAATATATGAAGCTGGTAAAACAGATATGTATTGGAAATTCCCTAATACCAACAAAAAATATGTAATCGCCGGTGTACAAGAAATCTCAGATAATTTAGAAGTGCCTTTAGAAATTACAATGGGTTCTTCTGGAACGATAGATGTTATGGCAGATGAAATTAAGAATGTTTCTAACACCCTATTTATTACAGATAAACTTACAGGTACTTCTTACCATATTACAGATGGTAAAATTACGTTAACCTTAGAGAAAGGTACGTATACAGATCGTTTTGTACTGGCTTTTAAAGAAGCTACAGTACTTGGTTTAGATGAAGATACCTTAACTGCCGATACCAATATCTATGCAGA
>NZ_JALCZP010000088.1:0-1096 GCF_023555435.1 Polaribacter sp. Z014
GTTAAGCCCAATCGCGCCGATGGTACTGCATTTATGTGGGAGAGTAGGTCGCCGCCTTTCTTTAAACCTCAATTCTTACGAATTGAGGTTTTTTTTTGCGATAAGCTTAAAGAGATCTACGGCGTGTTGCTAGGATTCTTTGCAAACCAGCATTAGCCATTGCTACTTCTTTATGGTAAGATGCTGAAACAAGTTCAGCATGACAAGGTTTAATCGGATCAAACATTATTTATGGGGAGCGTTAAAAAAATTCTAGTGCCTTTTGCTACTAATAGACAATCTCTTATCACTAATTTTTTAGAATTATCATCAATCCAACGCTTTCTAATAACATGTAGAAAAACGTTTTTACCTCGAATAGGAAAATCTTGAATAGTGGCTTCCGGAAAAAATCCTTTAGAGCTTAATTTAAGTGTTTTAAATTCTTCTGGAATTGTGTTTAACTCAGTGAAATAGAAATGGAGTTCTTCATTTTTAACCTCGTGTTTGGTTAATTTAAAATAATCAACAAGTATTTCTGGTAGTAATAATTTAATAAACTCAATTGAAGTATCCAAAATAGAAATAATTTAAAAGTCAAAGTTCTTCCTTTTTATTTTACTCCACAACTTTTTGTGTTGATCCGATTTTAGCATTAAAAGATTCTGCAGAAGCGTTTGTGCTTCTATTGTCAAAATAGTTTAGTATATTCTGATAATGTACAGACATTGTTCGAGCAATGCTATTAAAGCTTTTAAACTTTGCTTGTCTTTCCTTTTTATCCCATTTAGCAAGTCTAATTAAGGCAACAGTTTTATCTTTTGTTTGATTATAAATCCAGGATAAGTTAGACATAAATTATATGCCTTTTCTATATCTGGATAATTTTTAAAAAGTATTTCAGTTCTTTCCTGTTGGGTGTTAGTCCACTTGTTACTAGATTTATATAATAGATATCTACTTCTGCTAATAATTGTTTTAGAGTATCTCCATTTGGTAGTAGTTCAGGAACATATTTTAAGGGATCAACACAAAAAGTTGTGGAGTAAAATAAAAAGGAAGAACTTTGACTTTAAAATTATTTCTATTTTGGATACTTCAATTGAACTTGCTAAAT
>NZ_JALCZP010000089.1:0-1080 GCF_023555435.1 Polaribacter sp. Z014
GGCCTAATGGACAAAATGGTTGGTCTTTTTACACTTTATTTTTCATGTGGACAAAATGGTTGGTCTTTATTTTGTAATTTCATTAGATTCTTTTAGCTCTTAAAAACTCATTTATAAATTTTATTTTTCTCTCTTTAGTTAGTCCATTATGATTTCTAAGTTTGTTTTTTAAATCAGAAAAATGACCATCAATCATATTGGTTGTATTTGGGATATTTAATTCATAATTATCGTACCAAGTAAATAGCCATGTCATATTGGTATTAAGGCTCCTATATGCACTTCTAAGCCGTTTATGAGTGAAGTAGCTTTTACCTGTTTCAATATTAATAGTACGTTCATTTAAAAAGCTTTCCCACTTAATAAACCACATTTTTAATCCTCCTTCAAATGATTCTTTATCAGTCTTTTTTAGCATAGCGACATGAAGCTTCAGCTCAATAGAGGCGGGCATTTTTGGGTTTTTAGTTATATAGCTTCTTATTGTTGCAACTTGATGAAATTGACAAAGCTGAACAGGTATGTCTTTAAATGCTCCAACCAACCCTTTTCTGCCGTCACAAACGATAGCTACAACCTCAAAACCTTTAGATTTCAGTTCTTTAATACCCTTTATGTACAATGTATTAGTTTCTGATTTGACGTAATACCAAAGAAGATTTTCTTTACTGTATGCGTCTTTAAACAACATTAACCCAAAACTTCTGCCCCAGTAGGTTGTATCCATTAAAACAATAACCTTCTTTGGTGCTATTTCTACTTGCTTTACTTGATAAAGATCTAGTTTACGTTGGATTGTTCTTTTTGAGCATCCATATTTGACTGCTAGTTGTATATACGTTTGTTTTCCTCTGGCATATTCATCCCAAAGAAAATCTGCTGAAATTTGTTTTCCTCCATTAAAAATCTTGTTACAATTTAAACATTTGTAACGTTGTTTATTTAAGCGAGTACCGTATTTATGTGTGTTTAAACTATCACAAAATTTACATTTTTTTTATTCAAAACCTTTGATTTGCCTCAAAGCTAATAAACAAAAGGGATAAGGAAGATTTTACCAACCATTTTGTCTATTACACC
>NZ_JALCZP010000008.1:0-175364 GCF_023555435.1 Polaribacter sp. Z014
ACTTAATCAATTTTTAGCTATATTTGAAAACAGGATTAAACTATAAATAATTTAACCCTGAGTTTTTCAACTTACACAGATTTTAGGATAGTGTCTTTAAAAGCAAAGTTTTAATTTAAAAGGCACTGTCTCATAAACGCACCCAAAACTATTTAGAACACTTAAACCAATTTTTAGATTTCTTTGAAAACAGGATTAAATTATAAAAAATTTAATCCTGTAATTTCTATCTTACACACATTCTGTAGATAATAGTGTCAAAAAATAATTTAATCAATGTCATTTAGACTTCTTTAAAACTTGTTCCACTCACTAAGTTCAAAAGCATTTAACCAAACTCCTTTATTACCTTTTCCTTTAAAATTAATACTAACTGGATTTTTTCCGTCGGAAATAAAAGTAAAATCACTCATTCCTGGTAACTCCCACTGCATTTCTTTCCCTTCAGTTACATTAATTACCTGCTCCTTTTGCATAGCATCAGATGAAATAACAATTGTTTTTTCATAAGGTAATTTATGTATGTTTAACGATTTTAATTTATCCTTATTAGGATCCATCAAATCTGAATTAGTTCTTGGCGCATGATGCCATGTTTTTAACTTATAAATTCCTTTTGGTAAGTTTTCAAAAACAAGATTAACACCTTTATTATCTATTGCTATAACACCATCTCCATAAGCATAACCATATTTACCTATTACATTCATTTCGCCCAACCATCTGTTTACCCCAGATTTTGTTCCTTTTTCAATTTTTACTGTTGCATCTTTAAACGATTTCATTTTATAAGAATTATCAGCTTCATCTTTACCGTACCAAGGGTTCCACCCAAATTGAAGCAACTGATCTGACGCTCCTAAATCTACACGTTCCCATTTAAAATCATAAATACGTTTTGCCTTATTTAAAATTTCGTTGTTAGAAAAAGACACCAAATCAACGGAACTACTGGCAGATTTTAAACCTTTACATTTTGCCGTAACAGTAATACTTCCTACAGTATTTCCTGCCTTAATTAATGCCGGAGCAATACCGTATTCCGTAAACATAGGATTTGCATTTATATCAATTTTATCACCAATTACAGAAGCGTCTCCCTTAACTAAAAACTTAATTAAATGTTTGGTATCTGGCACTACCGTACCATTTTCATCAACCACTGTTGCATATGCTAACAATATATCTGATCCGTTGGCTTTAAAATCTCGTCCAACAGTATCTAATTTTAATTGAAGTGCATACGGCTTTCCTGCTGTTCTTTTATAGGTTTCAATTGTTTTACCATCTTTAAAAGTCCCTCTTGCTAATAATTTACCGGGTTTGTATTCTAAATTTTTAAAATGAAATGGAGCATGTTCTAAACCATCATAAATAGTATCGGTACTTGGTTTTAATCTTTCTATTGTTTTTCCGTTCAATAATAATTCAACTTCATCAGCATTACTATACACCGTAATATTTTTTGTGCCTTCTGTCCATTCTTCTTCAATATCTATAAATGGTTTCTTTACTAATTCAGACTTATACCATTCTAAATTAGGTCTAGGGTTTCTAAAAATAGTCATCATACCACTTCTAGTTCTATCAATCTTACTTTTTGCTTTGTTATGCGTTGGATGAAAAGTATAATAAGCATGCGCTGTCCAAGAAATCAACCCTGTCATTAACGGATCCTTTTTATAAGGTGCTACTCCTGCAGCTCCTCGAATACCTTCCATTGCAAAAATAGGCTCTGATCTGTCCCAAATAAAAGCACCATAAAGCATGTTGGCATTAATATCCGTTAAACCAGAAGTTTGCCAACCTGTCCAACGCGCTCCTTGTGATGCAGTAAGTCTCGTAGGATCTTCTTTTTTTATGGTATTGTGAACTCTTGGAACATACCCTCGATGATTTACACCAGCACCCCACATAACTACAGAAGCATGGTTTCTATGATTTCTAACCATCGTACGTGCTGCACTTTCTAAGTTATTCCACCAGGCATCATTATCTGAAATTGAAACCCATGTTGGCGCTTCTTCATACACCAAAATTCCTAATTCATCACAAGCCTCTAATAGCGCATTATCTTGCGGATAATGGGCTGTTCTCATAACATTGAATCCATATTCTTTAAATTGCAGCATGTCTTTGTAATGTAAAGAATTAGGAACTGCATCTCCTATATAAGGATATTGTTGATGCCTGTTTGCTCCAATTAATTCAATAGGTTTATTATTTAAAATAAAACCTCTTATTGGATCTAGTTCAAATTTTCTAAGTCCTATTTTGGTTTCTACAAAATCAATTTCTTTTCCATCAATTTTAACAACACTATTTATTCTGTATAAATACGGATTGTCTATCCCCCAAAAATGAACATCATCTTCTAAACTACCAATTTGGTTAAATTGATATTCTTGACCTGACAATATTTTAGAAGAATCTTCTAAATGCAAAACAACAATGCCTTCTTTATTGATGATTCGTGTTACTAATTTGCAAATAACAGCTGTATTTTTTTCATTCTTAACAGCCGTTTTAATATCAATCGTAGCATTTTTGTTTACAGGATCTATGGTTGGAGTTGTGATGTTTACGCCAGAATTTAATGTTTCCCAATTAAAAGTAACATGCACATTATTTGTTTCAACCAAATACAAATCTCTATAAAGACCGCTAAATTTCACATAATCAAAAGGCCCAGGATCTGGAGGAATAATTTCATTTCTTCTATTATCAACTAAAAGTGTCACTTGATTACTTTTTCCTTTATTAACAAAGTTTGTAATATCAAAATGAAACGGTGTATACCCACCAACAGCATGTTGTCCTACATGTTTTCCATTTATCCATAAATCGGTTACTTGATGAGCTCCTTCAAATTCTAAAAAGACTTTCTTATTAGAATTACCTATCTTAATATCCTTTCTATACCAGCCAACGGTTCTATGAAATACTAATTGTGTTTTTTCATCTTCTAAACCATCCAGCGTTAAAGATGTCAGTTTTAAGGTATGTGGCACATTAACTTGTTCCCAATTGGAATCGTCTAAATCCGCTTCATAATTAGTAGCATCCGGATTTCCTAATTGAAACTTCCAATTTTGATTTAAATTAATTTTAGTTCGATCTGTATTTGGAAAACCAAATGGCAATTCTTGGGCTTCTATTTTAAAGACAAAAGATAAAACACATAGAAAACTAATTATTATTGATCGAACCATACCGTAAATTTTATTTATTTAACTTTTGTAAAAATATTACATTCTTTTTTCTTCATTAAACACAGATGTTCATATTAAAGGAACAAAAGGCTTATGAATATAAATTATTGAACTAATAACAAAAACTAAATACTATTTTTATCATACGTAATTTACTTCTTAGCTAGCTCTATTGCATACCCAATTACATTGCTTTAAAATTTCTATACAAACTATTTTCTAATTTAAGTATTACATTTATAAAACATTGATTACGTATATAGCTAAAATTTAATAATAACGAAATGTAAAACCTTCTATCTATTTCTGAGAATAGTGTTCCAAAGGTTTGTATTCGTGCATGAAGGAACCTCTCGAGAAGATAATTTAGAGAAACGATAACAAAACGTACAGATGTTTTATGAATTAGAACATTTGTTGCCCTTCTTACTAACAAATACTTTTAAATTTGAAAACAATCTAATTATTAATTAAAACAACCTAAAAATGAAAAAATTAGTACTATTTGTATTCGCTTTAATGCTTACTATTTCAATAAATGCACAAAAAAAGACTTTTGAAGGAGCTATAAAACATGCTGGCTTAACGCAAGTTGAAACACAAAATGTAATGAAATCTTATAATAAAAAAGTAAAAGCTATTAAAGCCATTAGAAAAGAAAAATTATCTAAAGAAGATGAAAATGCTAAAATTAAAGAAGCTAAAAAAACTTCTACAGCTGAAATTAAAGCTTTAATAAGTAAAGAAAAACAAAAAGCAATGAACCAATATTGGCAAAAGAAGTAATATTATTACTTAAATATAAACCATATAAAAAAGACAAACTTTTAAAAGAGTTTGTCTTTTTTTATTCATTAAAACCTATACCAATAATTAATCTTACATCTTCTTCTTTACATCAATAATCCAATCTGGTAATTTACCTAAACGTAATTTTAATTGTTCTTCAAACAAAGATGCTGGCTTTACTGGTGTGCCTAAACTTTCTAAAACCTGAACTTCATCTTCTTTAAAAGTGGTTCCACTACCATGAAAACCGACTATAATTGGAGGCACAATTCGCCAATACCAGCTATCTGTAGCAATAAACCTAAAATCTTTTTCGGCTTCATCAATTTCATTAAAATTCCATAATACTAAATTTTTACCATGATTAGGAAGATTCAATCTTGCTCCTCCTGCCCTACCTTGAAAAAAACCACCTGATACATTATCAAACAATGTGTTTCTTGGTTGAGATGCATGAGATTCAAAACACGTATGAGCAGCATACTCCGACCTCCAAATAACCGTATTAGAAGTACTCCCACCGCCTACTCCAAAGGAATGATGCATACCAGCTTTATCCTTAGAATTTGCAATTAAAATTCCCGTTGAACCTGTGGCATGAACCGCGCTATGACCAATATTACCTTCGATAGAAATGTTTATGGCAGTAGACGCTGCCGCGGATGAAAATGTGGCACATCTATTCACGTTTTTAAAAACACAATCTTTTAACCAAGAATCCGTTACTTCAGAAATTGTTAAAATACTCCAACCACCATCATGTTGTGGAGATTTATGATGTACAAACTTTTTCAACCAATTTCCTTCAAAAGTTAAATTTTCGAAACCAACATGGTTTAAATTTTCAAAAGTACTTACGGACCAATTGTATTTAGCTTCTATCGTATAATATAGTGGCTCTTTTAACGTAATTATATTCCCATGTACTTTAGAAACCTTATGATGTTCATTTACTTGTACTCCTTTCTTAGTTATCGAAGTCCATTTTGGATCTGGCTTCAAAGGATAAATATCCTGTTTTACAAAGTCTTTATCGTTGTTTAAAACTGCGATTGTTATCCAATCTCCATTTTTAATTTTTGAAGCATCTTCCACCTCAATTGTAAAAGTTCCTTTTGTAGCATTTTTAACAATTCTAGTTATTTTTTTACTTTTCTTTTCAGCTTTTACTTTTATGGCACTCGGTACGCTCCATAATTTATTAGGATCTGTGGGTGCTAAATCGTTTTCAAAAAATAGAATGGTATTGCTCTTATCTTCTCCTTTAAATACAATCTTTGAAGAGGTTATTAAAATGGTACGATCATCATCTTCATTCGTATTTATGTAATATGTCCCTTTAGGAAAATAAACAATTCCTTCTCCATTTTCTGATGCCGCTTTTATAGCACTATTTATTGCTCTTTTATCAGAAATTTTATCATTAGGAATCGCACCAAAATTAGTTACATCAAAAACTTTAAAAGCTACATTTGGTATTGCTTCTTCACTATATTTATAACCTACATAAGAGAAATCTGGTAAAATAGCGGTTGTATTATTTATTTTTGATTTTTTAAAATCTTCCCAAACAGCAGATTTCTGCCCCTGACAATTTGTGAAAACAATCAACAAAAAAAGTGTTGCTAAATTTCTTTGTATCATTAGTCTTGGTTTTTATTTTTTAACGAATAAGAACTTCTAAAAACAATCTACTTAACTAATATACTGCTTTTTATCAATGTTGTTAATTGATTCGCCATTACCTGATGATCTTTAACTCTTGGGTGTTTTTTAGTCTGTTTATAAGGCACAAAACAAGTATATACTTTTTTATCACCTAAATCATTCACCGTTTTAGTAACATAATTTGGCCAAGGAGAATTTTCTTTTGTAATATCCATATCACCCAATAAACAAACTATAGAAGCATTGGCATAATGAGTTCTAATACTTTTTACAAAGTTTGAATACGCAGCTATAATTTCTTTTTCTGTTGGTTTTTTGTTGCCAAAACGTCTTTTAAATTCTTCATGCTTTGGTCTATTTAAAATCCAACTATCATTCTGAAATAAATTTACAACAACAATATCTGGTTGCTTTTTTGAGAAATCCCATTTGCTTTCTGCGTCATTAGGGTTCAATCGATCATACATTTCTGGCATAATCATATTAAACCAACTAACGGTAACTCCAATTCCACTTCTAGCAATACAAGCATATGAGGCGTTTAAATTACGCGCCGTAATTGCTGCATAAGAATTGTAATTGTTTGTTACATTTCCATCATTTCTATCTTGTCCAGAATCATAATCTTCATTTCCATGACCAACAGTTATGGAGTCTCCGTAAAATTCTATAAATAATTTCTTTGTATTGTCTGGCGCTAAAACAATTCCGTTAAGTTCAAAACCATAAAAGCACGTTGTGCCATAAGTCCATTCGTTACGCTTTGTCAGTTCTATACTATGTGCTTTGTTTTCTAAATTTTCTGCTAAAGTATAGGTTGATAATCCTTTCTTTAGTTTTAATACATCAATAGGTTTTCCGTCTAAAATAACGTTAAAGTAATTGACTCCATTTTCATCATTTAAAACTACTTTAAGAGCTGTTCCTTTAAAGTTCAACTTAATGGAGGAACCAGACCAATAAATCTCTTTCGCTTTTTCTTTCGGATTCTCTCCTATTCTACCTTCAAAAACAATGGATTTATCATTATAATTTATTTTCGAAACTTCCAGTAATTTAATTGACTTACAAGAGATTACTAAAAATAAAATGAATACATATTTTATTGACGATTGCATAAAAAACTATTTTTAAATTGATACCCCAAATTACTAATTTGTTTCTAGCTATAGGATGAAAGATCTACTTCTTTAAAACCTTTATGTTTTCTGATTTTGTTGATGATTTAACAGACAAAACATACATGCCTTTAGCAAGGTTAGCTGTATTTAAAGTTACTTTATTATCCTGAACAGATTCCGTTTTAGAAAACACCAATCCACCTAAAATAGTATGTAATTTGATTGTAACGGTTTCACTGTTCTTATCATTAAAAACTAAATTAATACTGTCTGTAAACGGGTTTGGATAACTCTTCTGATTATTTAATATGTTTACATCTCCTACTTTTAAAGAAGAATCTGAATCATAATAAACACCTCTAGTCCAGCCACTTCCTTTTAATGCACACCAAAACACATTTTCATCATTAGGATCTGGTTTTAAATCTGTTATGGTATCTGGTTGCCCTAAATTTTTATTTATCTTCATCCAAGTTACACCTGCATCTCTAGATAAATAAGCCCCTGGATTGTAGGTTGTTGCTCCTTTGTTTTCATGTTGAAGTGGTACATTAACTGTGATTAAGTTTGAGTTTATTGGAGAAACTTCCGTTTGCCAAACATACGGCATGTTAAATATTTTTTCCCAAGTTGCACCTGAATCTTTACTTCTCCAAACTCCACCTTCTGCAAAAGTACCTTCATATCTACCGCAGGAAATAAAAATATGGTTTGTATTTCTATCAATAAAAACATTATTTACCGCTTTTATTTCTGCAGGAATTGAAACTTTAGTCCAGTTACTTGCTTTATCTGTAGATTTATACAAACCTCCTTTAGTTTCTGTTGGGCCTTCATTTAATGCTGCGTATAAAGTTGATGAATTTGCAGGATCCATTTTTAATCTTCTAACACTAAATCCTTCTGGTAAACCATTATTCATAGTAGACCAGGTTTTTCCTTCATCAGCACTTTTAATAACACCAAGCGTGGTAAAATCATCTGGAAGTAGTTTGCTTGAAACTTCTGCAATTGGGTTAGACATCACACAAAAATAAATATTTGCAGGATCGTTTGGATCTATAGTTAACGAATATTGAAATATATTATCGCTAGATAAATTACCACCATAAGCCAATGGAAAAGATTCGTTTTCCCAAGTTTTACCAGCATCTGTAGATTTTCTAAAATATCCTCTATGATTTTGTCTAAACTGAAGTGTATATATGATATTTGGATTATTTGGATGCACCGCTACAGAAGCAATAGAATGTGCTCCTTTATCGTTATTCTGACCTTCAATTTGCTCTACAGCATAGGCTTTATCATCTTCATAAGTGCCTAAACTTGCTGTTTGCCACAAACCATGTTCTCCACTACAAAAAAGATATCTATCTTCTATACCCGTTTCCAATAACATAAAACGTCCTGGTAAATTACTATCGCCTCTTGCAACCCAATGTTTACTTCCTATTTCGGTTTCATAATCATCTACTTGATGCCAAGAAGTACCATTATTGTTAGATCTCATCGTTTGTTGATCTAAACAAATAAAGACTTCTCCATTTGCATTTATTTCTAAAAATCGATTCCCAAACGTTTCTTCATTCTTCATTTTTTCATCATGCAAATGCGCAAATGTGGTATTCTGACCTGTAGTTGTATTTTTTGATGCCCAATAGGTTGCATCTTTATTACTATTCCAATAGCTTCCTGTTTTTGTTGTGGTACTCCAATTTTGACCTCCATTTGTTGTTTTCCAAACATCTCCAGGTAAAAAAGAATAATCATGTTTTACATTATGAGAAATATAAATTTCATCTTTATTTAAAGGATTTACCACCAACCTGTTTAAAACAGGCAATGTATTTGTTGGATAATCTGGATACATATTTTTAATATCGCTTGTACTTTTACCAAACCAATACCCAATAGCTTTCCAATATTTTTGTTGTGCTTGATAGCTACTTATTTCATTTAAATCAAAGCTAAAATCACCTGTAATGCTAGTCCAATTTTCACCTCCATCTATACTTTTAAAAATTCCACCTTTGGCATTTGTAGTAGTACCGTTGCCCTCAAAAAAAGTTTGTTCTATTACATACAAAATAAATTCTCCGCTAGTTTTATCGTAAAAAGAAGTCATATCACGAGGTAGATTGTTAGGCAAACCAGCTCCACTGATACTCCAATTATCACCTTTATTGGTACTTCTATACACACCAGCATTGGTTGCCATTATAATGTTGTTAGAATTTGTTGGATCCACAATTATTCTTCCAATATCTAACGTAGCTGGCAAATCATTTTTTTTCTTTTGCCAAGAAGCTCCTCTATTGGTACTTCTAAAAATTTGACCGTAATCTGAATATTGATAAACATAGCCTAATAAATCACTTTGCTTTCTGTGGTTTGCTTTTACATTCCAAAAATCTCCTCCACCAATATACCAATTATTATCGTTTGATGGATCTACAGCAAGTTCTGCATGTTTACCTCCCATATCTCTAACAAAAGTCCAAGTTCTACCTCTGTCTGTTGTATTAAAAAGCTCGCCTCTTACATCAATGGCATACCCAAAATCTGCATCTTGATGCGAAAATACAATAGACTGAATTCTTCGCATTCCTTTACCATTACCGTCATAATCTTTAATGGTTTGCCAAGATTTACCATTATCCCAAGAACCGTAACTATTGTACATATCTGGCGACATAAACATGACATTTACATCCGTTGGATGACACCAAAACTCTTCACAATAACCAGCCATTCCAGGGCCAACTTGTTTCCAATCTAACTTATCTGAAGAAATTACTTTTTCAGTTTGAAGTTTTTGGAAATATTCCGTATCCAATTGTCCGAAAACCGAATTTGATAAAAATAAAACAAGAATAAATTTTAAAATAGCTTTCATTAAACAAGTATTTTTAGTGATATAAATTTGACTAACAACAGCATCTAATTACAAAATTATTTTTCTGAATTAAATGATACAACCGCAGACTCTAAACCTTTGGAAGAAGCTTTAAACTGAATATTTCCTGCTGTTTTTGTTGATTTAATTATTGCCAAACATTTACTATTAAATGCCTTACGTTCTTTAGCTTGAAAAGAATCGTGACTAAAATTATCTCCATTTCCAACACCAATTAACGTAGCTTCTCCATCAATAGAAAATTGAATTAAATTGTCTGCTTTTGGCACCACATTTCCATCTTTATCAAGAATAGTACATTCTATATACGCCAAATCTTTATCATTCGCTTTTAAGTTTGTTCTTCTTACAAAAACTTCAATTTTTGCCGCTTTACCAGCTGTTTTTACTTCTTTAGTTGCAATTTCTTTTCCGTCTTTATAAGAGATTGCTTTTAAAGCCCCTGGTTTGTAAGTAACATCCCAAGATTGGTATTCTACATCATTTAAATTGTTGGTTTTCTTACCCAAAGATTTTCCGTCTTGAAATAATTCTACAGTATCTCCATTTGTATATGCATACACCGTTACTTTTTTGCCTTCCATACCTTCTAAATTCCAATGCGGAAAAATATGCACCATTGGTTTATCTGTCCATTGAGACTGATAGAAAAAGTATCCATCTTTTGGGAAACCACACAAGTCAATTGGTGCAAAAGAAGAAGAACGTGCTGGCCATCCATAAGGAATTACTTCCCCTAAATAATCCCAACCGGTCCAAATAAATTGGCCCATTATGTTTTCTCTGTTTTTGATATCTTTCCAAGCTTGAACACCTCTAAAACCAATAAGTTCTCTTTGTTCTACCCAATCGTGAGCTTCTTCTGATGAATAGTTTAATTTATCCCAAAACGCCTTTTTTTCATCTCCATATAAATAGGTGCTTCTTGGATAATAAGATTGTGCAGAAGCACATTCTGTAACGATTCCCAAGGCATTTGGCGCAATTTCATTTTCTCTATCTAAACCATTTTCTTTGATGTAATTGTATCCTCTAATATCACTAGTTTTCGCTGCTCCTTCACTTGGCCAAGCATCCCAACCATACCCAATTAATCCATTTGTAACTGGTCTGTCATCTAGATTATGAATAATGTCAATTAAACGATTCGCAATAGGAATTCCTTCATCCGTTTTCATTTGATCTATTTCATTACCAATACTCCACATCACCACAGATGGATGGTTTCTATCACGTAAAACAAAATCTGTTAAATCTTTATCTGCCCATTCTTTAAATTTATCAGCATAATATTTTACAGGAATACGTACTTTTTTTCCATCTTGAATAGTAGTAGGCTTTTTCACAATTTCCCATTCATCAAAAACTTCATTCATTACTAAAAAGCCCATTTCATCACAGATATCTAAAAATTCTGTAGAAAAAGGATTGTGAGAAGTTCTTACTGCATTACAGCCCATTTCTCTTAAAATTTCTAACTGACGTTCTATTGTTCTTCTATAAATAGCAGAACCTAAAGGACCACCAGCATGATGCAAACACACCCCTTTTAATTTTATTTGTTTTCCGTTGATAGAAAAGCCTTTGTCTTTATCATAACCTAAATCTCTAATTCCTGTTCTAGTACTTTCTTGTCCTATTAAAGTTCCGTTTTTGAGAATATCAACTTGTACTGTATATAAATCAGGAGTTTCAGGAGACCATAATTTAGGATTCTCAATATCTAAATCAACTTTAATTTCTTTGGATGAATTTCCTTCTAATTTTATATTTTCTTCGGAAAAAGCTACCACAATTCCGTCTTTTAAAACACTTGTTTTAGCAACAACTTCTTGTCCTTTTGTATATTCTGTTTCAACTGTAAAAACAGCATTTACAGTTGCATTTTCTTTAGAAATACTAGGAGTTGTTACATACAAACTCCAATTTGGTATAAATGTTTTTTGTTTAATTTTTAAAGTTACATCTCTATAAATACCTGTTCCTGTATACCATCTAGAACCTGGTTGTGCAGAATTATCTAAAGTAACTGTTAATACGTTTTTTTTATCAAAATTAATATACTTAGTTAAGTCATATTCAAAACCAATATATCCCATTGGTCTGTATCCTACTTTGTTTCCATTAATATAAACTACAGAATTTCTGTAAGCTCCATCAAAATAAACAAAAACTTTACTATCTTTTTTATTTGCAGTTACATCAAACGTTTTTCTATAGGTACTTTTACCCGTTGGCAACCAACCTCCTCTAGAAAAAGACGGGTTGTCTTTAGAAAAAGGACCTTTAATACTCCAGTCATGAGGTACTTTTACGGTTTCCCAAGTGGTATCATTAAAATCGGGATTTATTGCTGCTTGTACATCTTCTTGAATAAATTTCCAACCTTCATTAAAATTAATGTGCTCTGGCTTTGTATTTGTTTCTGAACAAGAAATAAAACTGATGATAAAGAAGAGTCCTAAAAATAATTTATTTGTTGTTGAAATTAAAATCTTGTTCATATATACTTTTTATAAAGTTAATTAGCTTGAAATTCAAATTTATAATTACTGTTTAGATATCCTTATAACAAATGTTCTTTATAACGACACTTTTGATTATAGAAACGATTTTATCTTTTCTTATTTTATCCTCATAGTAAAGATTAATGCTACTAATATGTAAAAAACCTCCATTTGAAAATCAAATGGAGGTTTTAAGCCTAAATAATCTAAATTATTTTAAATATTTATGGTCTTTCGTCTACTAGTTGAATAACTAAATTATCTAGATAGATATCTGACCAATTGTCCCATGCAGCTAATTGTCTTATTTTAAAATTATTATAAATTGCATTGGTTCCTGTATTAAATACAACCTCTTCATCAAACCAAGTATTAAGATTTGATGGATCCGTTATATCTCTATTGAACGCAAAATTTTCTTTAGAACCTCCAGATTGTATTCTAACGAGACTATTACCTGTTTTAGTAGATGTAATAGCAGCATCATCCGTAATATATTTCTTAAACTTAATTCTATACTCCGTATTAGATGTTAATGAATATTCATTTACAGACTCAATCATTGCATTATTATTGTTAAACACTTGCAAATGCATTGCTTTACCTGTTGCAGAGCTAAGTGAAGGAGTTACTGTTTCTGCATTCGCATCTGCTATAGTACTAAGTCTTATCCAGTCAACACCAAAATCTGTTTCATACATCCCAATATCTCCAAGAATGTTATTATCATCATAATCAACTGTTACAGCCCCAAATGCGTCTATTAATCCACCTCCAGCAGAAGTTAGATCACTTGTTCCATCACTAGAAATTGTAATAAGATCATCTCTATATAATTCAACATCTAATTTAAATCTCAATATTTTAGAATTATTAGAATCTACAGATATAGAGGTAATATTAACAGGAATATCTACTCCTGCTCCTAATTTACTGGTTACCGTAACTGTAAATCCTTTAGAAATATCAGCAACTTGATCTATACTATCCTCACTCATATTCTGACTAAACAAAACTAATAATTCATCAGTATCAAAATCTTTTGTAACATTTTGTTTTTGCTGAACAGGAGAAGGTACATAAACCTCAATTGGTTCATCAGTAAAAGTTTGTAGCACACGTTCATCTAAAGACATTAAAGTTGTTCCAGTATAGGATACTGTAACAGTTTTACTTGCATCTGCTGGTACCAAATCTGTTGTTAAACTAAGTACAATTCTACCTATTGGGTTACCATTAAGAGACGCATTGGTTATAGACACAGATTCAACAGGAATCACAGTTCCATCTACCTTAACAGTAAAGTCTGCTGAAAGATCTTCATCAATAGCTGCTAAACGAGAACTAATTGGTATCATAATACGATTATCATCTGTCTCAACAATATCTTCCCCGTCAATTAACATTAAATCTTCTGCTAAAGAAACTACCGTAAATATTGTAGGAATATCATACGTATCTGAGCTTGCACCTAAATCATCATCTCTAGTTCTAGTAGATTGTAATTCTAACTGGTATTCGCCAAGTTTTGTAAATGTTAAAGTATCAACTACTCTTTGTGTAAAATCACCTTCTCTATCAAAATTAATCGTATTAGAATACGTACGGTCTTCTTCATTCTCTTCTAGAGTATGTAATCTCCATTTAGTTGCTTCTGGACGCGCATTATTATCTAATGAAAGCGCACTAAGGTCTTCTAAAATAATTTTATCACCATACTGAACAGTCATAGTAGCTGTATTTAGATGATCTAAAATAGTTTCATCTAAATATCTTAATTCTGGTTTAGCTACAACAGTATCATATACATCTATTAAATAAGTATATTCTGCAACCCATTTACCATCCATTCTCTCTGTTCTAATTGTGTCCGGAACAGGAAGCCCATCTGCGTAATCTATATAAAATTCAAACTCAGTAGAATCTTTAAACACACCATAGTACTTTACCTCCGTTAGAGAATCTCCTTTTTTAAACATTACATGTACTGTTTGATCCGTAGAAACAGTGTCTCCAGCATTTATAATGTACTCATCGTGGTTTGGTAAATTATTAGGAATTGGTCCTTGCAAGAAAAAAGCTCCTTCAGGAATAGTCCACTTACGATCTAAAGTACCCTGAGAGATATCTAAAAAGGAAAAGAATTTATTTACCTCAGCTCGCATATTGGTTGTATTTACTCCTGCGGATGTTAAGATATATAGATCTGAAACTTCTTCTCCAGGAGATTCATAATCCTGACTATTACATCCTATAAAGAAGAATAGCAACGTCAATACGTATAATATATTTTTTATGATTTTCATATTTAATAAATTTTATTCTTTTATTATTTGTTCCAATTTAAATTTGCATTTCTCTCATCTTGTGGAATAGGATAATAAGCATTTAGACTTTCAACGAAATTTTGAGAAGCTAAAAGACAATCTCTCAATGTTGGTTCTTTAGAAAATCCATTACCTTGATTTATTAATTTCCCTGGCTTAATAAGTGTGTACGTTGGCACCTCACCTGTAGGCAAAATATAACTTCTATATCTATGATTGTGTTTCCCATTAAGATTTTTTCTGTAATTCCATGAATCATATTCAAATTGTGCTAAGTAAACCAAACGCTCTTTCCAAACACCCCATCTTCTTAAATCTACAGTTCTTTGCCCTTCTAAACATAATTCTAAAGGCTTTTCTACAAAACGTAAATGGTCCATTAAGTTTTCTAAAGTTACTGCTTCTTCACCGTTACTGTCATCTAAATCAATATCGTTTAAATACGTAGCTTGTCCTGCAAACTCTGCTTCATTTCCTAATAAATATAAATGAGAACGTTTTCTAATTTTATTGATATACAATAAAGCTTCAGATAAATTTCCTTTTTCAATCATACATTCTGCATACAATAAATAAATTTCTGCCAAACGAATAACAGGAATGTTAAGTTCAGATTTCCCTCTGTATTCTGTATCTTCTAGTTCACCCTTTCCTCCATTAGGAACATTCCAACTTGTAAATTTTTTCCAAATAGAAGTATTCGATTTAGAATGTGGACTTGCATCTGAATCATTACCGAATTCTCCTGAAGTAACACCATACATAGGTGAATCTGGTTCATCTACAATTGATATTGTACTTGCCATACGTTTACTATATTTTCTTAGTACATTTTCATCAAAAACTGGGTTATCGTCTGCATCTACTACTTGCTTTCCTGTAGCTGGGTCCCATTGAGGTCTATCTACGTAATTTGCAGGATCTGAAGGATCTGGTCTTTCTGCTCTAAATGCTAAGTTTAACCATGATGACATAACGTGATCATTAGAGTTATGCAAACGAGATGTAACTCTTTGAGACAAATCTTGTTCATCCGAACCTAAAAGATTCGCTAAACTGTAGTTTACTTCAAATATAGACTCTGAATTAAACTCTTCGATACCTGTTAAACACTTCTCTAAATCATCTACCAAAGCGTAGTCATAATTGTCGATAACATTTTTTAAATATAATTCTGCGTTTACAAAATCATTGTCATTTATATAACTTTTAGCTATAAGTGCCTCACAAGCTCCACCAGTAATACGTCCTAAATTTCCAGCACCAACTTCTGATCTCCATAAATTGTAGGTTCCTGGTAAATTTTCCATTCCGTACTTTAAATCTTCTCTATAAAAAGCTTTAATTTCTTCTGAAGTAGAAAAAGTTTTCTGAAAATCATCAAATGCCTTAGGAACTGTACTATATAATGGCAACGAACCTTCATTATAAGAGCTATGTAATACATAATAAAAATATCCTCTTAAAGCTCTAGCTTGCGCTTCTAAAAGAACACCATTAGCTACACTTTTTTCTCCATTAAAAGTCGGTTTTAATCTAGCATAAGCATCTAAAACTTGATTTGCTCTAAAGATACCTTTAAAACAAGCATCCCATTTATCTTGCACTTCATTGGTTGTTAAATCAAATGTTTGATCGTAAATAGGGTTTCCTGTGGTATTATTTCTAAAATTTCTAGGTGTAGCAATATCTGTACGCATAGGTTCTGTTAGTATGCCTTGAATATCCTCATTTCTTAATGCTGCATACGTAGCATTTAAACCTGCATCTAAATCTGCAGAATTTTTCCAAAAACTACTTGTTGTTAAGGCATTTGGATTTACTTGATCTAGTTCACTAGAACAGGCTTGAAATATAAACACAAGCCCTAATAGAGGAACTATTCTCTTTATAAGTGTATTTTTCATCTTTAAGTTTGTTTTTATGGTTTTTATCTTTACTATCTTCATCTCTTTCGTTTTAAATTAAAATTGAAGTTGAAGACCTAATTTGTATTGAGAAGATACTGGGTATCTACCTCTATCAATACCCCTAGTACTTAAACCATTACCACCTACCTCTGGATCGAAACCTGTGTATTCGGTAAATGTTAAAAGGTTTTGTCCTTGTACATAAATTCTAAATTTACTAAGACCTATACTTTTTAAAGCTTTTTTAGATAAAGAATATCCTATAGCAACGTTACGTAATCTAACAAAATCTCCATCTTCTAAGAAGTAACTAGACCCACCTCTATAAGATGTACTATTGTTACCATTATGCCAAGGTATATCTGCTTCTGTATTTACCTCTGTCCAAGAATGAACCAAGTCTCTATGTACGCCACGTTGGTATGCATATGCTTTAGTACCATTCATTACTTTTCCTCCGAAAGCACCATACCATTGCATAGAAAGATCGAACCCTTTATAATCTGCAGTAAGGTTTAATCCTCCCTCCCAGTCTGGAGTACCACTTCCTGAATACACTTTATCATCATCATTAATTTCCCCATCACCTTTATCAGGAATACCATCACCATTTGTATCTACAGTTAGTTGATCAATATACATAAATTCTCCCATTTGTGCACCTGGACTAATTTTCTTATATTCTTCTAATTGTTCTTGTGTTTTAATAACACCATCTGTTTCTCTTAAGAAAAATGCAGCTGCTTCATATCCTTCTTTAAGTACACTTACCAATTCTCTTGTACCTCCTGTAGAAATATAACTATTATCTAAACGAACAATAGGGTTATTATCTGCTGTTTTTGTTACCACATTATCATTACTAGTATATGTACCAGACACAGACCAGTTTAAACCAGAGTTTCTACCTCTATGTTTATAATTTGCAGCATACTCAATACCTGAGTTTCTCATGTTTCCTATATTGAACACTGTACTACGATAATTACCAGAAACACCCGAAGAAGGAGAGTTTACAACTGGATATAATAAATCTTTTATTTCACTTCTATAAAAGTCTGAACTAAGTGTTAACTTGTTCTTAAAAAGTCCTAAATCAAAACCAAAATTTGTCTCTACTTTCGTTTCCCATCTTAAATCTGCATTCGCATATTCTAATTGAGTGGTTCCTAAAGCAGTAGTTTCTCCAGAAGGATTTGCTAAGTCTGAAGACGCATTTTTAGTTCCAAAAATATAATTTGCTCCAGGCTCTACTACAGATTGATTGCTATATAATGCAAATCTATCATTACCAGTAGTACCAACACCTGCTCTAAATTTAAATGAATTTACCACACTTTTCATAGGATCCCAAAAGTTCTCATCAGAGATATTCCAACCTACAGAAGCAGAAGGAAAGAATCCCCATTTTTTTCCATCACTAAACATAGAAGAACCATCATATCTACCACTAGCACTAATAAGGTATTTACCATCAAAATTATAGTTTACCCTTGCAATGTTTCCTATTAATGTTCTTGTATAGTCTCTACCACCAGATTCAATATTATAATCTATCTCATAATTATCTATCACTGTAATAGCAGAGTTTATATTATTTCTAACTTCTAAACTTAATCTTTCTTGTGTAGATCTCTCAAAAGAGGTACCTAACAATAAGTTTAAACTATGCTTACCAAATTTTTTATTATAGTTAAGAAATTCTTCTGATGTTAATTTAGAATTATCTGTTACCACTACTCTATGAGAAGTAATCGCCGATGGGTTCGTAATTAAATCACCATTTGTGTTAAAAATGTCAAACCTTGGTGCTATCTTAGTTTCTTTTCTATTAGAATATGTTGCTCCTAATCTAGCTGTAGCTTTTAAAGCTTTTGTTATGTTATACTCAACTTGAATATTACCTGTAGTAATGTTTGTATTATGCTTTTCTTCTGTTTTAAAAGCTCTAATATTATTCGCATTCTGTCTAGCATCATTTAATCTCCAATCATTATCAGGATCATCTGTACCAACTTCTGTAGCATTAGGTAATGATGAATCATCTAAATCAATAAGAGGTCTAAATACTTTATAATCAAATATTCTACTTACCATATTAGATAAAGGAACTAATTTTTGATCTCTTCTAAAATTTATTCCTGTAACAAACTTCCATTTCCCAGTAACAAATTGTGTATTAGCACGAATATTAAAACGATCTAAATTTGAATTGTAAACGACTCCTTTTTGTCCAAAATAATTCATATTTAAGCTATAAGTTAACCCTGCTTTTCCTCCAGATAAGTTTACTGAATGATTCTGAATAGCAGCATTATCATTTAATAAAACTTGTTTAATATCTGTATCATTAGTTAAGTAAGATCTATTTCTAGTGATTTCATACTCTACTCCTCCTTTTACTTTACGACTATTTATATATGCTTTAGTAAGATTAAAATAGCTAATCTGAGCAGTAGACATTGTATGAAACTGAGATGTTATGTTTTGTATACCATACTCAGTGTTTACACGAATATTCATTTGCCCTTCTTTACCTTTTTTTGTTGTAATTAAGATAACACCACCAGCACCACGTGTACCATATATAGAAGCAGAAGCTGCATCTTTTAAAACATCTACACTTTCAATTTCACTAATACTTAATCCAGGATCAGAATCAAAAGGAATACCATCTACTACAAACAAAGGTCCGTTTTGTCCGTCTAAAAGAGAACTAAAACCACGAATTAAAATATTAGATCCTTCTCCAGGCGCTCCAGAACTCGCTGTAACATTTACACCAGAAATCTGCCCTTGTAAAGCTGAACCAATATCTGCTGTTGTTGTTTTAGCTAAATCCTCTGCTTTTACTTGAACTACAGCACCAGTAACTTCTTTCTTTTTCTGAGTTCCATAACCAACAACAATAATTTCATCTAAAGCAGCTACGTCTGGTTCTAAAGAAACGTTTATGTTTTTATTGCTACCTATTTTTACTTCTTTTGAAGCAAAACCTAGATATGAAAAAACTAAAATCTTTCCTGGATTAACTTTTAGAACATAATTACCATCAAAATCTGTAACTGTTCCATTTTTTGCACCTTTAACGGCAACACTTGCTCCTGGCAGTGGATCTCCGCTTCCCGATACGACTCCTTTTACGGTTACTTTTTGTGCATGCACTGCGCTAATGCTTAAAAGTAATGTAAAAACTAAAATGACCGATTGAAATCGGAACTTCTTGAATTCTTTATTTTCAAGTAAATTAATTTTCATGTTTTTCTATTTTTGGGTTTATACTAAGCAAATATCAATTTATTGTACCCATTTAAAGGCTACAGATGTTCTATATGAGGAAACATATCGACTCTTTTAAAACAATAAAAACAACAACAAAACACTGTAAAACAGCGAATTAAACAAATACACAACTATTACCGTTATATAATTTTTATTAATTTAGTATAAAAAAATGTTAATACTGTATAGTTTGCAATGATAATCATTCTTAAAGTATTGTTAATTTTAAATTTAGGTTTTCAAAAAAAAAGTGGCTACAATTATCATTGTAGCCACTTAAAAAATTAAAATAAAATACTATTATTTTACATAATTTTAAATGTAAAAGCATGTTTTCCTATTTTGTTTTCTGGAAGTTTAATAGTAAGACCATCTTCATTTCTTACAAAACTTAAATTCTTACCATTACCTCCTAACAATTGTATTGAAGTTATTTCTTTAGGGAACAAGCCATTTCCCTTTTTTAAAGAATGAATCGTAAATTCTTTTCCTTCTGGCCAATCTAAAACAATAGCATATAAAGTTGCACCTTTAGTTGTAAAACGAATATCATCTGCTGTATTGTCTGCATTTTTTTGTTCACTTAAATGCCCTTCTACTACTTTAGAACTTCCTTCGCCATAAATATCAAAAGTTCTTGTACCATAGATAGCTTCTCCATTTACTTTTAACCATTCTCCCATTTCTAATAAACGTTCTTTTACAGGCTCCGGAATTTCTCCGTTTGCTTTAGGCGTAATATTTAACAATACCGCTCCATTTTTACTAACAACATCTACTAAAAAATCTATTAATCTATTTGTTGATTTATAATTAGGATTTTTAATATGCGACCATGAGTTCCAATCGATAGAGTCATCTGTAAGCCAAGGAAAATCTTGTTTTTCACTCATTCTTGCTCGTTCTAAATCTAAGACTGCCGATCCTTTAGCAAAATCTTCAAATTTGTAGGTAGAAACTACTTCTTGGTTATTTTTATCTGCATGATTGTAATAATATTCTAAAAATTCTTTTCGGTGATCTTCTGCAATAATGTCTACTTTATTATCAAACCAAACCATGTCTGGCTCATATTTGTCTACAATCTCTTTTAAACGATTTAACCATTGATCATTAAATTCTTTACCTGCTAATGGGTAATACGTATCTCCGTTACGGTTCTTTCTACTAGGAAATTTAAAATCTCCTCTGTTTACTTTTGGTCCATACAAACCTGCAAATTCAGGGTTTGATGCATCTGTAGTTTCATCCCAAGTAGGAAACCAACCATATAACCATTGTCTATGGAAAGTAGCAATAAATTTCATATCTCGTTTTCTAATTTCTTTAGACAACTCACCCATTACATCTCGTTTAGGTCCCATTTCTTTAGCATCCCATTTGGTTAAATCGCTATCCCACATGGCAAAACCATCTGCATGTTCAGATACTGGACCTGCAAATTTAGCTCCGGCCTTTTGAAACAAATCTGCCCATTCTGCGGCATCAAATTTTTCTGCAGTAAACATGGGAATAAAATCTTTGTATCCAAATTTATCTAATGTTCCATACGTTGCTACATGGTGTTTATAAAAATCACTTGCCTCACCATTTTTAGCCTCCGGATTGTCTTTGTTTACATACATCCAATGTGCATACCACTCATTCTTATATTCCGGAACAGAATAAGGGCCCCAATGACAGTAAATTCCGAATTTTGCATCTAAAAACCATTCAGGAGTTTTGTGTTGTTTTAAAGATTCCCAATTTGCAGTATACTTTGGCTCTTTTATTTCTTTGTTTTCTTTGGTTTTACAAGAAATTACAAAAACGAATACTATAATCCAATATTTTTTCATCATTACTCTTCTTTAAATTTTAATAATCAAATTCTATAACATTAATCGTATTATTCAAAAAAAAACCACATATAGCAGTCTTTTTTTGGATATTAAATTCACTATTTTACTTTACTTCCTATTTTGCTCCCTCTGTAAAAGAACCATGTTGCTTTTTATTAATGGTTGTAAACCTTCTTATATATTGATAATCAGAATTTTTATATTCATGAGTCAATCCCCATCTTAAAATTTCTGTTGGCTCCTTTTCATTATCTGCTGTTCTATTTAAACCAATGGCATGTGGTGCATCTTTTACAGCTCCTCTAACTTCAAAATTAATTCCATCTGGAGACCATTGTACCGTATTTCTCTCTGGCCCATCTGTAGTAATAAGTGACGCAATACCTCCATTATATTTCCAAACACAGATTTCATGTCCACTATTAGAAATAGGATTGTAAAGCGATTTTACATAAGGCCCTTTAGGATTATCTGCAATAGCAACTCCATGTCTTATTTGACGACCCCCAAATGTAAATTGCTCTCCCATTTGTTCTCCTTTATAATACAAGTAAAATTTCCCTTTAAAAGGGATAATACAAGGATCATGTACTTTATGGCTATCAAAGTCTCCTTTTTTAGCAACAGAAAAACGGTCTTGTAAATCATCACCTATCCAAACACCATTATCTGCAGGACTTAAAATTGGTTCTTTACTTTTTGTCCAAGGGCCATTTGGCGATGTAGACCAAGCTAAACCTACTTGATTTTTCACTCTTTTATTGTAAGGTGATTTTACAGTTTGATAGCATAAATAATACATCCCTTCATTTTCCATAATTTCTACAGTAAAAACAGAACGATCATCATAACTTCCTTTTTCTCCTCGTTTTACAGCAACTCCTTCTTCTTTCCAAGTAATTCCATCTTTTGAGGTTGCATACCAAATATCACATCTATCCCAAGGAAAAACTTTTACTTTTTCTATATCACCAACAAACCCCTGAGTTGGCCCAGTACTTTTTGTATACCAAGTATAGTATTTTCCATCATGCTTTATAATTCCACTTGGATCTCTTCTAACAACACCTTCTTCATATGCCAAGTCTCCTTTTAAATCTTGAATCTGATATTCAAAATACCAATCATTTGTAGCCTCTTTAGGCCAATTTAAAGCCCTTTTAGATGCTGCACTTAAATGTTCTTTATCAGTAATTCCTAAATAATCTTGTTGTTCATCAGTAATTTCCATATCCTTTACTTTTTGTCCAGTTATTTTTTCTTTAGTATTACAAGAAACCATGATTAGGCAAAAACTAACTAGTAGTATTTTTATTTTCATTTTTTATTATTTTTCTTTTTATACAATTCTTCAATAGTCCAATACGTATCTCTTTCCTTAATTTCTTTTTTCTTTTTAAAGTTATCAAATTTCCAACGCAATATTGGACCCGCATCATTCAATTCACTTCTAACATATGTTAAAACACTAGAAAGCCATTCTGAATCTTGATGTTTCATACCGGCCATAACACCCGCATACTCTTTACCATCAATAGGCCCCGTTAAACCATCTAATAATATTTTAATTGCTATTTCTGGATTACCAGTAACACGAGGAGATCCCACCAAAGATGGCGCAACACCTTCAATTCCCTTACCATTTACACCATGACAAGCCATACAAATTGTATTAAAGTTTTTATATCCTTGAACAATAGCATTTCTAACCTGGCTGCTCTTTAAAATATGTTTTTTCTTTAATTGCTCAATAACCGGTGGTACATCTTTTAAGGTTTCTGTACCAATAATTGAAACGACTTCGTTTGTAGGATTGTTTTTAATAATATCTTTAATAACAGCTTTCGTTTTTGCATTTTTATTTGTTCCAAATGAACGAATAACTTGTAACGGAACTTCTACATCTGCATCTGTTTTTAAAGCGGATACAGCATCAAAAATATTTTGATTCCCCTTACTTAAAAAAGGTTCACTAATTCTTATTGCAGCTCTTTTTACTCTAGAATCTTCATCTTTTAAGGCTACAATAAGTATATTTTCATCAATAGCATCTAAACCTTCAAGTGTCCAAAGTGCATGCATTCTACCCAAAGCAGACGCTCCGTTTTTTACTTTTTTCTGCAAAGCAGGAATAATCGCTTTATCTCCTTTTAAAATAATTAACTTCTGAGCATTCATTCTGTGCCAACCATTATCATTATCTAAAAATGGCAATAATTCTGTTGGTGATTTATCTAATAATTTCACTTTTTTAGAAGGCGTAATTTCATCATGAACAATTCTATAAATTCTACCTTTTCCAATATTTTTATCAAGTCCTAATTTTTCTACAACAGGACGTAAAAAACTTCCTTTTCTAACCCAATTTCCTTCCTGAATAATACCACGATACATATCTACAACATACAAACAACCATCAGGTCCTGTTTTTGTGTCTACAGGTCTAAAGTTTGCATCTGTAGAAGCTAAAAACTCTGTTTCGTGATACGGATTACTTAACACCGTTTTTCCGTTAATGTGTTCCACTTTTGCTCTTCGGATTAATCTTCCAACTGGTTCGGGAATAAATAAATCTCCATAAAGAGGAAGTTTATCACCTAAAAATACACCTTGACCACAACTTGCCGTAAAATGATTTAAAGTACCATCTTCTCGCAATCTTTTAGGTCCACCTTGCACATCTGGTGTTCCTATAATAGGCCAAACAGCCTCAAAACCTTCTTGTTTTTGCCCTTCTAATTCTAAATTACCATAGGTAGGATGCTGCTGAAAACCTAAAGATGAGTTTTCTCCACCCGCACTTGAATAATACAATTGACCAACTTCATCTTGTGTTAATCCCCATTGACCATTTGGTGCATCTCTTAAAGTATCCGTTTCTATTTTTCCACGGGTAAATCTATATCTAATAGCATCTCTAGATAAATACATCCAGTTATCTATACTCCATAAAATACTTGCAGATTGATGCTCTAAATTAGCATTATCTCTTTTATTACTTTTTAATAATAATATTTTTTCATCTGCAACATTATCTCCATCGGTATCTCTATAACTCCAGATATCTCTATTGTAAGTTTCACCAACAATTAAACGATCATCTAGCGGTTTTATAATTCTAGGTAAGATAATACTATCAATAAAAACAGTGCTTTTATCCATTTTACCATCATTATCTAGATCTTCTAAAACCGAAATTCTACTCCAAGGTTTATTTTCATCTGTTCCATCTACATCTTGCATATAGGTAAGCATTTCTGCTACATAAAGCTTTCCGTTTGCATCCCATTCCATTACTACTGGTTCGTTTATCATAGGTTCGCTTGCAACCAATTCCATGTGATACCCTTCTGGTAAATGCATGGTTTTGATACTTTCTTCTGGAGAAAGAAATTTTACTTCGGGAATTTTAACAATAGCTGGTTTCTTATAAATTATATCTGAATATGTTTTTGTTTTTGTCTCAGTACAACTAGCTAGAAGACATGCAAAACTTACTGCTATTAAAAATGAAAAATTAGAATTCGAAAAAGGTTTATTCATTGGTTAGTTGGTTTTATTCTCGCAAGATATTGAATACATTACGAAATATACAAGCGATTTATTCCGAATAAAACAACAAATGGTTTAAAAGAAGTTTATTATTGATAATTTTTACTCAAACCCTCTTGTTTTTATCGTATCCGTTTTACTCTCGTATTCCTTTTTATTTGCTCCTATTATTTGATCAAAAAACCTTAGATAATTTCCATAAGAATATTCACTATTTCTATTTCTAATCTCTTCACCCATTTGTTTAAATTTAGCAGCATCACCTCTTTGGTCTCCAATTAAAAACATATAATTATTTGAAGATAAAACGTCTCCATTTGCATCAGTAAGTTCAACATCAACATAGAAATTCTTTTTCACCTTTTTAAGAACCTTTGCTTCAATTTCTAAAAATTGTTTCGAACTATTTTCTTCAATCTTTTTAACATCAAAAGAAGATTTTTTCAACACTTTCTTATCATCATCTAAAATTGAATAGGAAACTTTACAATTTTTATATGATTTATATAAATCGTTCACAATCCAAAACTGACCTTTAAATGTTTCTGAATTCAACCATCTACGTTTTGCAAAATTCAAATTAACCAGTACTGGTTGATATGCCGTTTTTACAAATTCAAAAGAACGTTTTGGTTGCAAATAACTATCAATAATTCCCCATTTCATATCTGGCCAATAGGTAATAAAGTGACATAATGCAATTCCACTTGTTTTGGGTTTATTTCTTCTGAAGTGTTCTATAGACAATTGAAAAATTATACCCTGAGCATCTTGAGTTGCATCTACAAATTCTTGTAAAGAACCTTTTTTCTCGTCTCCAAAAGTATCAAAATTCTGAATTCTTAATCGATCTAAATCAGCCCAATGATGTCCCCAACTTGGTCCTGGAGGCCATAATTCATCTTTAGGAATAAATTTCTTTAAACTTTCTACATTCGGAACTGATGTAATTGCCAATTCTGGAACAATCGGATAATCTAGACTTTTAAACCATTCTTCCATAGGCTTTTTACCCATTCCATAAAAATAACCTAAAGCATGCACTGCTTCTTTTGGTTTAAAACCTGCTTCTAGCGAAGGATCATTCGTTAAAGGAGAGTCTGGAACATATGGTAAATCAACCATCTTTTGGTATCTTTCTCCTAAAGTTTCCAAGAATTTTCTTGCATACACAGGATCACTTGCTCTTAGTAACATTTCTTCTCCACCTTCCATCATAATTAACGACGGATTGTTTCTTCTGTTTTTAACTACATTTTCTCCTTCTTGAAAAATACGCTCTAACAATTCTGGATCATTAGGAATATTCCCTGTTCCTAACGGAATCATATCTTGCCAAACTGTAATTCCTTGCTCATTACATAACTTGTAAAACAATGGAATTTCTGGTGGATGCCATCCAAAAATACGAATGTTATTCATATTCGCTTCTTTGGCTAATGCTATTAACTTTCTATACTTTTCTTCTGAAGTTCTACCTACAAAAATATCTGGCGGTCCTCCCCAACAAGCAGAACGAATAAAAATTTTCTTTCCATTAATCATTGTTGTTCTTGGAAAAGAAACTTCATCTCTAGAAAACCCAGGATTCCAAGCCATTTCAACTTTACGTAAACCATACGTAATTTCTTTAAAATCTTGATTTATTTTACCTTCATCTAAAGAAACTTTTGCTTCATATAAGTTCGGTTTTCCTAAATCCCAAGGCCACCAAAGTTGAGGATTCTCTACTTCAATCTCCTTTTTTATTATTTGTTTACCTGGCTGCAATAACTTCTTAAAACGAACGGTTTGCTGTTTGCCATCAAAGTTTTGACCTTTAAAAGATATTGTAATATTCTTTTCTTTTGCTACTTTTTCCGTATTCTCAACTTCAATTTCAAAAGTTACAGATGCTTTCTTTTCATTTGTAACATTTGGTTTTGCATACACATCTAATATTCTAGATTTACCAGTAAAAACCAAATCAATTGAACCTGTTATACCAAACGGAATTAAATCTCTCCAATAATCACCAAACCAAGGTGTTTTTAACCCTGCAACTTTAGCGTTTACCTGCGGAGGTGGTGCCAATCTAATCACCAACATATTAGTTGCTTTCAACCAATGCTTATTCGTTAAAATAGCTTCATTTACATCAAAAGAAAAAGAAGAAAACGAGCCTTTATGACTACCAATAAAATGACCATTCAACCAAATATCACATTCGTGATCTATTGATTGAAAATCTAAACGAGCAACTTTATCCGTTAAATCTTGATTTACTTTAAATTGAATGGAGTACCACCATTCGTATTGCATAACCCATTGTGCCTTTACACTATTTCTACCAAAGTAAGGATCTTCAATAGCTCCCACTTTCCATAAATCGGTATACACATCTCCCGGAACTTTTGCAGGGTTCCAAACTAAGGTTTCAATATCACCTGGAGGCAATTCATTAAGCCCCGCTTTTACACCTTCACCCGGTAGCATCATTTTCATTTTCCATCTATAACTATCTAAACTAGTTATTTGCTGGCTATTATCATTGTGATTACTTATAGTACTTGGTTGTGCAAATACATATATTGAACTTAGACAAAAGACTAAGATACAAATTGCTTTTTTCATTATATTTTTTTTATAAACTATTACTGTAAGCCACTATTAGAATTCCAACTACCATACAAGTTAAGCCAAAATATAAAGATCCTTTTGCCTTGCCAGATGCATTTACCCATTCTTTAGTAATTAAACCACTTATAATAGCAGTTACAACGCAGGCCGTGTTAAAAATAGCATAACCTACACTACCACCAGTTTCTCCTAATTTAAAAGCAGCATATGCAAATATTGAAGACGCCGCAAAATTGAAGACGCCCATTACGGTAGTAAGCATAATATTTTTACCTAAATGAGGTGTTTTAAACTTACCCCACAATTTTTTAGCTGTTAATTGCTGTGCAAAATAGATTGCAATAGCAACACCACCGGCCATATAAATTACATACATAACAGCAATGGCACTTTTCCATGACTCATTTCCTTGTGCTTGAGAAGCTGCATCAATAATTTGCGCTCCAGCTGCATTGGCATAACTAAAACCTGTAGCTAATAAACCACCAACAACTGCAATTATAATACCCGTAATTACAGAACCACCTTTCTTTTCTCCGGATTCTGCATTTTTTTGCTCATCTTTTTGACGTAAAATACCTGCTCTACCATTGGCCATTACACCAACCAAAACAACAGCTAAACCTCCAAGAATTGTTAAAAATATATTTGTTTCTGGTAAACCTGTTTGTATAAAAGGCAAAAGAGAACCTACTAATATTACCGTACCTATAAAAATCGAAAATCCTAAAGATAAACCGATGTAATTAATTGCTTTTCCCCACATCATAGCACCAATACCCCAAAGAACACTACAAACAATCATGGTTAATAAAACGTCTGTTGGTATCGCTCCTAAAACATCAGAAAAACCATCTATTAAAAGAAATGCAGCAACATTTGGTACTACAAAAGTATTAATGGCAAAGAACATACTCCACGTATTTTCAAATTCAAAATCTTTTGTAAATTTTTCTGGTAATGCATACAATCCTAATAATAATCCTGCTAGAATAGCAAATAGAACACCTGTTATCATAAAATAATCGTTTAAGTTTAGTTAATATTTTTTATTCAAATTGAAAGTATTACCACCCAAATTTAAAGATGGTAGTACTTTTAAATTCATCTCCTGATTTTGTAATCGATTTTGGCGAATTTTTAATATTTGGGCCATTTTGATATCTGTGTGTTTCACAACAAAAACCTTTATATTTTCCATATTGCTCACCATTTTCCCTTTTTATTTCATCTGATGTATATTTACCTGTATACAACAACATACAAGGTTCTGTAGATGATACTGTTAATGATCGTCCAGATATTTCTGAAGTAATTTGAGCCACTTCTTTCAATTTAAAATTAGCGTCTTCAAATACATAAAAATGTTCGAATCCATCTCCTAATTCTTTGTGTACATCTCCAATTATTTTTCCTTCGGATAAATCATCTGCTTCTCCAGAAATTGCTGCTATTTCCCCAGTTGCTGCTCCAGTTTCATCCATTACAAGTCTTTTTGTTGTATGAACTTTTGCGTGATGATTTTCTACCGTTGATGAAAAAGCATTCAGATTAAAATACGTATGATTTGTTAATGACAGAGGCGTATCTTGATCTGGCGTAGCACTATAATCAATCCTTAATTCATTATCATTTGTTAACGTAAAAGTGACAGAAACTTCTACATTCCCTGGAAAACCTTCTTCTAAATCTCGGCTATATAAAGACATAATTACACTATCTCCCTCAGCTTCTCCATGCCAAACTTTTTTATCAAAACCAACAGCACCTCCGTGTAAATTATTATCTCCACAGTTATTTGTTAATTGATATTCTTTACCATTTAAATTAAATTTCGAATCTTTAATCTGAGAGCAGTATCTACCAATAGTTCCTCCAAAATAAGGTGAGTTTTCTAAATATTTTTTATCAAAATATCCATCTAAAGTATCAAAACCACAAGCGATATTTTGTATATCTCCATTCTTATTGGGCACTAAAATTTTAGTTATAGTTGCACCAAAGTTTGTAATACTAACTTCAACTCCATTCTCATTTTTTAAAGTAAATTCTTCGATAGGTTCACTTTTATATTTTCCAAACTTTGAAATCTCTACGCTCATTTAAGATGTGTTTTTAATTAATGACTAATTATTTTTCTTCGAATTCAGCTAATTTTTCCCAATCAAAAATAACTCCAACTCCTGGGTAATCTGGCGCTACTGCTCTGTAATTCTCTACCACTAAAGGTCTAGTTGTATATTCATCAATAGGAAAACTATGCACTTCTAACCAACCTGAGTTTGGTTGCGCAGAAACTAAACTTACGTGTAATTCTTGCATTCCGTGAGAACATGCTGGTATGTTATGCTTATCTGCTAATCTTGCAGCTGCCAACCAACCTGTAACTCCTCCACAATTAGAAGCATCTGGTTGCACAAAAGATAATTTAGCTTGGTCCATTGCATATTCAAATTCATGAATCGTATGTAAATTTTCTCCCATAGCTAATGGAAATCCTGTTTTGTCAACTATTTCTCCAAATCCTTTGTAATTATCCGGAATAATAGGCTCCTCAAACCAGGTAATATTATGTTCTTTAAAACCTTCTATCGCTTTAATCGCTTTTTCTACCGTCATAGAATAATTGGCATCTACCATAAAAGTAACATCTGGACCAATATATTCTCTCACTGCTTTTATTCTGTCTAAATCTTCTTGTAAATTTTCTCTACCGATTTTAATCTTAACAGCATTGAATCCTCTTTCTAGGTAACTTTTCATGTTTCCTAAAAGTTTTTCTATTGGAAACATTAAATCGATTCCACCACAATATGCTTTACAAGTATTTCCTGCTCCACCAGCCATTTCCCAAAGTGGTTTATTCGCTTTTTTACAACGGATATCCCAAAGAGCAATATCTACGGCAGAAATTGCGAAAGAGGCAATACCTCCACGACCAACATAATGTACATGCCATTCTAAAAAGTCGTAAATAGATTCAATATCTGTTCCGTCTTTACCAATTAAAACGTTTGTAAAATCGTGTTCTACCATCGCCTTTATGGCAAATCCTCCTTTACCACCAGTGTATGTATATCCGGTTCCTTCACTTCCATCTTCTAAAGTAACAGTAACGGTTACCAATTCAAAATGATAATGATCTCCATGTTTTGCATCCGACATTACCTCTGGTAATGGAACTGTAAATAACTGGGTTTTTATATTGGCTATTTTTGTGCTCATCTCTAAATTACTTTAATTCTAATTTCTGTGTTTTACTATAATTCTCTCCTCTTATCTCAATAAATTTAGCAAATAATTCTTTCACCTTTTCAGTATGTTTGTCTGCTAAGTTATTTTGCTGACCTGCATCTTCTTTTAAGTTATACAACTGAAAAACATCAGCATTACCTGTTTCTATTTTCACATCTTCAATTACAGCTTGTAAACCTTTGTATGGCGGAATTAACAACCAATCCCCACTTCTTAAAGCTGTTCTAGAAGTTGCTTCTAAAATTAAATCTTGTCTTCCTTTTTCGCTTTTCCCAAATAAAACATCTAAGTGATTTTCACTATCTACTGGTGTTCCTGCAGATGCTCCAACTAACTTCCCTAAAGAAGCTAACACATCTATTTGACTTACCAATGCATCAGAAACTTTAGGTTGAATTTTTCCTGGATAAGAAACAATAAAAGGAACTCTTGTACCGCCTTCAAACAAGCTATACTTACCTCCTCTTAATCCTCCTTTAGGATCATGATTTCCTAATTTTTCTTCTGCATCATCAAAATAACCATCATTTAAAACCGGGCCATTATCACTAGAAAGAATTACAATTGTATTTTCTAAAAGACCTTCTTCTTTTAAAGTTTTCATTAACTGACCAACGGCCCAATCTGCTTCTATAATTACATCTCCTCTTGGTCCTAAACCAGAAGTTCCTACAAATCTTGGATGCGGAGTTCTTGGCACGTGTGGTTGTTGCATAGCATAATACAAGAAAAAAGGTGCTTGCTTATGTGTCTTTACATAAGCTTGTGCTTTTGTTAAAAAGTTATCAGCCATTTCTTCATCAGTCCACTTTGCAGCTTCACCACCTTTCATAAATCCAATTCTTGGAATACCGTTTACAATACTACTATTATGACCATGATGCCATTTCATTCTTAACAATTCTGGATTGTCCTTTCCTGTTGGTTCACCTTCAAAATTAGTATCATAATTTACTTCAATAGGATCACTAGGATCTAAACCAACTACATTTCCATCTTTAATATATACCGTTGGCACACGATCTTGCGTAGCCGCCATAATATAAGACTCGTCAAAACCTACTTCATTCGGTCCTGGTGAAATATGCTCATTCCAGTTTACAACGCCAGATCCTAAACCCAAATGCCATTTACCAACAATACCTGTTTGATATCCTACTTTTTTAAGCATTTTAGGTATTGTTTCTTGAGCAGTTGAAATAACCAAAGGAGCCGTTCCTGGTAAAATATGTGCATCTTTATTTCTCCAAGGATAAACCCCTGTTAACAACGCATACCTACTTGGTGTGCATGTTGCAGATGAAGCATATGCGTTTGTAAATTTAATTCCGCCATTTGCAAGCGCATCAATATTTGGTGTTTTAAATGAAGTTGCGCCGTAAGAACTTAAATCTCCGTAACCTAAATCATCTAAATAAATAACCACAATATTTGGTTTTTTACTTGTTTCTGAACTAGCTTCTTTTTTCTTTTCTGATGATTGACAACCAACCAAAAAAACGGTTAAAAAAGCGATGTAAATGTTTATTTTCATGATCCTATTTTTTTTTTAGAAAAACTACGCTTTATGTCTAATATAGAAAGTTTTCTTTTCCATGTATTGTTCAAAACCGTATTTACCATCTTCACCACCTGATCCTGATTTTTTATATCCGTTATGAAAACCTTGATGTTGTTCTCCATGACCTCTATTTACATAGATTTCTCCATACTCAAGTTCATCATTACATTTCATAATTGTATTCATATCATTGGTAAAAACCATTGCAGCTAAACCATATTCACAGTCATTTGCATACCCAATAACTTCATCAAAAGTTTTGAATTTTAATACAGGTAAAATAGGTCCGAATGATTCTTCATGAACAATAGTCATGTCTTGAGTTACATTTGTTAAAACAGTTGGCTCAAACCAAAACCCTTTGTCAAATACACCTCCTTTTGGTCTTTTACCTCCAGTAGCAAGTGTTGCTCCTTCTTCTAAACTTACCTTTACTAAATGCTCCATGTTTTTTAATTCATTGCCATTTACTTTTGGTCCCATATCGGTTTCTTCTAACATTGGGTCTCCTACTTTTATCGCTTTTACTTTAGCAATGAATTTCTCCATAAAAACATCGTAAATATCTTCTTGAATATACATACGTTCATTACAAGTACAAACTTGTCCACAGTTATCAAAACGAGAATGCAATGCCGCATCTACAGCAGCATCTATATCCGCATCTGCAAATACAATAAAAGGTGCTTTTCCTCCTAATTCTAATTGCACATGTGTTAAGTTTTCTGCAGCATTTCTTGCAATTGCTTGTCCTACTGGTGTAGAACCCGTCATAGTAACCATTTTACAAATAGGGCTTTCTACTAAAGCGTTACCCATTGCTCTTCCTGGTCCTGTTAAAATATTAATAACTCCTGCAGGAATACCTACTTTATTGGCAAGGTTTCCTAACTCTAAAGTTGATAATGGTGTTTCTGACGTTGGTTTAATTACAATCGTATTTCCTGCAACTAAAGCCGGACCTAATTTACGTCCTGCCAATGCCAATGGGAAATTCCAAGCAGTAATTGCAACAACAACTCCTCTTGGTACTTTTTGAATCCAGATTTGTTCGTTAGGATTATCCGAAGGAATAATATCTCCCTCAATTCTTCTTGCGCCTTCGCAGGCATATCTTATAAAAGAAGCGGTAACTGCAACTTCTCCTTTTGCTACTTTTAATAATTTTCCTTGCTCACTAACTAATAATGCTGCTAAATAATCTGTATTAGCATCTATTTCATCAGCTAATTTATATAACAAATCTGCACGCTCACGAGCAGGTAATTTTTTCCATTCTTTTTGCGCTTTATCCGCAGCTTCTAATGCTTCAATAGCTTCTGCTGCTGTACCATTTTGAACCCTTCCTACAATTTCTTGGGTAGATGGGCTTATGATATCGATCGTTTCTCCTGATGTAGAGGTTACCCACGCACCATTAATAAACAATTGGTATTCTTTAATTTCTGACATTTTAATAATTTTTAAAGGTTAATTTACACTGGAATTATCTACCCATCCATCCACCATCTACTAGTGTAATAGATCCGTGCATATAATCTGATGCTTTAGATGATAAGAATACTATTGGCCCAGCAAAATCTTCTGGTGTACCCCAACGACCTGCAGGAATACGTGCTAAAATAGAATCTGCACGTTCTGGATTGTTACGCAATGCTTCTGTATTATCAGTCGCAATATAACCTGGTGCAATACCATTTACATTTACTCCTTTACCAGCCCATTCGTTCGCAAATGCCATAATCATTTGTCCGATGGCTCCTTTACTAGCAGCATAACCTGGTACTGTAATTCCACCTTGGTATGTTAATAATGAAGCCGTAAATATTACTTTACCAGAACCACGAGCAATCATATCTTTACCGAATTCACGTGTTAAGATAAACTGTGAATTTTGGTTTACTTCAATCACTTTATCCCATAATTCATCTGAATGTTCTGCAGCAGGAGCTCTTAAAATTGTTCCTGCATTATTCACTAAAATATCTATTTGAGGATGATTCGCTTTTACATCGCTAATAAAAGCATACAACGCTTTTCTATCTGAAAAATCACACTGATACGCAGTAAACTTTCTACCCAAAGCAGTCACTTCTTTTTCGATAGCACTACCAGATAATTCTAAAGATGCCGAAACACCAATAATATCTGCACCAGCTTCTGCCAAAGCAATTGCCATTCCTTTTCCTATTCCTCTTTTACAACCTGTTACGATTGCTACTTTTCCTTCTAAACTGAAACTATTTAAAATACTCATTTTTTATTTTTAAAAGGCTATTAGCTTTTAGCCATTAGTATATATTGTGGTTATTTTTCTCTATATGATTTTTTTCATAATTCGAAAATCACTAGAACTAACATTTCAGCCAATAGCTAAAAGCCAATGGCTAAATGCGAATCTATAATTGACAGTCCATTAACACTTTTAATCCATCAGGATTATTGTCTATGTTTTCAAAAACTTGCTGAATGTTACTTAACGGCTGTACATCTGTTATCATGTCGATAAAAGGCAACTCGTTGGCAGTAATTAATTGGATAGATTTTTCATAATCTTCTTTTTCGTAAACACGAGCTCCGATTAATTTTAATTCTTTCCAGAAAAATTTGAATAAGTCTACTGGTTTTTTCTCACCATGAATAGCAACCATTAAAATTCGACCTCTAATTCCTGCAACTTCTGTCATTACATCTAGCGTTGGCTGAACTCCTGCAACTTCAAAAACTACATCTGCTAAACGTCCTTCCGTTTTTCCTTTTACATATTCAACTAAATCAATATCAATAGGACTTACGGCATCAAAACCTAATGCTTT
Organism: Polaribacter sp. Z014; assembly: GCF_023555435.1. Lineage (NCBI taxonomy): Bacteria > Pseudomonadati > Bacteroidota > Flavobacteriia > Flavobacteriales > Flavobacteriaceae > Polaribacter > Polaribacter sp. Z014. Next base: position 35,378 of record NZ_JALCZP010000008.1, read on the forward strand.
TGCTTTTTCAATACGTTTAGGGTTTACTTCAGAAACAATAACCTGTGCCCCCACTTCTTTAGCCACTAAAGCAACTAATAATCCTATAGGACCACCACCTAAAACAACAGCAGTTTCTCCTTTTACCAATCCACTTAAACGAACATCATGCGTTGCCACAGATAAAGGTTCTATTAAAGCGGCTAATTTTAAATCGGTATTTTCTTTTAATTTATGTAAAACAAAACTAGGCACATTCCAATATTGCTGCATTGCCCCCTCACTGTCAATACCAATAAATTTTAATTCTTCACAAATGTGATTAAATCCTTTGTCTGATGCTTTTACTTTTCTATCATCTAACGGACGAACAACAACTTTTTCACCAACAGAAAAACCTGTTACACCTTCTCCTACTGCATCAATTACTCCAGACATTTCATGACCAATTGTAACTGGAATATCTACTCGCTTATCCATCATTCCATGATAAATATGCACATCTGTTCCACAAACACCAACATAAGCTACTTTTATTCTTACTTCTCCTTTTGCTGGTTTCTGTACTTCTTTTTCGATTACTTTAAAGGTTTTATTCCCTTCGTATTGTGTTGCTTTCATCTTATAATTTTTGTTTCAAATAAGAAACAGTTATCTTATTTGAAACAAATGTAATAAAAAAAAGCACACAAAAACACATGAAACTAATTTCATATATGAAATTAGTTTCAAAAAAATAAATTACAACAAAGTACAACCGTACTTATTATAAAACTCAATAAAATAATGGTGGCAATAAAATTTTAACCCAAGTAACCTAACTTTGTAGAAATTTCTAAAGCGTACTTAACAATTATTTCTCCCTTAACATGAAATTCTTCATGCGGTAATCTACCATGCGGTGCCGTAATCCATAATGCAGCTACAGGATAACCATGCTCATTAAATACGGGAGCTCCTAAACAGTGAATACCTTGTATATCCTCGCCATTATCAACAGCATAGCCCATTTCTTTTACTTCTTTTAATTGCTCTTTAAAAGCTACTTTAGAAACAATTGTATTTTTAGTAAACTTTGTAAAAGACATATTTTTTAAGATAGCACTCGACTCTTCCTTTGGTAAATTTGCTAATATAGACTTTCCTCCGACTGAGCTATGTAAACTAAACTGTGTACCTGGCTCTACAAATAGTTTTACAGGGAATGATGATGAGACTTGCTCTAGAATAGTACCTGTGCTACCAAGTATAACACCCAACATTACAGATTCTTTTAACTCGTCTCTTAAAGCCCGCATCACATCAATAGATACCTCTACAATACTTTGCTCATTCATAGAAGAAATACCAAGGCTTAACATCTTTCTTGATAAAGTAATTTTTTTTGTCGTTTCGTTTTTTTGCAAATAATTCTTATAAATTAAGGTACTAACAATACGAAAAGCACTGGATTTTGATAAAGATAATGATTCTATTATTTCGGCCAAAGTTAGGCCACGTGTCTTAGTTGCCAACAACTCTATTATTAACAAGCCTCGTTCTAAATTTGGTACACTATACGCAGGTTTACCAACTACTTTATCATTATTCATAAAACCTCTTCTTTAAGAACACAAAAGTAGTATTATTTATTTAACAGAAATATTCCCTCATCCTAAAGCACTAAACATTGCTTAAAAAACAGTAAACTAAAGAAGTATAAAACATTAAAAACTAAAGATTTAAAATCGGTATTAATTTATTTAAAAAAATATCAAACTACAAAATGCTCTTTCTTAAATTCTTTAGGTGTTTTCCCCACCTGCTCCTTAAAAGTTCTTAAAAAATGAGAATAATTTTCATAACCTATTTTCATAACAATGTCTTTCAAAGAGAAATCCGTTGTTATTAATAATAACATCGCTCTTTCTATGCGCATGTTTTGAATATACTTGCTTGGACTAATTCCGAATTTATTCTTAAAACTTCTAGAAAAATGATCCTTATTCATACTGCAATACTCCGCTAATAATTTTATATTTAAATTGTTATTCAAATTTTCAGAAATATAACTTAACACCTTATCTAAATTAGAATTACTAGATTTTTCTACAGTTTGATTCGCATCAATAAATTTAGATAATAAAACTTTTAAAATCCCATGCGTTTCTAAATAATTACTTGCAGTTAAATCTATATTTCGTTTTTCAAACGCAACCATTGTTCTATGATTATCATAGTATTTAGGATCATTATTTATCAAACCTCTATTGGGGTTTATAGTCAACAATCTTTCAAAACAAATAGCATCTAAACATGTTGCTTTTACTTCATAATTAAAATTTACAAAATTGTAAATAGACAAACCACTCCCTAACTCTTCGAAAAAACTGACATAATATTGCTCATGTTTTAAATCGCATTTATAACTACTATACACAAAACTGGGAATAAGATATAAATAGCCAGGTAAAAGGTGGAATTTTTTATTGTGATGATACACAAACGCTTCTCCGCTTGTAATTAAATACAACCTAGTAAACGGACTAATAACGTTATCAAAATTCCAATTATGATCTAATTTATCATAACCTGCATTTATCAATTTTAATTTTAAAGACTTATAATGATTTGCCAAGAGTTTATAAATTAAGTTGTTCTTTTCTGAATTTCGCAGGACTTAAACCTACTATTTCTTTAAATTTTTTGGAGAAATAAGACAAACTTTTCAAGCCCACTTTCTCCGCTATTTGCTCTAAAGAATCCTTCGTAGTAAGTAATAAAAACTGCGCCCTTTCTACTCTTTTTAGCTGAATGTATTTATTAGGGTTTACTTTAAATTTTGAATAAAACGATTTTGTAAAATGATCTGGACTTAAATTGCAATATGCTGCCAAAGTAGCCACCATTAATTCTTCATTTAAATGTTTTGCAATATATATTAAAACCCTATTTAAGTCACCTTTAAAAACTCCTTTATCATCCAAAACAGCAGCATTTTCAACAAATCGTGAAAGTAAAATTGCCAATATACCTTGTGTTTCAATATCGTAATTTAAATAAGCATCTTTACTACTTTTATAATTAGGTAACTTACTGTTAATGTGTGTCATAGGATTATTATCTAAAACAGCTTTATTAGGATTTAAAACAAGTAACCTTTCAAAAAAGTCGTAATCCGTAACATTTGCTTTCACTTCATATTTACACTTTTTTGTATTAAAAATAGACATCCCTAATTTTATCTCTTCAAAAAAACCTGTATAATACTGTTCATGAAAATCTTTACATTGATAATCATTATAAGTAAAACTAGGAATTAAATACATATAACCTGGTTTTAACACAAAAGTCTTCCCACCGTAAGATGCCTCTGCTTCTCCTTTTGTTACTAGAAACAACCTTACAAATGGACTTATCACATTACTAAAACGCCATGTTTCATTAAGTTTAGCTACACCTGTATGCAACATACTTAACTTTAGAAAAGGTAATAAATTATTCATACAAAAAAAGATTAAATCAAAACAAGACAATTATCATGTTAAGCCTGAAATATAGAACAAATATCGGAAATAAGCATTTTTAAGTCTGATTTAATTAAGTTAATTTTTTACTTTAATGCTAGTTTTGTGACCTATAATATTAGATTCACTAAAAGGCATGAGGTTATTTTTATTTATTATTGGACTACTACTGTTTAGTTCTTGTGGTCCAAGTTTACCGGATTCAGTAGCTGAGGAGTATAAAAAGCTTCCTAAAAAAGTTGACTTTAATCAACATGTAAAACCAATTTTATCGGATAAATGTTTTTTATGTCACGGTCCAGATAAAGGAAATATAAAAGGAGGACTACAATTACATACAGCAGAATTAGCGTATGCAGAACTTTCTGAAAGTCCTGGTAAATTTGCTATAGACCCGAAGAACTTAAAAAATAGCGAATTTTTTCATCGTATTATTACCGACGATCCTAAATTAATAATGCCAGAACCAGGCTCTCACCTAACCTTAAGTGATTATGAAAAAGCTGTTTTTGTAAAATGGATTGAAGAAGGAGCAGAATACAAAGAACATTGGGCTTTTTTAAAACCAGAATTATCGGAAATTCCTACGGTAGAACATACTGATTTTGTAGCTAGTCCTATTGATAATTTTGTGATTGCTAAATTAGAAAACTTAAAATTTTCACCTTCTAAGAAAGCAGAAAAAGACATTTTATTAAGACGAGCAACTCTAGATTTAACAGGTTTACCTCCTACCATAGAAGAAATTAACAACTTTATAAACGATTCATCTCCAAATGCATTCGAAAAACAAATAGACCGCCTTTTAGCTTCTAAAGCCTATGGAGAACATAAAACTTTAGACTGGATGGATCTTTCTCGTTATGCAGACACACACGGTTATAGTAATGACAAATACAGAGATACATCTCCTTGGAGAGATTGGGTTATTAATGCTTTTAATGAGAACATGCCGTATGACAAATTTATTACTTGGCAGCTTGCAGGTGATATGTTTGAAAACGCTACCAAAGAACAAAAACTAGCGACTACCTTTAATAGATTACATCCTCAAAACTTAGAAGGAGGTATTATTGATGAGGAATTTAGATCTGAATATGTTGCCGACAGAACAGCTACTGTAAGTCAGGGTTTAATGGGCCTTTCTTTTGAATGCGCTAAATGCCACGACCACAAATACGATCCTATTTCTCAAAAAAACTATTTCGAAATGTATAGTTTTTTTAATAATATTGATGAAACCGGTTTAATTCCTTGGGATCTTGCGACACCAGTACCAGCAATGATGTTGCCTACAGAAGAACAAGAAAAGGTATTGGCTTATTTAGAAACTCTTGTAGATGATACCGAAGAAAAAGTAGCTAAAATAAGTACAACAGAAACTGCTAAAGCAACTAAATGGATTGCTAGTAATGGCTATAAAAAAATAGCTACTAATGCAAAACCTAAAAGTTTAATTGCTGCTTTTGACTTCAATAACAAAAAACTTGTAAATACAGTTGGTGGTAACGGAAAGAACAACATCAGAATGCGTCAACAATTTGTTGATAACGAAAAAGCTATTTACACCAAAGGAGCGCATGGAAATGGACTTTCTATGAATGGTGACACTTGGTTAGAATTAGACAAAATTGGAATCTTTCAAAGAAACCAACCTTTTAGTATTGGTATACAAGTTTTTATTCCTAAAGATTTAAAAGAAGGCGTAATTTTTCATAAAATGAATAGTCCAGAACTACATAGTTTTAGAGGATATCATTTAAAAATTAAAGACAACAAACTAGAAGCACTTTTGGCTCACGTATATCCAGATAATGCCATTGTTGTTGAAACTTTAAACGAGGTTCCAAAAGAAAAATGGGTACAATTAACCTTCACGTATGATGGATCTAGTAAAGCTAATGGCGTTTCTATTTATGTAGATGGAGAAAAACAACAAACTAAAACAGAATTTGATAATTTATATAAAGACATTGTTTTTCATGGTTTGCAATTATATGGGGCCAAAAGCCCGCATTTAGAACCTGGTTTACGAATTGGTGCTGTATGGAGAGGAAAAGGTATTAAAGGTGCTACTGTTGATGATTTACTTGTGTTTAATAAAGAATTAAGCGAACTAGAAGTACTACAAATTGCCAATACAGAAACATTAAAAAGTATGAAGCAAAAAAGCAGCAAAGATTTATCTGATGCTGAAAAAGAAAAATTTGTCAATTATTATTTATCTGCAAATTCAAAACCATATACAATCGCCCTAAAACAATTAGAAAAAGACAGGCAAGTTCTAGTGGATAGTATAGACCCTATCAAACAGATAATGGTTATGAAAGAAAGCAAACATAATAGACAAACCTATATTTTAGGTAGAGGAAATTATGACAACCCTACAGATAGTGTTTTTCCAAATGTACCAGAAGATATTTTTCCGATGCCAAAAGGTGTGAAAAAAGATAGACTAGGGTTAGCTAAATGGATCACAGACAAAAACAACCCATTAACAGCCAGAGTTGCCGTAAATAGATATTGGCAAAATCTTTTTGGAACCGGACTTGTAAAAACGGCTGAAGATTTTGGAAATCAAGGAGAAATGCCAAGTCACCCAGCATTATTAGATTGGTTAGCTATTCAATTTATGGATTCTGGTTGGGATGTAAAAGCACTTCATAAAACAATTATGATGTCTAACACTTACCAACAAAGTTCTGTTATTACGGAAGAACTTTTAGCTAAAGATGGCGAAAATAAATGGCTCGCAAGAGGCCCTTCTAACAGACTGTCTGGAGAAATGCTAAGAGATAACGCATTAGCTGCTTCTGGTCTATTAAACCGAAAAATTGGAGGAGAAAGCGTAAGACCATATCAACCTAAAGGATTATGGAAAGTAAATGGAGATACCTATGTACAAGATGGTGAAGAAGGATTATACAGAAGAAGTATGTACACTATTTGGAAACGTACCATACCAAATCCTACAATTTCTATTTTTGATGCACCAACAAGAGATTTGTGTACAACACGTAGACAAAAAACAAACACACCTCTACAAGCTTTAGTTGTTTTAAATGACCCAACCTATATTGAAGCTTCTAGAGTACTAGGAAAACAAATTACAGATGCAGAAAACTTAAAAACAGGAATAACTTCTGTATTTAAAAAGTTAACCGGAAGACAAATTTCTGACAAAGAATTAACTCTATTAACAGCATTACAAAAGGAAGAATATAAAAATTTTGATAGCAATATTGAAAAAACCAAAGGTTGGCTTCAAGCAGGTGCTTTTAAAATTTCTAAAACTGATAATAAAGCATTAATAGCAGCTAATTCTGTTGTAGCTAGTACAATTATGAACGCAGATGCAACTATTACAAAACGATAAATTGTTAAACTCTAAATAAAGAAATTATGTGTAATGATCATCATAAAAAATTAACATCTAACAATAGAGATTTACAAAAGTTAGAAAGACAGCTTGATAGAAGAGCCTTTCTTAAAAAAACATCATTAGGTTTAGGAGCAATTGCTTTAGGTGGATTATTAGGTGCAGATAAAATGTTTGGGGCTACCGGTAAAAAAAGTACCGAAGAAATGATTTTAGAAACCTATAATAAAAATAGATTAGGTTTACCTCATCATTTACCAAAAGCGAAACGTATTATATATTTATTTCAAAGTGGAGGTCCTTCTCAATTAGATTTATTTGATTATAAACCTAAATTAGTAGACATGTTTGGTAAAGAATTACCTCCATCTATTATTGGCGGTCAAAGACTTACGGGAATGAGCGGTAGTCAAAGTACATTACCCGTTGCTCCTTCTACTTTTAATTTTAAACAATATGGAGAATCTAGAGCTTGGGTTAGTGATGCCATGCCCTATTTATCTGAAGTTGTAGACGATTTATGCTTTATAAAAGGAATGCAAACGGATCAAATTAATCATACGCCGGCAATTACTTTTATGCAAACAGGAAATCAATTACCTGGTAGACCTTCTATCGGTTCTTGGTTAAGTTATGGTTTAGGATCTGACAATGAAAACCTACCAACGTTTATCACCTTGGTTTCTAAAAACGGAAAAGGACAACCGCTAAAAGCTAGTTTATGGGGAAATGGATTTTTACCAACAGAACATCAAGGAGTGCAATTTAGATCTGGTAAAGATCCTGTATTGTATTTAAGTGATCCTGAAAATTACGACGGAAACGATAGAAGACATATGTTAGATTATTTAGGGAATTTAAATAATATTCAGAAAGATGCTTATGGTGACCCAGAGATTCAGGCAAGAATGGCGCAATACGAAATGGCCTTTAAAATGCAAACCTCTGTACCAGAAGTAACCGATTTATCTGATGAGCCAGAACATATTTTCGATTTGTATGGTAAAGACAGTAAAGATCCTGGTACGTATGCTGCCAATTGTTTAATGGCAAGAAAACTATTAGAAAAAGGTGTGAAATTTGTACAATTATATCACCAAGGATGGGACCAACATAACAATTGTCCGGGAGGAACAAAAAGTCAATCCAGAAAAACAGATCAAGCCAATGCTGCCTTAATAAAAGATTTAAAACAACGTGGTATGTTAGATGATACGTTAGTTGTTTGGGGTGGAGAATTTGGAAGAACAGTATACTCTCAAGGTCAATTAACAGATACAAATTATGGTAGAGATCATCACCCAAAAGCATTTACAATGTGGATGGCAGGTGCAGGTGTAAAACCGGGATTCTCTTACGGAGAAACAGACGATTTTAGTTATAATGTAACCAAAGATCCTGTACATGTGCATGATTTCCATGCAACGTTAATGCATTTATTTGGTATAGATCATGAGAAATTAACTTTTAAACACCAAGGAAGACGTTATCGATTAACAGATGTTCACGGACATGTTGTAAAAGATTTATTAACATAAAACAAAATAGATGTCTACAAGAAGAGATTTTATTAAAAAAGCTGGACTAGCAACTGCTGCTATAACTGCTGCGCCTACATTTGGTTTTCATATGATTAAAAAATCAAAAAAAGATGATGTAATTCTAGGGCATGGAGATTATCAGTATAGATTAATACGAGATTGGGCTAAAATGAGCTCCATTGAAACCCCTTTGCTTAATTGCCATGAAATGCAAATGGACAGCAAAGGCAGATTGGTGATGATTGGAGATCATCCTAAAAACAATGTGATTATTTTTGATAAATCTGGAAACGTTATAGACTCTTGGGGAACTGCATATCCTGGTGGACATGGTTTAACAATATCCGACGAAGGAGGAGATGAATACTTATTTTTAGCAGATTCTGGTTGGTTTTTAAACAAGCAAGGCGGCTGGACAAAACACAACGGTAGAATTACAAAAACGACTATGGATGGTCGTGTTGTTTTTGACATTGGACATCCACTTACTATTGGAATTTACAAACCAGGAGAATCTTTTTGCCCAACAGAAACCGCAATAGGTCCTAATGGAGATATTTATGTAGCTGATGGTTATGGAATGAGTAGAATTATTCAATACGATTATAATGGTCGCTATATTAGACATTGGGGAGGAAGTGATAATCCAGATAAAAATTATCAAATTAAAAGCGCTCATGGTGTTGCCATAGATTACAGAGATAAAGAAAACCCAATGGTGGTTGTTACCTCTAGAAGTCAGGCTTGTTTTAAGTGGTTTACCTTAGATGGAAAATATATTAAAACACTTCACCTGCCAAATATGCAAGTTTGTAGACCTGTTTTTGATGATACAAATTTATATGCTGGAGTTTGCTGGTCTCAACCAGAAGTTGGAAAAACTGACTGGAAACAACCCACAGGATTTGTAACTATTTTAGAAGGAGACAAAGTGGTTTCTAACCCAGGAGCTACTGCTCCATTATATGTAAATGGCGAGTTGCAAAAATCATATCAATTACTAGACAAACCTATCTCTCATGGTCATGATGTTTGTGTAGATAATGATAAAAACTTGTACATCTGCCAATGGAGAGCAGATAAAACACCGCCATTAAAACTAGAACGCGTATAATTTATTAGCATTTATTTTATGACTGAAACACCAGACTTTATCATCTTTCTAGGAAGATTTCATCCACTAGTGGTACATATGCCTATTGGATTTTTATTCTTTGCTTTTTTATTAGAAATCTATAGTAAATGGAAAAAAGACTCTGTATTTAATGCAGGAATTCCGCTAGCTCTTTTAACAGGAGCCGTAACTGCTGCAATTGCCTGTATTTTAGGGTATATGTTATCTTTAAGTGGTGGCTATGATGATGCCGCAATTGATTCTCATTTCTGGTTTGGAATTGCTACCACAGTTATTGCTTTTATGGCGTGGTTAATTAGAATTGATAAAATAAAAATAAGCAAACTAAACAGCGTCAAATCTAATATTGCAACACTTGCTCTGCTTGTTATTTTATTAAGTGTTACAGGACATTATGGAGGTAATCTTACCCACGGAAGTGATTATTTAACAAAATACGCTCCTTTTAAAGAGAAAGAAGAACCATTAAAACCGGTAACTAAAGTGGAAGATGCTGTTGTGTATAGCTATTTAGTAGCTCCTATTTTAGAAAACAAATGCACCAGTTGTCATAATACTGATAAAAAGAAAGGTGGTTTAATGCTGCATGATAGTATTGCTATTTTAGGTGGTGGTAAAAACGGTGCTGTTTTGGTGGCTGGAGATGCTTCCAAGTCAGAATTAATTCGTCGTGTTTTATTAAATCCGCATCATGATGACTTTATGCCTCCAAAAGGAAAAACTCCTTTAACAGAAGAAGAAATAGCTATTATAACTTATTGGATTGATAACGCAAATGCCAGTTTTTCAACTAAAATTGGAGCTATAGAATCTTCTAAAAAAACATTAGCAATTGCTACCACAATGCTAGGATTATCTAGTGATGGAAACAATGGAAATGAACTACCTAAATTAGGTGTTATAGATGAAAAAGTTTTAAATGAACTTCTATCCGAAGGTTTTACCCTAAGAGAATTAGTGTTTGGATCTAATTTATACGAAGCCGTTTTACCTTCAAATACAATTACCGTTGCTAATGCAGATTTACTTGAGGAAAAACTAAAGAAACTAGTAGGGATTAAAGATCATATTTTATGGTTATCTATTCAGGACAATAACTTAAGTGATGCCAATATAAAAGATATCAATCAGTTTAAAAATCTCCAAAAATTGAAATTGAACAGCAATCCAATTACAGATATTGGAATTTCTGAATTGAATGCCTTATCTAAATTAACAAGTATAAATCTATACAATACACAAGTTACAGAAGGTAGTTTAGGTAGTTTATCTAAATTGAAAAACTTACAAAAAATTTACGCTTGGGAAACTAAAATAACAGCAGAAAACAGCAAACCTTTCTTAAAAAAAGGAGCTTTTCAAGTAGTTTTAGGAAAAACAATAAATTAAAAAATTAGATTCCCGCTAAGGTTTATCAAAATGATATACAAAAGCGGGAATTATAGTTTTTATACTTAACAGTAAAACTTCTAAGGAACTTATTTTTTTATAACTTGATAAAGTTATCTTTTTCCGGTTGTACAGCGTACAGTAAACTTTTTATTAAACTCATAAATGGAGTAAAAGAACTTTTACTCTCTACTCCATAATTCTTATAACCTGTATTATTTATCAATAAAAAGATGGGTTCATAAATTAATTTATTTCGATTAAATTACTATTCCATAAAAAAATGCGATCCCATTTTTGGAATCGCATTTTAAATTTTAATAAAATTAAAAGCTCTCTACTTCACAATTAATTTTGCTCTCATAGAAAAAGAGTGCCCAGGAAAGGTACAAACTATCCAATATTCTCCAGGTTCACTTGGAGATTTAAAGTAAATAGTTTCATTACTTTCTGGAGGAACAGTTCCTGTATGAAATAATATTCTATCATCAAACGGAACATAATTTAGATCGGAACCTTCAAGCCCTAAACTAAGCGCCAACTCCCCTATTTTAAGAGGCGTTTCTTTACCTGGTTTGGTTATAACAACATTGTGTATCATATCATCATTATTATTCAGAGTTAATTCAATATTACTATTTCTATTGATTGTAATCTCTTCAGTATCGTATTTTAACCCAGGAATGGTACCTATAACAACTTTCTCATCTGCACCACGTTCTCCCCAAGAAGACGGCATTGTGTTAACGCGTTTAGGTTGTTTTATTGTTTTCTTTGATGTTTTTGACATCTGCATTTGTGGCGATTTTAACTCACCTCCTGGAACTTCGTTTAAAGTATAATATCCGGTATTATGCAATAATAATTCTCCTGAAGCAGATGTTAACTTCGGAATTTCTATTTGATGAATATACCCCAATCGCATTCCATGAATTGTTAATTTCACTTTTAAACCATCCGCAGAAATAACTGCTTTATGTATCATAGATTTTTGAGCATCTACAATAGGACTTCCATATTCTTTATGATAACCATACGTAAAAGTCGACATTTTGTAGTTTGACAAATCTTGCGCCATTTTTTTGTTGATGGGCTTTGTAAATTCTAATTCAAAACCATCATTTAACGCTTTCATTTTTTTTATTTCAAACGGAGTTTTTCCTGTCCAAACTAAACGTTGTAAACCATAAGATTTTCTTCCTGTTGATGACCATCCTCTACTTGTCATACCTACAAACATATTAGAATCATCGCCCCAAATCATTCTTAAAACACCCGAAGAGAAATTTTCTTTAAATAGAAAAGAAGCTCCTTGATACACGCCATTTACTTTTTCCATAAATACACGCACAACTTTACTATGTCCTTGATCTCCCACAAACATTTGACCTGCAAAAGGTCCAAACTTTCCGTTAGTTGTATCATACAAAATATCTGAAGTAGAAATGCCTTGAATGGTATGAGGAAACCATATTGCAGGTGCTTTTACTTCTTTTTTTATTTTTGCATATTCATAAAGTGTCACACCTTCATCAGGATTTAAATCTTCTGGCTTCATAGAAAGTGGAGATAATTTATCCCCTGTCCATTGTAAACTCATTGGATTTCCACCTGCAAAATCTCCTTTTTCAATATGTGTCATACGTCCAGAACCAACCCATTCACCTTGGTTTTCAGTATAAAATATATCGCCATTGGCATTCACATCAAAACCTGCGGGAGATCTTAAACCTGCTGCTAATGGTGTCATTTTTCCTTCTGGTGTTATTCTTATCAACCAACCTCTCCATTTTGCCATACTTAAAGCATCTCCCATATAAGTTGCATTTAAGGTGAGTATCATGTCTCCATTGTTATCAAATTTAGGTCCGTAAGAATATTCGTGATAATTACCAGATAATGGCCATGAGAAAACAGTTTTGTAATAATCTGCAACTCCATTTTTATCTTCGTCTTCTAATCTTGTTAACTCGCTACGTTGGGTAGCGTAAAACCCATTATCTTTATAAGCCAAACCTAAAATTTCATGCATTCCTTTGGCAAATAACTTATAGGTTGGTTTTTTAGCGTTCGGATTATCCAGCACCCAAACTTCACCTCTTCTTGTAGAAACACCTAATTTACCATCATCGGTTAATGCCAATCCTCCAACTTCTAAAACTATGTCTTTAGGAATAGGAACATCTACTATTTTATAATAGTCTAATTCTTTTTGAGCAAGTGCTTTGTTTACAATTTTACCTTTTTTCTGAGCGATTCCTACTTGACTTGCAAAAAGCAACACTACAACAGCTAATATTTTATATAAAGTCTTCATTTTTTTTTAGATTTAGAATTACCAGATAATAGTGTAATTAATAGTTTGTTTCCCTGCAGGTATTTTTACTAACAACTCTTCTTTCCCTCCTTTAGAACGTATAATCGTTTCTAAAGTATTGTTGCCAGAAAAATCTACATAATAACTTTCACTGTTGATAATAAATATATTATTTGGCAATTTTTCTATGGATTCTCCTACCGCTATTTTATGCCAAATTGCACTTTTTCCATCTATATGTATAATTCTTTCTACAGCTCTTTTTTCTTTGGTAGAAGCTATTATTTTATCTGCTATTTCTACATCATTTATACTACATAAAAACTCAGGAATTTGATTCTTGTCTAATTTGTATCCTTTTTGTTTAAAGTTCGTTTCTTCATTTATTTCTGATGGCCAATCTTGATTCTTATTTTCCAAAACTGCAAAATCTATATTTCCACTTGCAGAAACAATAAAACCACGCGGGCTTCCCACTTGCTCTTTTCCTCTGGAATGCCACATATCTGTAGTTTCTAAAAATTCGCCACCCCAAACTTGTAATAAAGAAGCCGATGATAAATCATAAGCAAAATTTAATTTTTCTATGAAACCAACAGTAATAACATGTGTTCTTTTGGTACCTTTATGAAACAAAAAGCAACGTTGAATTTGATTCTCGGTTGTGGCATCAATTACAATAGGTTTAATAGTTTTATTTTTGTTGATACCCGCCATACTTGTTTCTAATATAGAATAACGTTGTATTTCTGGACCTTCCACATGAAGGTCGAATTGTAATCCCCAAGGATATGGTTTGTTATACAACAAGGTATAATTCACTGTTCCTTTTTGAAGTTTTATTTTACCAGAACCAATTCCACCAGTGTTCACTACAGTATCCTTATCAATTATCAAAACAGCGGTACCGTACACATTTACATCAAATAAATATTCTCCTGTTGTTGGTATATCAAACTGACCTGTATAGTTAAGAGTATGCTGCACGTTTGGCTTAAACCTTACCAAAGGAGAAATAGAATCTACCTTAATTTCTTGAATTAATTTACGTTCTTCATACTTTTTTAAGCCTCTGCTTTTATCAGGATTATCATATACTTTTAGCGTAGATTCTTTAATACCAATCTTCTTGTTTCCATAAAGTTTGTATTTTATATTTTTAAAAGCAACTGCCCCATGATCTCCTTGAATCATAAACGGAGCAGTAGCAACTTCTTTAGCATTCCCGCCTCTTGTTGCTCCTGTAACTTCTACATTTTCATGTAATAAAACACCATTTAAACGAACTTCTTCAAACCAAGCATTCTTTGTTTTTTTTCCTTCGGAATTAAACTTTGGCGCATGAAAAATAACTTTTAAATGTTGCCATAAACCTGGAGCTTTTGATGCATTTACCATTGGTGCATGCCCTTCATACCCTTCTTTACCTTTTGCCGCTTCTTTATTCCAACGTTGATAAATACCTCCAATATCATTATATTTTGGTGCTGTTACTCCCCAACTATCAAATAACTGAACTTCATATCTTCCTTGAAAATAAACCCCAGAATTAGATCCTAATGGCATCATTACGTCTAGTTCTAATTCAATATCTCCGTGTTCAAAATTGCTAAATATATTTCCTTTAGCTTCCTTATTTGGCGTATTTAATAAAATACCTACGCCTTCTGTAGCCGTAAATGTTTTTTCCTTGTTTCTGTCTGCAATAGCATTTCCTACAATTTTCCAATTGCTTGATGTTGCTTTAAAACCTGCTAGATCATTTAATTCAATCCTAGAAAAAGGTAAACTTATTTCTGCGTCTTTTTCTGTGCTAGCCTTTTTTTCTACTGACTTGTGCTCCTCTTTTCCGCAGGATACCATCAGTAAAAATACCAAACAATAGAATATGTTTTTTTTCATCTTATAAATTATTAGTTTTTATCTACTTTTTAACTTTGTAAAAATAGCAATGATCATCCCTGAAAGAGGAACTCATATGTTCAAATTTAGAACAGTATTCGTTATTAAAAATGATAATTTATTTTTAACATTGCTCTTCTTCTTAATATTGGAAAGACTACAAAACTAGCATCCGGATTTGCTGCAATAAAATCTGATGTTGCTCCATTAGCATTGGCACCAAAACTATTTGCTCCAAAAAAGTTAGCCAAACCATCAGAATTAAAAAGGTTGGTCACTAAAATGTTAGCAGATAAATTTTTATTGATTTGATAACCCGTTCCTAAATCGAAAACACTATAAGCAGCCAATTCAAACGCATTAGAAACATTTCCAAAACGTTTGCCCATGTACTGCCATTTTAAAGATGCTGAAAATTTATCTTTTTCAAACTCTGCACTTAAATTAAACATTACTTTAGGGTTAAAAGCCAATGTTTTACCAGAATAATCTGTAATAACATCATCACTTGTATCTACAGAACCGGCTGCATCATACACTTTCCAATCTTTAGCTTTCGGACTTTGTAAAACTCCATTAAATCTGAAACTAAAATAATCTATCGGCGTAAAAACACTTTCCCATTCAAAACCAAAAGTTTCTGAAGTATTAAACTGAATTGGCGTATAAAAAGTACTATTTGTATCACCATCAAACTCAAAATTAGCAATACCAACATCTTTAAGTGTACTCCAAAAAGCAGTACCTGTAAAAGAGGCATTTTTAGCATTTAATTTTAGACCAAGTTCTGTTTGTATTATTTTCTGAACCTCGCCTTTTTGATTGATTGGGACGTATGCAAAATTATTAAAATAGTAGTTTAATTCTGGTGCTTTATTTCCTTTTGAATATCTAGAAAACAATGCAGCATTTTCATTTATTTTATAATTGATTCCTCCAGAATATGATACGTAATCATACGTAAAATCAAAATCATCTTGATCTCCCGTTGGGGTTAAAACACCATTATCGTATGCTGTTGTTGCATCTCCATCTACTCCACCATCTTGAGAAAACGGTGCATATCTATCTTTACTTCCTTTATGGTTGATGCTCTCATAACGCACTCCCAAATCTAAATACAGTTTTTCTGATACTTTCCATCGGTCATTTATAAAAGGAGCAATCTGACTCACATTTGCTCTAGAATTCACAAAAAACAAACCTCCATAATTACTAGCACCATTTTTATCTGATAAAGCCAAAACAGGATCTCCAGGATTTTCTAAAGTAACCTCTAATATCCTTGGGTTTGGTTCATACGTAGCAAAGGCAAAACTACCTTGTGTAAAATGCGAAGTATCAGAAAAACCTAAAGAAAGACCAGTATTAATATCATGATTTTCTAGTTTCTTTCTAATAGTTAATTGGTTCATCCATTCATCAGCTTTATTTTCTTTATACCAAGCAGATGTTCCCATAATTGCATCATATGGTAATGATCCACTTATATATTCAAAAGGTTGCCCCCCTAAAATACCTGCATTATTTACACGCGCCAATTCAGACCCAGATTGTACATCTTTAAAAACTACTTGTCCAATAGGAAACTGAGCACCACTAATAAAATACGCTGTTGGATCGCTAAGTGAAACAAAAGCATTACTAATTGATGTTTGCCAATTCGCATCTTTCGCAGAAAATTTAATATTATTTCTAATAGACCAATTGTTTCCTAAATCATGTAAGAAATCCACACCAAAAGCATAATCTTTAGCATGAACACCTTGAGAAGGATTAAAATTGATGGTATTCTCTAGGTTTCGTGCATCAGGAATTTTAGCATCAAAACTAGGCATTAATAATGATGAGTTTCTAAAATCTTGACCAAATGCAGCTGTTGGGTTTTCCCAATTAGTAGCAGCAACACCTGTATAACGGTTTGTTTTATCGTTTAATAATTTTCCATAAAACTTCAAAAAACCTTTGTCATATTTTTTAATCACATTAAACTTAAACTGACCACCTTTACTAAACGTAAAATCGGTATCTCTAGCGCCATCATCTTTACGGTAATGTCCACCTGCATTAAAATACCAATCATTACCAAGAGCACCACCAATAGTAGCATCAATTCTATTAAGAAAATTATTATTTCCTTGCAGTCCTGTAGAAACTTGTACGTCTCCAGTTAACTCTTGATGTATTCCATGAGAAATAAAATTATAAATTCCTCCTGGTGCATTCATGGCCGTAATTGATGAACTTCCTCCACGAATAGCTTCTACTTTTTGCGTTGTTAAATCTACACGATGAAACAAATCTGGACTATAATAAGAGTGTTGTACCAAACTTACTGGCAAACCATCTTCTTGCAATGACACATAATACCAACCCATATCATCTTCTGCAGAGGCAGAAATACCACGTGTATAAACTCTGGTAAATATTTCTCCTGCTGATGCATCTGTAAATGTACCAGGTATATTTTGTAATAAACCAGCAGTACCTTGTGTATAGGTATTTTGAATAGCTTTTGTATCTAAAACACTTATAGAAGTACTAGATTCTAAACTAGTTCTAGGATCGAAAGTCCCAGTAACCACAACAGCATTAAGGTTTATTAAATCGTCCTCTAAAGTAAAAGACACAGTAATATCTTTATTATCAAGAGTAAGTGTTTTAGTAATTAATTTATAGCCTAAATGAGAAATAGTGACTTTATAATTTCCGTTCCCTATATTTTTAATTTTAAACTCTCCTTCACTGTCTGTTGTACTAAACAGTTTTGATTTCTCTACAGCTACAACAACATTTTCTATTGATTTCCCTGCAAGGTCTTTTACCTTACCTGAAATGGAATTTTGAGAAAAACTGATGCCAGAATATAAAAATGTTAAGACAAAAAATGATAGCGTAATAAATTTATTCATTATTAGATTTTTATTTTTTTAAGTTTTAATATAGAAAACACACCCAACAAAGCTAAAAAATTGTTACTTTATTAATGTGCTTAGAAATTCACTGAAAGAAAACAAACCAATTAAGGCTGTTTAGTAATTTGATAAAAAATTAAGATTAGAACCTTATGGCTAAAGTTTATTAACTTTTTTTAGTTGATAAATAACACCACAAGCGGCTATTAATAAACCTAGAAATTCTCTTGTTCCTTCTAGGTAAGGCTTTTCATAAACCATTTCTCCAAAAATTTCTTCTTTATTTTCGGTTTGTATATAATCTATAAATAGTGTAAAATGAAATGCAGCATATAAAAGCAAACCAACTATTGTTGTTATTAAAATAAATTTTGGAATCACCTTAAAATTAGCAATGAAACAAATTAAGGCAACAAAAAAATAGATTGAAAACCATAAAACTCCATCAGGATCATTTAGTTGAATAATTGCGAAAATTACAAATAACACAAATAAAATATAATTTATAATTTTTTCAGATCTTTTTAATTTGTAGAAATTACTCACGAATTTGTTTTAATAGAGAATAAAAAAGGGTATTGATAATGCTTTTCTCCTTTTTAAGAAAACACATTGCAATACCCCAGAATGGAATTATATATAAGGTAATTATATTGAAATTTTACTCAACAATAAACTCACCTTTCATCATACCATAGTGTCCTGGAAAACTACATAAAAATTGATATGTTCCTTTTTCAGGAGCATCAAACTCTACACTATCGCTTTCTCCACCACCAATTAATTTAGTATGTGCAATAATATCATTAGAACCTACAGGAATGTATTGGTTTTCTTTAGCTGCTATAGCTTTAGCTGCAAACGCTGCCATGTCAACACCTTTTTTTAAAATCACAAAATTATGCCCCATAGCATTTATAGGCAATTGACCAACATGTTTTAAAGTGATTTTTACTTTCTGACCAGATTTTACTTTAATTTCTGTTCTGTTAAACTTCATTACATCGTTACCGGTTATTACAAAACTTTTAATCTTGTCAACTTTCTTTTCTACTGCAACTACTTTTTTCTTAGAAGTTTTATTTTCTGTTTTTTCCTTTTCATTTTTAGCACAACTTGCTAATATCATTAAAGAAAAAAAGGCAATCATTACATGTTTAAAGGTCTTCATTTAGTTTGTTTTTATATTTATTTACCGTTCGAAATTTGATTCAAATAATTTTTAACGCTTACTTTAAGTATCATCAAAAATATTAATAATCTTGTTAATACCAAACTATTTGGTCTTACTTAATCGTTGTCTTATATGAACAAGCCAAATTTCTAAAATTATCCTTATAAATATAGCTTCAAATGATTTTATTAAGGCGATTTATCGTCTAATTAATTCTTAACCCAAGCACTCACCAACACAAAAAAACATGTAAACAGCTAAAAACATGAATATTACGATAAACACGGTTTTTAAAAGTACATACATCCGTAAAAAACGAACTATTCATTTCATATAAAAAACAATTATATTTGTTTTATAAAAAAACGCTTGTTTTGATAAAAAAAATCACGGTCTTGGCACTTTTATTAATCCCTTTTTTCTTCTCTTTTACTGAAGTAAAAAAAGATATTTGTTTTAATAAACCTTCTAATTTAATACTTGTAGACACTACAATAATCTTACCTAAGATAGATTTTGAATACATAAAAGCTAAAACTTCAAAAGCTAAAAAAGACGTTGAAGTTTACAGTCAGTTTTGTTCTAAAAAAAATAGGATGGACAAGGAGTTTATATCAAAATATTTAAGCTCTCAAAAAATTGCAATCGGAGATTCAGAACTTCTAGACCTTAACAATTATGACGGATTTTGTTTTAAAGAATACAAAGAATTTCCTGCTTTTAATTTATTCACTTTTACTTATGAAAACGGAACCTGCTGCAAAACACTTTATGGCGTAACTACAAAAAAAGGTTCTTTAGAGATTATTAACTTAGGTGAATTGGCTTTTACTGGTGATAAAGATGGTTGGTTAGGAGATAAATATGGCAAATGGATTAGCGAAGACATTATGGATATGATTACTATTTCTTATTACGATGATGATTTTGTTGAAACGAATAATAACTCTAGAGTAGATACCACTTGGTCTATTATTAGAATTGATAAAAAAGGCCTTTTTAAAGAAAATACTTATAAAAGAGTAAAATACTTAGAAGGTAGAAAAATTGAATAACCCGAATAAAAAAAAGCGAAAGTAACTTAAAATTACCTTCACTTTTTTTATAAATCTACTTCAGAAAAAAGCTTCTTTAATTATTCAATTCTCTTACCCAGATATTTCTATAACTCACAGCACTCCCATGGTCTTGCAATCTAATTGGGCCTTTACCATGCAATTCTTGTCTTGGCCAACCAACATAAGCAACTGCACCTTGTAAAGCAAAATGATCTTGAATTAAAACACCATTTTCAAGCACTGTTATTGTTCCGTCTTTAACTCTTTTCTCTCCTTCAAAAACAGGTGGATGGTAAATAATATCATAACTATTCCATTTTCCTGTTGCAACAGAAGCATTTACTAACGGAGCAGCTTGTTTGTATATAGACCCAACCATTCCATTTGAATACGTTTCATTGTCATTATTATCTAAGATTTGAACCTCGTATTTATCATCTAAAGCAACACCACTATTTCCTCTCGCTTGACCTGTTCTAGATTTTACAGCTGGTGGAGATCTCCATTCTAAATGTAATTGTACAGCCCCAAATTTACGCTTGGTAACAATAGTTGCATTTGCTTTTATCCCTCCTTTTGCAACAGTCATCGATTTCTCCTCTGTATCTAATTTCCAGGTACATGGAATCCCGTCTTTTTGGTTTATCCATTCCTCTAAATTTGTGCCATCAAACAACACAATAGCATCACTTGGCACACCATTTTGACCCGTAGGGTTTACAACAGCTACTGGATCGTAAAATTCTGTTTCCCGATGATCTGTAGGTGAAGGTGTTCCGTAAAAGGTATTAGATTCCAATGCTTTTCTAATACTTTCATCTCTAACAAAATCTTTATTAGGATTATTATGTTCCTTTTTCTTTTGAGCTTGCGCACAAGCCGAACTTAGGACTACAAGTAATACTAGTAAGTAATTTTTCATATTTACTCTAAAATTTAAATTCCTAATATTCCTTTTAAATAATTCTCATCGATATCTCCTCCAGCAAAATCATCAAAACTACGTTCTGCAGCTTCTATAATATGTTTTTGAATAAAAGGCGCTCCTTCTCTTGCGCCTTGTTCCGAAGATTTAATACAACACTCCCACTCCATTACTGCCCAGACATCACATTCGTACTTTGTTAATTTTGTAAAAATCCCTTTAAAATCTACTTGTCCATCTCCTAAAGATCTAAAACGACCAGCTCGATCTTTCCAATCTGTGTATCCGCCATAAACACCTTGTCTACCTGTTGGATTAAATTCTGCATCCTTTACATGAAACGACTTAATACGATCATGATAAATATCTATAAATGCTAAATAATCTAATTGTTGCAGTACAAAATGACTAGGATCATACAATATATTTGCTCTTTTATGATTTCCTGTTGCTTCTAAAAATTGCTCAAAAGAAACTCCGTCATGTAAATCTTCTCCAGGGTGAATTTCATAACAAACATCTACTCCTTGTTCATCAAAATGATTTAAAATTGGTGTCCAACGATTTGCCAGTTCTTTAAAGCCCATATCTACCAATCCGTTTGGACGCTGAGGCCAAGGATAAACTGTATGCCACATTAAAGCTCCTGAAAAAGTTGCGTGAGATTTTAACCCCAATCGGCCACTTGCAGTACCAGCTTTCTTTACAAAATCTACTGCCCATTCTGTTCTTGCCTTCGGATTGTTTCTTACATGTTCTGGTGCAAAACCATCAAACATAGTATCATAAGCAGGATTTACAGCTACTAATTGACCTTGTAAATGTGTAGAAAGTTCTGTAATTTCTAATCCGTAAGAATTTACTTTTCCTTTTAAATCATCACAATAAGTCTGACTTTTAGCTGCCGTTTCTATGTCTATTAAACCCGTTTCCCAAGTAGGGATTTGAATTCCTTTATACCCTAATTCTGAAGCCCATTTACACATTCCATCTAAAGAATTAAATGGTGCTTCACTTCCTGCAAATTGAGCTAAAAATACTGCAGGTCCTTTTATTGTTTTCATCTTGTAATTTTTAAATTTATATTTTTTTCCAAACAGCATTCTCTTTACTACTTTCTACAGCAGCATAAATAAATTTTAAACCTCTAACTCCGTCTTCAATACCTGGATAGTCTGGTTTTGCAATTTCCTTATTATTGTTAACTGCCAAAACGTGTGTTGCAAAGTTTTTATAAATGGTTGCAAACGCTTCTAAATATCCTTCTGGATGTCCTGCAGGAATTCTACTAACCTCCAAAGCTTCTGCATGCAATCCTGCTCCGTTAGGTGTATAAATTTTCTTAGGTTGATCTAACCACCTTGTAATTAATTCATTCGGATTTTCTTGATGCCATTCCAAACTTCCTTTGGTACCATAAACTCTAATAGAAAGGTTATTTTCTTCTCCTAAAGCAATTTGTGAAATAGAAATACTTCCTTTGGCACCATTTTCCATACGGATTAACATATTTGCATCATCATCTAAAACCCTTCCTTTTCCGAAGACTCCTAGATCGGCAGCTATTTCATCAATCTTTAGATTGGTAATATATTCAATTAAGTTTTCTGCATGCGTTCCTATATCTCCAAGTGCACCACCAATTCCAGATTTTTTAGGATCCACTCTCCAAGCTGCTTGTTTCTGTCCCGTACTTTCTAAATCTGTAGACAACCAACCTTGTAAATATTGTGCTTGAATTTTTCTAATTTCACCTAATTCTCCTTTGGCAATCATAGCTCTTGCTTGTTTTACTAAAGAATTACCCGTATAATTATGCGTTAACGCAAATAATTTACCGCTTTTCTGAATAACCGTTTCTAACTCAATAGCTTCTTCTAAAGATAAGGTAACAGGTTTATCACAAACCACATGAAATCCGTTTTCTAAAGCAAATTTTGCAGGAGAAAAATGCATATGATTAGGAGTAACAATCGCTACAAAATCCATACGAATATCTTCAGGCAACTCTTTTTCTTTCAGAATCATTTCCTCAAAAGTACCATAACACCTACTTTCATCTAAGTTTAAGTCTTTTCCTGAAGCAATTGATTTTTCTGCATTACTACTAAATGCACCGCAAACTAAATCAATCATACCATCTATAGCAGCTGCTTTTCTATGTACTCCTCCAATAAATGATCCGGCGCCTCCGCCAACCATTCCCATTCTTAATTTTCTTGTCATACTAATTTATGCTTGTACTTTATTCGTTCTTTTTTTCATGTAAATATTCAGGCCTAAAAAGGCGATAATTAAAATTGCCGGTAAAATAGACATCGTACGTAATGCTTCTCCAGGACCACTTGCTCCATCCATTAAACGTCCCATTATTGGTAAAACTAAAGAGACAGAAAACATACCTGCACCACCCATGATAGACAATCCTAAAGCACCTGTTTGTGGTAAATATTCTGCTACAAAACCTAACATGGTTGGCCAGAAAAAAGTAACTCCAACGGCAAATACTGCTGCAGCCACAAAAATCATTCCGCCACTTGTTACTGTTAACAACCATAATCCTATAAAAGTAAAAATTGCAGAATACAATAACATTCCGGATGGTTTTAATTTGTGGACAATTTTACCTGCCGACAACCTACCTAAAGCCATAATTCCGTTGATAAATGCCAAAACTAATAATGGAGATTCTACAGATGTTTTTAATAAAGATTCTATACGTTGTGTTGTTCCTAATTCTGACGCCGCTGTTAAAAACATACAAAACACCATGAATAAGAATAACGGATTTGCCACACTCGCAAACATTTTTTTATTGCTAATTCCTAATTGAACACGCTCTGTAACTGGTATTTTTTGTCCTAAAAACATTACACCATATGCAATAAGTGGAATGAATAACAAAGACACCATCACTTGCCAGCTTAAGCCCATCACATCCATTACTAACCATCCTAACAATGCGCCAATTACAATTCCTCCAGGAAACCAAACATGAAATCTGTTTAGCATTTTTGTTTTATTATCTGTATACATAGAAGCGATCATTGGGTTTAATGCCGCTTCTACCATTCCGTTTCCGATACCAACAAATAAAGTAGCTATAAATAAAGACGTCATACTATCCGCTGTAAGCGTTAATATAATTCCTACAGCATGCGTTATAAAAGCAACTCCTAATATTTTTTTAATTCCTAATAAATCCACTAAAGGCCCACCAACAATCATGGCAATTGTAAAGCCAAAAAAAGCTGGAGTAAAAGCATATCCTAAATCTTCTAGAGTTAATCCAATTCCTTCTGGACCAAATACTGTTTCTAATCTTACTCTAATAGCAAATGTCATTGCAGTAACAATTAAAGCCAAACAGCTAGCTAAAAAAAGACGGCTTTTATTAATTTCCTTCATATTTATTAAGATTTACGTAGTTTTTATAGTTAATTTTTAAACATTGTGTAAATTACATAATAAAAGTTCGCTTTATGTGTTTTTTAATTCAGTGAAAAATATTGCACAAATTATTTAAAGAGATACTAACTTTTTTTCTTGCTGATATTCTTTTGGCGTACATTTTTCATACTTTTTAAAAATTGTAGAAAAATATTGACTGCTAGAAAAACCGCATTTATAGGCAATTTCACTTATAGTAAGCCCGTTATCTTCTTGAAGTATTTTTTTAGACATTTCTAACCGTCTAATAAATAAATATTTCATGGGTGTTAAATTTGTTAGTCGTTTGCAATGATGCGTTAAACGGGTTACTCCTACTCCTGCAGAATCAGACATACTTTTAACCGTCCAATCTCGCGACAAATCATTGTCTAATTCTTTTAAAAAAGATGATACACTTCTAGAACTATCTGTTAACGATTCATTTAAAACCACATCATCTGTATCTAACAACTCTAGAACAAGAACCAATAAATAGTTAATTAAAACCCTTAATTTAGAAGCCTTTTTCCCTTTATCAAAAGTCTTAATAGCTTGTTCAATCTTTTTAAAACATTCCAGAATTTTTTTATCGGTTTTCCATGACATTTTTTCGTTCTGCCTTAAAATAATTGATAATCTTAAGAGATCTTTTTCTGTAAGAGAAATCCATTTAGGCCAAACCCATTCTTGATGAGGTCTTCTTACTCCTAAATCAATAATTAGCCAATAAAATTTTCCCATTCCAATAGTAGGATTCCCAACTTTATGTACTTCCCAAGGACGTGTGATTGTTAAATGGTTTGGCGTTAATAACATTTCTTTATCCTCTTGAGCATACGGCATTGAACCAGATTCTAAAAAATGAAATTCAATCCCTTCATTTCTATGCCAATCTAATCCCCAATCTTGAGACTCATTTGCATTCCAACAACCAACACTATTTAATCCTATTGTTTCATCGCCTAATCGTTCACCCGGATATGTATACCTACCCAACGCATTTAATTCTATTTTTTTTCTATCTGCTGCATCAATCAGAGCAGCACATGTGTCTGCATGATAAACTACATTTTCTTCTCTATACGGTTGTATTTTTATCATCTTTAAACTCATTGAAATATATTATACATTTAAAAAAATACAATTTAGCAAATTTAACCCAACATAAAAAAGATAAAAACCACTAAAAGATAAGCACCAGCAACAAGTAATTTATTTTAATAACAAAATAACATCTATTATTAATAAATCACAAAACTGTTCATTTTTTTTCTCCGAACTAAAACAAACAGGCTTCAGCATCTTTTTCTGGTAAATTTGAATTATAGAAATATCGTGTAAAGACGCAGTAAAGAAAAATGCTCGATATCTTAAAATGCCCCCCCTTTAACATGCTTAATTAAATACAATTATTTTGCTTTACTTCCTCTAATTGGTTTCCCCATTTGCGCTCGCCAATCGGTATATAGCTTTTTCATTTCAGCTACTTTTGCTGTATTTACACTTGCTATATTTTGTGTTTCATAAGGATCTTTATTTAAATCATAAAGTTGATAACCAGCAGGAATAGGCTCTTCAGTTAGTCCTGTAACCAATCCTTTTTTATCCAAAACATAAGAAGCATAGTTTTTAGATTCGTTTCTATAAACTAATTTCCAATTGTTAGAACGCACTACCCAATTTTTTTCTTTATCACCAGAATCCCAAAATAAAGGTTCGTTATGTATTTCTTTTTCACCCCCTTTAAACAACGGAAAAAGACTCTTACCGTCTAACTTCTTTTTAGGGGCTATTCCTGTTAATTCAGAAAGACTCGCATATAAATCGCGATGCGTAATAAGCGCATCCACCTTTTTATTTTTAGCGATTCCTTCTGGCCAATGTATAAACATAGGAACTTTAATTCCGCCATCCATCAAACAATATTTGTATGAATTAATTGGTAAATTATTAGCATAAGATTGATTTGACCCGCCATTATCCGAAGAAAAAACAATAATGGTGTTATCTAAAATTCCTTTCTTTTTTAAAGCCTTTACAATTTTACCAATCATCATATCCATATACTCCAAATGTGCTAAATAAATTTTACGACCATAAGGATCTGCAATTCCTAAATGACAGGTTTCACTATACCATTTAGAGTAATCAGGTTCAATAATTGGGTCCCAATGTGGATATTCCCAAACTTTATCATCTCTATTAAAAGAACGAGTTGGGATTGCATATTTTTTACGCATTACTTCCGGTGCCTTGTATAACGGTGTATGCAACGCGTTGTATTCTAGTTGCAGATAAAAAGGTTTTTCATTGGCACTTTCAATGAATTTTACAGATTCATTTGTAAACACTTCTGTGGTGTTTGTATTCTCAAACGATTCTACTGTTTTACTATCGCGAACTAAAGGCCCAAAAGGTATCATTTTTGCTTTTGCAGCACTTCCTGGATATTTTTTATTGTAAGCATCTACATCTTTTTGACTCAACAAGAAATAATCATATGAATGACTTTTAAAGCCTAACCAATGATCAAATCCATGTTTCATAGGATCTGATTTTGGCCCACCATTTAAATGAGTTTTCCCAACCTTCATGGTTTTGTATCCGGCTTCACGCATCATTTCTGCTATTGTAAATTCGTTACTTGGTAATCCCCCTTGATTATAATAGTAAGCTCCCCATCTTTGTTGATAACGACCTGTGGAAAGACCCAATCTAGAATTACTACATACCGCTGCAGAAGCATATGCATTATTAAAAACGATACCTTTTTTTGCTAATTTATCTAAATTCGGAGTTTGAATTCCAAGTGCAGTGTTTTCTTGAAATCCTACATCTGCATACCCAATATCATCAGCAAGAATAACAATAACATTTGGCGTTTTTACTGCTGAATTTTGTGCTTTTATTCCTGTAAAAAAGAATACGAATAGGAAAAGAAACCCCAATTTTAAATAATTTGTATTCTTCATAAAACATTATTTTTAAACATATAACTATTACAATTCATAAGTTCTTTACTTTTTATTTCTTATTAAAATTCAGGTGAAATACCTCCCTTTTCATCAATCATTTTTTTAACCCAGTAATCTTATCTTTAAACGCTAATTTAAAAGAATAAGCATGCTCATTTACATTACTATTCTGAGGCAAATAAAAATGCAATCCATCGTTTTTTTGATTCCACTTAATATCTTCATTATTTGACAACAAGGTAACTTTTTCTAAGGAAGTTAAATCAATTTTATCAGATTTTAAAGAAGTAACAATGGCATCATTGGAAGGCCATCCTAAAAATGTAACAAATAAATTTTTATCATCCTTACTTTTTGTAAAACGAATGTCTTTAGATGTATATTCAACTTGATCTCCGTGCATTTTCTCATTAGGTACCGTTGGTCCTTCTCCAAATATTTCCCATGGTCTGGTTGCGTAAACTGCTTCACCATTAATTTTTAACCATGCTCCTATTTCTTTTATAGGGATGGCAGCTTCATGCGGAATACTACCATCTGCTTTGGGACCAATATTTAGCAATAAAACACCGTTTTTACTAATAATATCCATAAGCATATCTACCACTTGATTTGCAGAACGGTACTCTTCATCCATTGCATAAGACCAACTTTTTAACCCCAATGAAGTATCATTTTGCCACAATTCTTTCTCTATTTCTTTCATACCACCACGTTCTAAATCTAAAACAGCAGAACCAACAGGTAACTTAGATCTGTTTTTATAGTTCACAACAACATTTGGAGCAGGATACTTTCCTTTCCCCCATTCTAAAGCTTTGTTATAATAATGCGTTAAAAATTTTCTTCGATGCTTTTCTTGAAAAGGTTTTAAATTCCATCCCCAATCAAAATAGTATAAATCTGGTTGGTATTTATCTGCCAGTTCAATAGTTGTTTTCCACCAGCGATCTATCGCTAATGAATCAACTTTTCCGGTACCATACAAACCTTGATTTTCTTTCTTTAAACCATCAAAACCATTGATGTGATTGTATTCAAAAAAACTACCATTCCAAGCAGAATGGTTAGAAACTCCAAAATGCATCCCTTTTTTCTTCACTGCAATTTTCATTT
Source organism: Polaribacter sp. Z014 (assembly GCF_023555435.1). Taxonomy (NCBI): domain Bacteria; kingdom Pseudomonadati; phylum Bacteroidota; class Flavobacteriia; order Flavobacteriales; family Flavobacteriaceae; genus Polaribacter; species Polaribacter sp. Z014. Next base: position 64,121 of record NZ_JALCZP010000008.1, read on the forward strand.
CTGCAGTAAAATCTCTTTTTGGTCCCATTCTAACAGAATTATAAGGTTGAGTTTTTGAATCCCACAAACAAAAATTATCATGATGCATCGCCATAAAAACAAAAAATTTAGCACCACCTTCTTCAAATAAATTTGCCCATTCATCTGCATTCCATTTTTCTGCTTTAAACATCGGAATAAAGTCTTTGTAACCAAAAACAGCTGGATCACCATATTTTTCTTTATGAAATGCTGCCATTTTTAAACCTCTTTGATCAAATGTTTTCCCTTTTTTTTCTCCAGAACCGTCATCAACAGTATACATCCATCTACCATACCATTCTGCAGCATGATCTCCAGCATACGCTGGCACAGAATATACTCCCCATGTAGCCCAATAGCCTATTTTTGCATCTTTATACCATTCTGGAATTTCATAATTCACTAAAGATGCATCTGAACTGTTAAATAGTGTCGTATCCTGTACAACGTCCTCCTTTACTTTTCCTTCGGAATTATTTTTACATGAGGTAAATTGACTTATAATACAGGCAAAAAAGATAAATTTTAATACTTTCATTCCGCTTTTATAGTTAGTTAATGTGCTTTTTTAAAAATGCTAGATTATATATTTATTTAGCATCTTTTTTAGTTTTTCTTTTGGCTTTTTATAAGTCGTTAAAGATTTATCTGTTGCGCTAAACACTTGTTTAGGATACATCTCTAAAGTGCTAATATTTACCGTCTCCATTTTACTTAAAGTTTCTTCGAAAGTAAAATTATTAAAAGACCAAGTTTCTACACCAATGTTCTTTTGTGATAAAACAAACTGAATATTTATTAAAGTTATAAGTATAAAAAGTCTCGTTTTCATTTGTTTTATTTTTAGTTCTAAGTAATTTCTACTTTTACTCGTTTCGCTATTTGTACCTAGCAAAAAAAACTGCAATTTCTAAATTTTCTTTAAGTTACTTATAATAAGAATGGCATCTGCTTTATTTCTCCAAGGTCTATAATCCCAAAATCCGTATTTATGTTTAAATACTAATTTTTCTTCTTTGGTAAACTCTCCTGTAAGGGTATTAAACCATTGTTTTGTAGCATCTTTATAATAAAATTCTGCTTTAAGTTGACGCTCTACATCATCAAAATGCACTTCTTTAGGAATATACAACATGATGGTTCCATTTTTATAATCTGTTAAATTATAAGACCTTACATTGTATTTTGTTACTGGTTCAAAATTCTCATAACCTACTTTGTCCATTAACTTTCTCATATATTTAAAATATTCAAAATGTGGTTTTATAAAATTATCTGGCTGTTCAAACGGATTATGAATGATCGCATTCCAAGATGTTCCTTGCCAATAATAGGTGGTATAAGTTCCTGCAAACAGACATAAATAATTCCTTTTCAAACACATTTCTGCATTGCTATATCCTCCAGGAAAAACGTTATACGGAGACTCTTCATATCCACCGTGTTCTATATTAAACACAGGTTTATCTGGAAATTGGTTATATGCTTTTAACATACTCTGATGAATTGTAAGTTTCCAATCTTGCGTAGAAATAAAATCGACATCCTCTTTATGTGTTTTACAAAAACCATAATCATGTACCGATAATAAACGATTAAAAGCATCTAATTTTCGAGTACGAACAATGCGTTCTTCCAAATGTTCAACAATATTTTTATTCTGAGCAATTGCAATACTTGAAGCTGCTTCTTTAGAAACATCCCAAATAATATTTGGAAATGCTTGGTAACGCTGTATCACATGATCGTAATACATATTATCTGCTTCCGAACCTGCTTTTGGCCATGCTACACGTTTATTCCAAACATAAATCATTAAATGACTTACAATTTCTTTATTGTGCATTTCAGCAATTACTTTATCAAAATGTTTAAAGAAATTTACGTTTAAACTACTATAATCTGGTTTAGAATTAGATCCTAAAAATGGAAATATATCTTCTCGGGCACCGTAATTATGCTGCGGATTTTCTTTTAGTCGATCATCTTTAACCCAATCTAAATCTGGATCATAAGCATACACATTCATGACAATTTGATTGAATTTATTTTCATTAATCAAACCCAATAGATGTTCGGTTTTTGAAATATCTTTGTTACCATAATCAAGCGCAAACAACCAATCACATTCAAAAGCTAGATTAAAGTAATGAGTACCGTCTTCGTAATAAAAATGCCTCAAATCATCTTTATTTTTTACAATACCGCCATGACGCTCTTTTTTCTTATTCTCCGTGAAATTAAATTCCCCCTTTTTTCCATTCAGTTCTTTTATTTCTGAAGTAATGGCAAACGTTTTTTTTCCGGTTATTGAACTTGAATATCTAAACACCCATTCATTATTACCATTATAAAACAAGGGTACTTTTTGCTCTTCTTTTTCACTTTTTACAATGGCAAAAACTTTTTTAGAAAATGGTTTTTCAATGGACTTTCTTGTATGATAAATCAAATCATTTACTTCCCATTGAACCGATTGAATTGTTTTATTTGACTTAGGTTTATCATAGACCTTTATTTGTGAAAAGCCAATTTGTGTCACTAATAAAACAGTAATTAATGTAATAATTTTTAACGTCATATAAATGGTGTTTTAGCGGTTCTTATTTTTTGAAAACTCTTATTATTTTAAATAACTTTTTTCTATAATACTTTTCTAATTTTTACTGCTTTTGGATACCCTTTTATTATAGACTCGTAAATGCTATAATTCAGTCCGTACCCGCATTAGGATGCAACACTACTATATTTTTCCATTTACTACCGAATACTTTTGTGTTATCTTTTGTATCCGTAAGTTGAATTTCAAGTTTCTAGTGTTCCTTGAACTTCAATATATTTTCTGAATCTGTTGCATAATGCAATACCACAGCACCCTCACCGTTTTAATTGAATTTTTAAACAATGTAAAATAATGAAACCCAATTCTACTTTAACTTCATTAATTATAATAAAAAAAATTACTGTATAGTTGGTTTCAAAACTTTATTTGTTGATTGATTAACTATAATTAGGGAATCTAATACACATTAAAAACAGCATAAAAATGCTGTTTTTAATACATATTAACTAACGCTCTAACCTTTATTTTTTAGTTCAAAAATTTATATTTTTTATAATTTAAAAGATGTTTATACAGGCGATTTTATATTGGTATAAATTCGAACCTTAGGTTTCCCTGTTCCACGAGCATTCTTAATTTCAACTTTCCAAGCAGCTTTTAATTCATTTAGAATTGATGTATGCTTAGGTTCATTAATTAAGTTATGTAATTCGTTTGGATCTTTTGTTAAATGATATAATTCTTCATACACCGGTTTCTCTCCCTCTAAAGGTCCTTCAATAAAATTACGATACACTGCAAATTGACTTGGGTGCACTTCATATAGCATAATGCGCTGAGACACCTTATATTCCTTTGAATATTCTACAGATTTTGCTGCCGAAATATTATTGTTTTGATAATACCGAATATATTTCCATTCTTTAGTTTGAACAGCTTCACATCTTGGGTTCCCAAATTTAGTAGACCATAAATTTTCTGTATACACGTAATCACGAACTTCTTTTGTATTTCCATTTATAAAACCGGAAAGATCTTTCCCCTGAAATGCTTCTGGAATAGGTGCGCCAGCTAGAGATAATAAAGTTGGTGCAATATCTATAGTTTGTACCAAAGCATCACTTTTATACCCTTTTTTCTGCTTTGGATTGTATATAAACATTGGTACATGAGTTGTTTTCTCGTAACACAATGCCTTTCCTCCCAAACCTTGTTCCCCCATAAATAAACCATGATCTGAAGTAAAAATAATAATCGTGTTTTTATCTAATTTCATCTCTTTTAATTGCTTTCTAAGTTTCCCCACTAAACGATCTATCCCTGTTATACACTGTATTTGACGAATATATCTTTCTCTTTCTGTAGCAGGCGTATCAACATAATTATACCCCATTTGGCGGTCGCTAGCATGTAGCAATTCTGCTGGTAATTTAGGTGTTTTTATATCTGCTTTAGCAATATAGTTATCCGGTAATGGTATATCAAGGTCACGATATAATGTGCGGTATATAGCATCATCTGTTTCTCTTAATTTCATAGTAGATGTGGTTGCTCCATGTGGTATATTAAACATTAAGTTTAATAAAAATGGCTTATCCGCAGGGCGATTATCTAAAAAGCTAATTGCTCCTTTTAATCTTCTTGCATTAGGATCTAAAAATTGATCTACACCTTCTTCTAAAACTTCAACTTGTGTTTCTGCAATAGCATCTTCATATATTTTATGTCTTTCCTTCGGATAAAAATAAACACCACCATGACTAGCGTACCAATAATCATAACTTTTTTCTGCTAATCCGCTTTCATAACCTAAGGTACCAATTGGCGAATGGTTTTTACCAATGTAAGCTGTATAATATCCTGCTTTACGCATTAATACAGGGTAAGATTCAGCCCAAGCTTCTTCAGAAACAGCAGTAGCCGAATTAAAATTTACACTATGTTTTCGCTCATATTGTCCTAATAAAATAGAAACTCTACTAGGCGTACATATAGCACTAGTTACATGTGCATTTGTAAAAAGAACACTTTCTCCTGCCAATTTATCAAGGTTTGGTGTTTGTATTGTTTCATTCCCGGTACACCCCATCATTCCATAGGATTGATCGTCCGTTAGAATAAAAATTATATTTGGTTTTTTTTGAGCACTTGCTGCAAAAGCATACAAGGCTAGCACTGTTATTAATAGTAATTTTTTCATTTGATATTTTTTTAATTCTAGAATAATGTAGAAGCCTTATTTGAACGAAGTGCTAAATAGCTTGCTTTCATCTGTTCAATTCGCTTTGCTTGTTTTGGGTTATTAATTAAGTTTTTTGTGAAATCTTCAGTTTCATTATCTTTAAGATTGTACAATTCTATTGGATTAAGCTCTCCTAAAACCTTCATACTTTCACCTTTCATTATTAATTTCCAATTACCTTCACGTATGGCGTAAAATGGACCTCCAGCTTCTTGCGAAGCATGCATTAAGTATTTATGAAGCGCTTTCTTTTTCCCTTTTGTAAAAATAGGTAGCAGATTGGCTGAATCTATTATTTTAGTTCTATCCACAGAAACTCCTACAACAGAAGCAATAGTTGCTACCATATCCTGCCCAAAAACAGCAACATTAGATTGGCTATTCGGTTTAATTTTACCAGGCCAAACTGCTACAAACGGAATACGGTGACCTCCTTCGTAAATAGCTCCTTTTTTACCTCTAAATTGATTGCTAGAATTATGCCCTGCGTCTACAAGTAACTTATTTTCGTTTAAGCCTCCGTTATCTGATGTAAACACAAACAACGTATTATCATACAATCCATTCTTTTTTAAAGATGCTACTAACATCCCAACCTACACATCTAACTCTACAATCATATCTCCGTGTGTTCCTAAAGTTGCACCTGCAATTTTTTGTCCATTTAATGTAGCGGTAGGTGCATGCGGAACATGAACTGCTTGACTGCAGTAATACAAATAAAACGGTTTCTTATTGTTTGCTTGTTTATGAATATAATTTACAGCTTCATTCACTAAAATGGGTCCTGCTTCTGAAGGTTCCCAATTAGAATCTGCCACACTACCTCCTTTTATTCTTTTTTTCTCATTTTTAAGCTTTAGCTGTTCATAAGAAACCCGAGTCATTTTTGAATCTTCTTGTAGCTTCATGAATTTTCCATTTTTATAAAAAGCAAAAGGTACATTCTGTATCCCTTCTGGCAAGGCAACAGAATAATCAAAACCATAATAATCAGCTCCCTTGTCAACTTTTTCATAACCTGAAACCGTTTTTGGTTTAGAATCCCAATCTCCTCCAAGACCCCATTTCCCAAAAAAGGCAGTATTATATCCTCCTTGTTTTGCTATACGTGCTACGGTAGTAAATTTAGGTTCTATTCCGGCATCCCTATCTGGACCCCAAACACCCCAAGGTCCTTTTTCATTTCTATATGAAAAATTACCGGTTAACATAGAAAATCGAGTTGGTGCACAAAGTGATGAAGGTGAGTGCGCATCAGAAAATCGCATCCCTTGATCAATTAATTTATCAATATTAGGAGTTGGTACAATAGGTTTTTTTCCTGTTCGTTGATTGTGATAAAATCCTATATCTCCCACACCAATATCATCTGCCATAATAACAACTATATTTGGTTTATTTTGGGCAGTGAACTTAGTTGCGGTAAAGAGAACTACAATTAAGGATACTAATAGTATTTTATTCATTTCTTTCTATTTTAGTTTTTTAATATACACATAAAAAGCAGCAAACTTCTTTTGGTCTTCTCCTATAAAATTGGCTTCAAGATGCTGTCTTCCTTCTGATAAATATGCTTTGAATTTTACTTCCTTTTTTTGCATATCTACTTTTCTCTCCATATGAATACCTTCAATGTCTAGTATTGCTTTTTTAACCTCTAGTTTTACACCTGCTGGTTTTATATCATACCAAGAAGATTCTACTCCTAATTGTGGTACGGCAGCACTAAATCCTAAATTAGATTCGTGTGGCCATCTTCTTAACTCAATTTCATAATCACCTTCTTGTTGCACATCAATCATCCAATAACCAGTACCTAATGCAGGCTTTTTGCTACTGTATGGATCTCTAATGTAGGATTGATCCCAAGTCACCTCGTCAAAAGTGTGTAAGTCGTGTGCTGTAATGGTAGTTTCCTTAATATTAGGTACTCCAACTGGGTAAGCCTCATAGTGTCCAAAATCACGAGAGGTATATGCCCACCATTGCTCGTAAGCATCACGCATTTCTTCTACTTTTTGTGGATTTTTATTTGCGATATCCGTTTCTTGACCTGGATCTCTGCTTAAGTTATATAATTTCTTTCCATTAATTAGTCGCCAATCGTTCTCCATTACAGCAGAAGAACGCCATTTTTCTGGCTGTTGAATTCTGTTGTTATCGACCACACAAAAACGTTTTGGCCAGTCTTTTACTTCTTGTTTAATTAAAGGAGAAAGATCGCGTCCATCTCGCCCTGAATTAGGATCATTATTTAATCCACATAAACCAATTAATGTAGGTAAAATATCAAAATTCATAGCGAGTTCATTTATATCATAACCGCCCTCTATTTTACCATCCTTCCAATGAATAAAGAAAGGAACTCTATGTCCTCCTTCGTAAGCAGATCCTTTAAAACCTTTCATTCCTGCATTGTACACATATTTACTTTTTCCATCTTTTACGGTTTGGTAAGCAGCACCATTATCCGTAGTAAAAATTAAAATGGTATTGTCTTTTATGCCTAGTTCTTCTAGCTTTTTCTCAAGAATTCCAATGTTATCATCGATATTGGTAATCATACCAAAATAAGCTTTCTGCAATTCATTTAATTCGGTATCCTTTTTATACAGGTCATAATATTCTTTGGGAACGTTATACGGGCCATGTGGCGCATTGGTAGACAAGTATACAAAGAATGGTTCGTCTTTTTTAGTTTCAATAAAATCGATGGCCTCAGAAAAAAACACATCGGTACAATAGCCCTTATATTTTTGAGGAGTACCATTGTGCCAATAGGTGTCATCGAAATAATCATTATCCCAAAAATCTGGTGTTTGCCCTACTCCACCTCCACCATGTACTACTGTTTCATCAAAACCACGATCTTCTGGTTTGTATGGATATGAATCCCCCAAATGCCATTTTCCAAACATCGCTGTTGAATACCCATTTTGCTTGAATATTTGCGGCATAATAGTGAACTTCTCCCTCATTATACTACATCCTCCAATAGTGTGCCAAACGCCTGCACGGTTTCCTTCAGCTCCACTCATTAAACCAGAACGACTAGGTGCACAAGTAGTACCTGCATGGTAATTGGTAAAACGTATTCCAATGTCATGGAGTTTATCCATGTGGGGGGTCTTAATAATCCTGTTCCCCAGGGCTCCAATATCGCCATAACCCTGATCATCTGTGATAATTAAAATTACATTAGGTTTTTTTTTAACTTGTGCTGTTCCAATTGCAAAAAATTGGACCATTAAAATGAAATAAAAGAATTTATTGAACATTATTTCTTATTTTTTAGTATTATTGTATTCATATCTTCTTGGTGATAAATATTTACCTTCTGAGGCTATAGGCCAAGTATCTGTCCTAAAACAAGCTACTGGTAAATCATTTTTATCATATAAATTACTATTCGGTTTATCTGACCATGCGTAACGAACAGCAACAGGATTTTTTATTTTATTAGAAAATATTTCAACTTTATTTTCGCTAATTATTTTCGCTTCTGCCCAAACAAACTTTTGATCTGCTCCGGCCATAGAAAATCCTTTAATAGTATTGGTGTTAAAAGCATATAAACCTTGGTCTATATTATTAAACGTAATAATTATTTTATTTCCTTTAATCTCCATCGACTTATAACGTGGGCTTTTACCTTCTATATTGTATCCATATGCTTCATCTAAAGCTAATCGAGACAAACGGTTTCCCATTTCTTGTTTGTTGCGATAGTGAATGAAGTTTCCTTCTCCTTTATCCATGGAAATTACTTCTCCTGTATTTGGTAAGGAAAGTGTTTTGGACATTCCTTCGCGTAGTTCTGCCCATGAACTCGTTTTTGGTTCTAAATCTGGTTCTTTCATACTTGCTATTTGAATCCAGTAGAAAGGGAAATCTCCTTGCCCCCAGCGTTCTCTCCATGAGTTTATCATAATTGGAAAAAGTTCGCTGTATTGATCACCACGTCCAAGGTTTCCTTCGCCCTGACACCATATAGAACCTTTTATTCCATAGCCAATTACAGGGTTAATAACACCATTATAAGCATTTGCTGGTGCATTTTGTCCAATTCGAATATCTCTTGGTGGACGCATTTTTTTTCCAGGTTTCCCTGCATTTTCCCATGCGATATATTGTTTTGTATAATCTTTAAACATCTTATCTGTAAACTGGGTCATTCTCCAATCCCAATCTTCTAAGAATTCAGGATGTTTGTATTTTTCTTCTATCGCATCACGCGGAATCCAGGTTTCTAAGGAAGAAGCTCCCCAGGAAGCATTAATTAAACCAATAGGAACTCCTAAAATTTTATGCAATCTTTTTCCAAAGAAATAACCAGCAGCCGAAAACTTAGGTAATGATTTTGGTGTACAAGCCTGCCATACTGAATCTCTTATTTCTGTTTGTGGTTTAGAAGATGCAACAAGAGGAATTGTAAATAAACGTATTTCAGGATAATCGGCAGCTAAGAGTTCTAACTCAGAATGATTAGAGTCCTCTACACTCCATTGCATATTAGATTGTCCGGTGCATATCCAAACTTCACCTACAAGAATATCATTAAAAATGATTTTATTTGTTCCTTTGATAATCATTGTATATGGACCACCTGCTTTCATTGAATTCAGCTTTATACGCCATTGTCCATTTTTATTGGCAACAGTTTTGTATGTCTGTCCTGCAATTGAAATTTTAATTTTTTCTCCGATAGATGCGGTTCCCCAAATAGGGTTTTTCTGATTACGCTGTAATACCATTTTGCTACCAAAAATATTGGCAACTTTTACTTCTGCCTGAAGTATGAAAGTGCATAAACAAAGCATTGTTATAAATATCGTTTGTTTTCTCATAATTGTAACTTATTTTAATTTATGGTTCCCTAAATAAACCTTACTCTTAATAGTTTTTTTATACTTTTCTAATAGTTCTTGAACTTTTTCTTGATATGCAGGATTGTTTATATAATCTTTCATATCATCTTCAGTAATATTATCGTTCAGATTAAATAAGGAAACTGGTTTAGCAGTCAAATAATCTTTTGTTTTTTTATTTACTTGAAGTATTAGCTTCCAACCTTTATCATTAATTGCATATTCTTTCCTAGCACCACCTTGTATCATTAAAAAATCATGTGTTTTAGCTCCTTTTATCTGTTTAAATACTGGAACCAAATTATGAGAATCTTGAGCAACCTTTTTACCTACTTTTTGTTTTGTGATACCGGCTAAAGTTGCCATAATATCTAATCCAATGATAGGCTTATTGCTACTCGTGTTTTTCTCTACTACATTTGGCCAAACAACTATAAATGGAACTCTGTGTCCACCTTCAAAAGGGTCATTTTTTGCGCCTCTGTATATGTCACTTGGTTCATGATGTGCATTCCAAGTATCTCCATCAGTATGTAACCCTCCGTTATCGGATGTGAAAATAATAACCGTATTTTCATAAATGCCCTGAGCTTTTAGTGCATCGACTAGCATTCCTACCTGTACATCTAACTCTTTGATCATATCGATATGTTTAGATGGTGTTGTTCCTTTAATTTTTACGCCATTAAGTTCAACAGGAGCTGCATGTGGTGTGTGAACTGCTTGAGAACAGTAATACATAAAAAACGGATCTTTCTTATTTGCATTTTGTGCAATATAATCTACAGCCTTATTTGCTAATAGAGGCCCTATTTCACTCGGATTCCAATTTGAATCTCCATAACCTTCTCTACTAAAGTGGTCTACACCAATACTGGTCATATATGCCTTCTCAATCACTTTTATGGTTGAATTTTTACGAAGTGGTAACCAATCATGGTTTTCGTAAATTGCATACGGCATACCCTGAATTCCGGCAGGTAAAGTAAGGCTATAATCGAAACCGAATTGCTTTGGACCACGCAAAATTCTACTAATATCAACAGGTGCACGAGCTTCCTTGCTTCCTCTTTTTGGAACAAATATAGTTTTGGGATCATCTTTTTGAGGAAAACCTGTACCCAAGTGCCATTTTCCAAAGAATGCTGTTTGGTAATTTGCTTTCTGCATTAATCTTCCAAGAGTCAGCTGGTCATCTTGAATTGCAGATTGAGAATAACCTCCCCAAACACCCCAAGGTTCTGTGCTTCTGTAGCAGCTATTTCCGGTCATAATTGAATATCGAGATGTTGCGCACAATGCTGCAGAAGCATGAGCATCCGTAAACATCATTCCTTGCGATGCTAAATTATCAATATGTGGAGTTTCTAAAACAATATGATTGCTATGTAATTTTCTATAATGTGAAATATCACCTACCCCTATATCATCAGCTAAAACAACAATTACATTCGGTTTTTTGCTCTTTTGTGCCTGAGTATTATTTGTAAAACCAACCATCAAAATTAGAGTTACTAAGTAAATTTCAATTCTATTCATTTCTATTATAGTTTTTTTCAATATTTAATTTTATTTACGAACTACTTTTACTCGTTTAGCCCATTCATACCATCTCTCTTTCATGGTATTTAGTTTCTGAGGATGTACCAATGCGAGATCATTCAATTCAGTAGGGTCTTTCTTTAAATTATAGAGTTCCCATTTTTTTCCATCTCCATCTCTTGAATATGCAATTTTCCAATCTCCTTTTCTATACCCTTTATTGGTACCATGCTCTACAAACCACTCGTCTCTGTCTAATTTTTTATCATGAACAACAGGTATCAAACTTAGCCCTTCCATAGGTTGAATTTTATTTCCATGATAATTTACAGGATATTCAGCATTTGTAACATCTATAATAGTTGGCATGATATCAATAATACTAGCAACCTCTTTTTTTAAAACATTTTTATTTTTGATTCCTTTCGGCCAATGCATAATAAATGGAGTAGCAACCCCACCTTGATGACCAGATTTTTTGTATTTTCTATAAGGTGTATTGCTTAAATTAGCCCAAGATGGACCATAGCTTTGATATGTTGTAGCTGGCCCAGGCATAAGATTTGGAATATTTTTTGAGATAACTTTTTCACCATCCAAAGTAACAGTCAATTCACGTGAATCAATATATTTTTCAACTTCATTCAAAGTTTCCATACACCCACCATTATCAGATAAAAATAAAATTAAGGTATTCTCAAATTCGCCTTCTTTTTTTAGTTCATCTATAATTCTACCAATACCTTGATCCATATTATCTACTTGGGCCGCATAAGTTTTCATGCGCTGTAATTCCCACTCCTTATTTTCTACAGAACTCCATTCTTTTGCACGAGGATCACGTGGACTTAGTTTGGTGTTTTTGGGAACAATTCCCATTTTTTTCATTCTTTTTAATCTCTCTTCTCTTAAAATATCCCATCCTTTATCGTAAACACCTTCATATTTTTCAATATCCTTTTCTAAAGCATGTAATGGCCAATGTGGAGCTGTATAAGCAACATAAAAGAAAAAGGGTTGCTTCGCTTTTTCTTTAAAATGTTGATCTAAAAATGTTACTGTAGAATCTGAAATTGCATCTGTATAATAAAACTTATCTGTTGTTTTTAAATCTACGCTTTCATTATTATAGCTTATCGTAAAGGGATCAAAATAACTTCCTGCACCTTGTATGGTTCCAAAAAACTTATCAAAACCACGCTGTTTTGGCCAATTGTGTATATCCTCTTTTGTATAAGAGTCTGCAACATGCCACTTACCTGTCATATAGGTTGCATATCCGTTTGATTTTAAAACCTCAGCAATTGTAACTGCCTTTTCACTTAAATCTCCATAACCATTGCCAACCATTCCGCCAACACCTGCTTGATGCGGATAAAGTCCTGTTAAAATGGAAGCTCTGGTTGGACAACATCTTGCGTTATTATAAAATTGATTAAAACGTACTCCGTTTTTTGCTAATCCGTCTAAATTTGGGGTTTTTACTTCACCTCCATAACAACCGATATCAGAATAGCCCATATCATCTGCCATAATTAATATGACGTTGGGTTGTTTAGTTTGTGCGTTAACAACTTGACTTAGCAACCCTACAAACAGTACTAATTTTATAATTTTAAACTTCATATGCTATAATTTTTCAAAACGGATTGCTCGTTATAATATCTTTCGTTTTTTTTACTGTGGTTTAATTCCTTTTGGTTTTTTACCCGTTTTAAACCACTCTACCAATAATAAATATTTTTTAGTTCTTGCCTCGCCTTCATACGAATCAAAGACATCTCCATTATCTGACATTCTTGGGTCTTTTTGTTTTTCTAATTCGCAAAAAAGTTCTTTATGAAGCTTCTTTTTAATTTGATCATATTTAGAGTTTGATGCCAAATTATGTAAACATTCCGGGTCTCTCTTTAAATCGTATAATTCCTCCTGAGGTCTTTTTCCGTAATTCCACTGAAAAGGCAAACTCGTTTTAGGTAAGTTTTTAGTATATTTTTTAGTTGGACTAGTATCTGTATCTCTATAATCTGCATCAGGAGTACCACTTGGCCATCTTTCCGGATGAAAATTATAAGAATACACAAAGTCTTTATTATGAATACTACGTACAGGATATCCCCAACCATTTGGTCTACTTGGGTCATTTCTTTCCCTTCCTGTTATTACAATATCTCTACTTTTATCCGCTTTATTATTAAAAATATCTAGCAAACTTTTCCCTTCCATTTTTATCATTCCGCTACCTTTTTCTTTAATATTTGAAATTTCAAAAATAGTTGGCGCAATATCTATAAAACTTGCAAAGTCATTGACAACTCTACCTGGTTTTACTATTTTAGATGGCCATTTTACAGCAAAAGGAACTCTTGTAGCAAAATCAAAAGGATGCCCTTTATATCTCGGAAATGGCATTCCATTATCTGAAGTTACTATGATAATTGTATTCTCTAATTCGCCTATACTAGCTAAGTAATCTAGCATTTTACCTAAGTGATTGTCATAGTGCTCTACCTCTACTGCATAATCTAAAATATCGTGCTTCACATCATCAGAATCTCCCCAAAATGTTGGATAAAAATCTAAGTCAGAAAACTTCTTTCCATTTTTATTTACACCAGATTTAAACTCGTAACTTCTATGTGGTTCTTTACAACCATACCAAAAGAAAAAAGGAGTATCCTTTGGTTTTTTATCCATAAAAACCTTAAAATTCTCAGCATAATCTATTTTATTAATACCTGCAGCCGGTACATTTTTATTTTTAATTTCGTTATATGCTTTACCTGTGAGTTCTCTTTTTTTACCTTTTTCAAACATACCTGGTCCCCAACCTTTTCCGGTAAAACCGGTAGTATATCCGTTTTCACCCATCACTTCAATAAAACTTTTAAATTTATCTGGCCAAATAGGTGTTAAATTAGCTGCATTTTCTATTTGCCATGGATTTCTACCTGTAACAACAACTGCTCTAGAAGGAGAACATTTACTACTTGGTGTAAACATATTATTAAAAAGCAATCCTTCTTTGGCTACTTTATCAAAATTAGGTGTTTGTAAAAAATGATATCCATAAGCACTAGCGTGCGACATATCATCTGCAATTGCAAATAATACATTTGGTCTTTTGGTTTGCGCCATAGAAACTTGGCTAATAAAACCTACTAAAACGATTAAATTTCTGATTATTTTATACATGATTTCTATTTTTTATTCTTTTTTATTGAATTCTTTCCTTTAAGCGCTCTTGCGTAATAATTAGCCAATTCTTTTACTTTCTCTGGATTTGTACTTGCCAGATTAACCAACTCCGTTGGATCTTTTTTAATATTATACAATGCCCATTCTCCTTTGTTCATTTGTGCTATCTTAAAATCGCCACTTCTAAACATTTTAAATCCATTAATCCCCGAAATAAAGAAATCTGGTTCTTTACGTTGTTCTCCTTTAAAAATTGGCATTAAAGAACTTCCGTGTAAAGGTTTTGTAGCAACACCATTTATAGTTTCTGGGTATTCAATACCTAGAATATCTAAAAAAGTAGGTGCAATATCCACCACATGTCCTGGTTGATCAGTAAACGTATTGGGTTTGATATTTTTTGGCCAATAGGCAATAAATGGCGTATGACTGCCGCCTTCCATTCCAGATTGCTTATATTGTCTATAAGGTGTATTCGCTAAGTTTGCCCAGGTTGTACGCAAACTCCAATAAGAATTTGCTGGCCCAGGTTGTACATCTTTTACTCTATTAGAATAAAAAGGACAAGCCCCATTATCACTTAAAAAAAGAATAATTGTATTTTCTAGCACGCCTTCTTTTTCTAATTTATCTAAAACACGACCTATGTTTTGATCCATTCTATCAATCATTGCAGCATACACAGACATTTCTAAATCTAGAGAATCTTTTTTTGCTTCGGATAAACTTTCCCAAGGGTAATAATCGGTATAATCCTTTACAAAAGGACCTCTTTTTTTGTTTAAATTATTCTCTGGCGGACTTAACTTATGCTCTTTAGAAATAACGCCCAAGGCAAGCATTTTTTTGTAACGTTCTTCACGTAATTTATCCCAACCTTTTTTATACTTTCCTCTATATTTCTCAATATCCTCAGGTCTTGCTTGTAATGGATAATGTCCGGCATGATAAGGTAAATACAAAAAGAAAGGCTTTTCTTCTTTGAAAGATTCATCTAACCAATTCAATGCATAATCCGTCATAAAATCTGTTTTATACATTGGTGAAATTTCATGCTTAATTTCACTCGGTTTTAATTCTTTACCGTTTAAAAGGAATTTCTGCGAAAATTCTCCAGATGGAGGTAAATAATACTCTGTAGTTGCCCAAAAAAGTAACGATTTATCAAAAGCATTTTGTGATCTGCAATACTCAGGTACCCAATTATTAAAATGCTCTTTACCACTCATCATACTGGTGTAACCCGCTTGTTTTGTTAAGTTGGCTAAATGAACCGCTCCTTTACCTCCATTATACAAACCTGTTAAGAGTGATGATCTTGTTGCTGCACATTTTGCCATATTATAAAATGTGGTAAATCGTAATCCTTCACTTGCCAGCTTATCTATATTTGGCGTTTCTATTTCTGCTCCATACGCACCAATATCAGAGAAACCAATATCATCAGCCATAATTAAAACAATGTTGGGTTTTTTATGATTTGTTTGCCCAACAACTATATTTGTCAGTATCAAAAAAGATACAAATACTAATTTAGAAACAACTTTTACATTCAGTTTCATATACTTTTAATTTTTACCTTTATTATTTATTATTTTGCTTCAGGAAAAATGGTCGCATATAAATACCTGCATCTAATAGCACCATCTAAATAATTAGTATTGAATATTAGTTTACCTACCTTAATAAAGAGTAGATGCACCTGGTTTTCTCAATGCTAAAAACTTATTTTTCAATTGACTTATTTTTTCTTTGTACACTTCTTTTTCCTTAAGATTTCCTGATGGATCTTCTAAAACATTATCCTTAAGATTATACAACCCATCAACCTTTAAATCATCAAAAACATCTCTTTTAGTTACAGACATCACTAATTTAAAATCTCCTTCGCGAATAGCGTAATAACCACCTTTCCCTTTTTGAGCTTGATGCATTAAATATTTATGAATAGGAGCTTCGGATTTACCTGTTAGAATTGGTAATAAATTTGCAGCGTCTAGCACTTCCTCTTTTTCTAAACTAACATTTGTAACTGCTGCTATTGTTGGCATAACATCATGACCAACCATAACAATATCCGATTCACTTTTTGGCTTTATATGTCCAGACCAAACGGCAACAAACGGAATTCTATGTCCACCTTCATAAATGGAACCTTTATATCCATTCTTACCATCACTAGAATCATGTCCCGCTTTTTCTAAAAGAGGACTGTGCTTACTGTTTGACAAACCTCCATTGTCTGATGTAAACACGATAAGAGTATTATCATATAAATTATTTTTCTTCAAAGCGGCAATCATCATACCTACTTGTGCATCCAATTCTTTAATCATATCACCATGATTCTCAAGTGTAGAACCTGAAATTTTTTCTCCATTTAATGTTGATGAAGGAGTGTGTGGCACATGCACTGCTTGACTACAATAGTAAAGAAAGAAAGGTTTTTTATTATTTGATTGTTGGTTAATATAAGAAACCACTTTATTAGCTAAAATAGGTCCAGTTAACGCAGGATCCCAATTAGAATCACCAACACTACCTCCTACTTTTCTTTTATTCTCGTCAGAATATTTTAGTTGCTCAAAAGGGATTTTTGTAATTTTAGAATCTGCTTTAAGCTTCATAAATTTTCCATCTTCATAAAATGCATACGGAACATTTTGAATACCTTCTGGCAAAGCAACAGAATAATCAAAACCGTAATAACCAGCTCCTTTTTGCAAGTTTTCATAACCAGAAATACTCTTTGGCTTCGCATCCCAATCGCCACCAAGTCCCCATTTTCCGAAAAAAGCGGTATTATATCCTCCTTTTTTTGCTACACGCGCTACTGTTGTAAAGTTTGGTTCTATTCCAGCATCTCTATCTGGTCCCCAAACGCCCCAAGGTCCTTTTTTATTTCGATATGAAAAATTACCCGTCATCATAGAAAAACGTGTAGGTGCGCAAAGTGAAGCCGGTGAATGCGCATCAGAAAACCGCATTCCTTGGTCTATTAATTTGTCAATATTTGGGGTTGGCACTACAGGTTCTTTCCCGGTACGTTGTTTGTGATAAAAACCAATATCTCCCACACCAATATCATCAGCCATAATTACTACAATATTGGGTTTGTTTTGTGCTGAAATAGTATTTGCGAATAAACAAAATAGCACTAAAATTTTAAGGAATTGTTTTGTTCTCATTATTTTATTTTTAATCATTAGGATTTACAATATTCTTCCAATCTGGATACACTTCTCGCTTTTTAGCATATCTGCCTCCAACAACTAATGGTGCTGGTGGTGCTACATCTAACACTTTTTGAAGATTATTTTTAGCTTTCTGAGCCTCAATATTGTTTGTATCTAACTTTAAATTGTTTTTTTCATGCAAGTCATTCGGAATATCATATAACTCTCCTGTTTTATATAATTTATAAGTTTGATTTCTAACAAACTGAATTCCTTCAAATTTCCCCCAATAGGGTTGATATTGCCAAAACACCCAATCTCTTGGATTTCCTATTTTATTTTCTAATTGTGGTAAAAAACTACGTCCATCAATAGGATCGTCTTTACCAAGTTTAATTTTTGCAGCACTTGCAATTGTTGCATAGAAATCTGTAAAATCTACTAAATCGTTACTTTGAACACCCTTTGGCGTATGTCCTTTCCAATAAGCAACCAACGGCACATGTGTACCCATATCTATGGTTTTTCCTTTTCCTCCAACAACATTTTCTCCTTTCCATTTTGAAGTAATAGAAGCTGTACCGTTGTCCGAAGTAAATAATATAATTGTGTTCTCTAACTGACCAACAGCTTCAACTTTAGCAACTATTTTACCCACTATTTTATCCAAATAACTCACCATTGCCACATAATTGGCTTTTTTTAATTTTTTGTCTTTCGGCGTATGATTTGCATTTTGAGACCTATCTCCATCTCCTATAGTATCTGGTGTAGGAACAAAAGGACTGTGTACCAACACCGTTGGATAATACACAAAGAAAGGTGCATCCTTATTCTTTTCAATAAAATCACAAACAAAATCAGACATAATATCTGGACCGTATTTTCCTTGATTATCTTCTATGCTAAGAAATTTCCCGTTTTGAAGTAAAGGTGGACTCCAAAAGCGTTCTCCTCCATTTTTTCCTTTTTTTCCTGTAGTTACTTGCCATAAACAAGACTCATCAAACCCTGCCTTAAATGGTCTTGTTTTATCTAAACTTCCTGGTAATTTATTATACAAACCGTTTAGTTGCCACTTACCAGCAATGGCTGTTTTATAACCGTTATCTCTCATTAAATTCCCAAAAGTTTTATCTTTTGGATTCAAATACCCGAAATGAGTATAATTTCTAAAATTGTATTGACCCGTCATAATTTTTACACGAGACGGTGTACAAATTGGCATAGAATAACAATGATTAAATTGAAGTCCTTTTGCCGCCAAAGCATCAATATTGGGTGTTTTATAATCTTCTGCTCCATAAGTGCTAAAGCAATTCCAACTTACATCATCTGCCATAATAAGAATGATATTTGGTTTTTCTTGTGCAGAAAGCTGGATAAAAACTAAAAACATCAATAAGGAATTTAAAATATTGGTTTTACATTTCATCTGTCTTAAAATTAAAAATGTTTTTTATTTTTTTGAAATATCTTTAGTTAAATCAGCATCATAATCCTTCATTTTATTTAAAAGCTCATTTGCTTTCTTAGGATTTTTTTCAATTAAATTTTCAGATTCTGATATATCTTCTTTCAGATTAAACAACTTAATTTTAAGATCATCTCCTTTAGGTTTATACCAACCTGCTTTTCTGTACCCTTTAATTAAATATTTCCAATCTCCCTGACGAATTCCATCTATTTTTGTAGAATTAGAACCATAGAAATACATTTCTTTTCTTGGTGATTCTTTCGTTTTCCCTTTTAGAAATTTTGAAAGATCATAACCATCATAAACCCTATCTTTTGGCATGCAAATACCGGTGAAATTTGCAATAGTTGGAAGAACATCTAACGAAGAAACTACTTCATCACTTGTAATGCCCGCTTTAATCTCTTCTGGAGCCCAAAATATTGCTGGTACTCTTTGTCCTCCATCATAGGTTTCAAACTTTCTTCCTTTTAATGGTTTTGCAGAACCATGACTATTTGGCCCATTATCTGAGGCAAAAATCACTAAGGTATTTTTATCTAAACCATTTTCTTTTAAAGCCTTAAAAACTTCACCAACACTCCAATCTATTTCTGCAATAGCATCGTAATAAGGGCTTGTTCCACTGATTCCTTTAAATTTATCACCTACAAAAATTGGTACATGAGGAAAAGAATGTGCGAAGTACAAAAAGAAAGGTTTCTCTTTATTTTTTTTGATAAATGAAACTGCTTCTTTTGTGTATCTCTCCGTTAAAGTTGTTTGATTTGTAGGATACTCTACAATCTCATTACCTCTTAATAAAGGCGCTTTATCTTTTAATTCATTCTTGTATTTTTTCTCTCCGCTATCTACTTTTTTAATATCATCATACATCATTTCTAATGTGTAACCATCGTTTAAAACTATGTTTGGAGAAATATCAATTCCAGAGGCAATAGACATATTATTGCTGTAAGGAATTCCGTAATAAGAATCAAAACCCTGATTCAGTGGTAAGTATTTTTTAGCATGCCCTAAATGCCATTTTCCAACCAAACCCGTTGCGTAGTTTTTTTCTTTTAATAATTCCGCAATAGTAATTTCATTTGGAGAAAGTCCTTTTTCATTTTTTTTAGGAAATAAAACTCCAGGAATCCCAACTCGTTTAGGCATTCTACCAGTTAATAAAGCAGCTCGTGATGGTGAACAAACAGAAGAAGCTACATAAAAACTTGTTAGTTTTAGTCCTTCTTCTGCCATCTGATCTATGTAAGGTGTTTTTACTTTATTTGAACCAAAACAACTTAAATCTTCATACCCTTGGTCATCCGTAAAAATAACAATCACGTTTTTTACTTGAGATTGTAGTATTGCTGTTTGGAACAATGCTAAAAATAGTATTACAAAATATTTCATATTTTCTTTTTTTTTATTGTTGAATATCTTCTTCTAATTTTACATCAAATACTTTCATTAGTTTAATAAGCTCTTCTGCTTTTTTAGGATTTGTTTTAAACAAATTGTTTTTTTCTGAAATGTCTTTTTTTACATTGTATAGTTTATCAACCAAATCATCGCCTTTTAATTTCCCTGCATTTTTTACTTTGTGTCCTTTATATAGAAATTTCCAATCACCAGCACGAACTCCATCAATAACTGTTGTATTTGCAGAATAATAAAACATTTCATTTCTAGCCGATTTTTTTGAATTCCCACTTAAAAATGCGGTTTGATCATATCCGTCATAAATTCTATTATCGGGCATTTTAATTCCAGCATATTTAGCTATGGTAGGAAAAATATCTAAAGAAGAAATTAATTCGTCACTTTCAGATCCTGCTTTAATTTCCCCTGGCGCCCAAATAATTCCTGGCACTCTTTGTCCGCCTTCATAAGTAGAAAACTTTTTCCCTTTTAAAGGTTTGGCAGAACCTAAACTATTAGGACCGTTGTCTGAACAGAAAATAACCACTGTATTTTTATCTAATTTATTTTCCTTTAAAGCTTTTAAAACTTCACCAACACTCCAATCAATTTCTTTAATTGCATCGTAATAAGGACCACCGTTACTTGAATTTTTAAATGGATCGCTCACATAAATGGGTCTGTGTGGAAACGTATGTGCGAAATACAAAAAGAACGGTTTTTCTTTGTTTTTTTTGATAAATGAGATGGCTTCTTTGGTATATCTTTTTGTTAAAGTTGATTGATCTGCAGGATATTCTATCACCTTATTCCCTCTCATTAAAGGCGGTTTGTTTCTTAATTCACTATAATGTTTATCCACTCTTTTTGCATCAGAATGTAACTGTTCAATGGTATAGCCATCATTTAAAACTACATCCGGAGAAATTTCCATATTAGGCGCAATAGACATATCATTACTATATGGAATTCCGTAATAAGAATCAAAACCTTGATTTAAAGGTAAATACTCTTTTTCATGACCTAAATGCCATTTACCAACCAATGCGGTTTCATAATTTTTTTCTTTTAAATGTTCTGCAATTGTAATTTCTTCTGGCGGCAATCCGTGTCCGTTAAAAATGGCTGGAGTAGAAAATAAAACTTTGGGAACTCCCGCGCGTTTTGGCATTCTACCGGTTAATAAAGCCGCTCTTGAAGGAGAACATACTGATGAAGCTACATAAAAACTTGTTAGCTTCATTCCCTCTGCTGCCATTTGATCTATATTAGGTGTATGGACATTTTTAGAGCCAAAACAACTTAAATCTTCATAACCTTGATCATCCGTAAAAATAATGATGAAGTTTTTTTTCTGGGTCTGAGCATGCATCATGTTTATCAATAAACAAAAAGCGATTAGTATTTTAAATTTCTGCATATTATTTTCTTTCAATTTTAAAAACCACTGCAAATTTACATGGCTGTGTTGAAGGTAATTTTAAAAGCATTCCTTCTTTGTTTTGGCTCCATTTAATCTGTTCATTACTACCTAACATCGAAACCGATTTTATATCACCAGGATATAGTTTTCCATAAGTTCCTAGACTTCTAATATTTAATTCTTCTCCTGGCCAGTCTAAGCAAATAGCATACAATACATTCTCTTTTTGTGTAAAACGAATGTCTTCCGAAGTGTATTTTGGAATAAAATCTCCATGATTTTTTCCTTGACCATGATGACCCGGGTTTGTAACTTCTGTTGGGCCTTCACCATAAAATACCCAAGGCATGGTACCATAAATTGCTTCTCCATTCATTTTTAACCAATCTCCAATTTCGAAAAGTTCTTTTTTAACTTCTTCTGCAAAAGTACCGTCTGCTTTTGGAGGAACATTTAATAACATTCTACCATTTTTACTGGTCATATCCACTAACATATCTACCAACATGCCGGCATCTTTCACTTTGTTTAAAGGATTGTAAAACCAAGTAGCGCGCCAATCAAAATGACGTTGCATGTTTACATCTGCCATCCAAGGATCATATTGTAAACCCAATAAATTACCATCTTCAATATCTCTTACACCAATGCCAACAGGAATATCATGCGTTTTATAAATAACCTCAACTTCTTTATTCCACTCTAACCCCTTGTTAAAGAAATAACTAATCATTTTTTGTTGATATGTTTCTGGCGCACTTATCAATTTATTAGAAACATTTGGAAGTAAACGGCCATTTACCATTTCCTTTTTTAGAACTTTATGAACCGTACCTCCAAAACCGGTATCAAACCAAATCATATCTGGTTGATATTTATCTACAGATTCTGAAATTCTGGCGTACCACGCATCAAAAATTTGATCGCTAATTCGTCCGTTATTAGAAACTGCATATTTAGAATTGTCTTGTGTAGGATCTATAATTGATTTATTTTCTAAACTTATTTGTCCCCACATTCTGCTCCAAAAATCACCTGTATGATAACTTGCTATTACGGGCATTCCTCTTTTATGAAGTTCTTTAGACAAACTGCCATAAATATCAACTTTAGGTCCTTTTTTGGTAGAATTCCAGTTTGTAATATCACTATCCCAATTTACAATACCACTACCATGCCAAGCCACAGGACCACCAAATTGCGCACCTGTTCTCTGCATTACATCTACCCAATTTTTAGCACTAAACTTATCTCCTTTCCATTGCTCGATAGCTTGCAACCGTGTAATTTCATCTTTTTTATACATAACCTCAACTGTTTGAGGTCCCCAATGACAATAAATACCAAACTTTAAATCATCGAACCAATTAGGCGTTTGGTGCTTTCTTAAAGAAGTCCAATTGGCCTGATATTGTTCTTTTGAAGCTTCTGCAATCTGTTCGTTTTTTACTTTACAAGAAATTGATAAAACTCCAATTAACAAGAAAATTATATATTTTTTAGTATTCATATTATGAGAAAGTTATATTCCTTTTTCGTTTTGAGTTCAACTAATACTTTCTAAAAACCCATTGATATTACTGATGATCAACCACCAAAAACTGACCTACTTGAAATACTTTACCTGGTGCTAATTTTATCAATTTTACTGTGGTTGTATGCACTCCTCTTTTTAGTTCCTTCAAAAAAGTATATTTGGTTTGAGTTTTTCCATTTCGAGATTTCATATCGAAAATTTTAGAAATACCATCCGTAGTTACTTCTACTTTTATTGCTCCTTTAGCTTCTAATATTGAAGTAAAACCTAATAAAAATCCTTCCCATTTTAATGTAAATGTTTCGCCAATGGTTTCAGTTTTCATCGCTTTCTCAAACAGTGTTTTAGTACCACCATTTTTATCTGTTAAATCATCATTGATCATCGTTTCATCACCTAAATCAACATTTTGCCAATTTTTACTAAATTTAGCTTGAGTTACGGGCACTAAAGAAGCTCCGGAAAAATTATTCTCTTTTAAAGGTTTCGGTATTTTATGAATACCTGGAGTCCCAAAATTTTCAATAGATTTTAAAGACCTTACTAAAACATCTCTATAAATATCATGCCCTGCTTCTACCGGGTGTGTACCATCATTTGTAAATACTATTTTCCCTTTTGATGGACTGTCTCCTTTTTGAAACACAAGCTTATCTTCATTTAATAACTTTACAACTTCCAATCCAAATTCTATGGAAGTAATTCCATAATGATTAGCAACTGGCTCCATAAATTTACCTGCATTGGTTTGATTTCCTTTTTGAATATCGGCAATCATTCCTTTAGAAATTGTATATACAATACAGATATCTGCATTCGGATTCTGTTTCCAAATTTGTGGAATCAATCCTTCTAAAGCACGCCCTTGATACGCGCCACCATTGTTAACTCTGTATTCAATAAAAACCATATCTGGATTGCGTATCAACAAATGATTGTTTATTCTACAAGCTCCATATTCTGGACCTGTTCCTCCAATTGCAGCATTTACTTGTGTAATATTTGCTTTTGGATACTCACTTTTAAGCCATTCTATAGATTTAGTTCGCCACAATCCACCATTGGTGATGCTTCCTCCAATATATCCAATCTTTACATCTTCGCCTGCTTTTAGTTTTTTAAAGAAGTTTGGCAAACCGTTCCTTACTCTAAGTTCCTCTGTTTTATTTGGATCGAAATTAAATTTTTCTTTGGAAACTTGTGCTAATAAACTGCTTGAAGCGATTATAAGCAAACTAAAAAATAATGTGATTTTAAATTTCATCTGTATGTTTTTTTTTTAATATTTAATCTTTTATTATTCTTGGTAATACTAAATTTTCCAACTCAATAACTCATTCATCTCCAAAAAGAAGAACAAGGCCCAATCTTGATCGTTGGCAAACTCATCATAGAACTCAGCTTTAACTCCATTTACTTTTTCTGGATAAATGTATGCAGCAGCGCCAGTTCCATCATTTCTAATATTACACAGATTGTTTTCTAAGCAAATTTTCCCTCTACGCAAATAATCTTCATTACCAGTAGCTGCGTAGTATAATATATAAGCACGACCAGTAAGTGCAGACCAGTAATGCGGCATTGTATCTCCCCAAGATTGTCTTTTACCAAACCAATACCCATCCCAATGACGGATTCCTATTTCATTTAAATGATAATCTGGTTGCTGACCATTAAAAGCTTTTAAGATTGCCAAATGTTTTTCTCCTTCTTCTAAATAATGTGTATCCTGAGTAATTAAGTACAATTCCATGTAAAAATTAACGGCAGGAGAAACGATAGACTGTTCAAACACCACTTCATGACTTGGGTAATTAATACCGTTTTTGTCATACTCTATTGCTACTTTTTTATAATCATTCAACAGAATTTCAGCTTCTTTGTTAAAACCTGCTTCACGCAAATAATCAATACTTTTTTTGATGGGTACACAGATTGCATAAAAATCATATCCAAATTCTTTATACCATTTTCGCATGGTATGATAACAATCCATTATGTAAACAGGGTTTTTAGTCTGCTTGTATAATTCTGCATAAAATGCTGCTACCCAAGGATAATTATACCCTCTATGTCTTTTATTATGAGCGACTGTAGAGTATACTTTATAGTCTTTTGTTTGTAATTTGTAACGTACAAATTGATAATACTCTTCAAGAGACTTCTTATATTTTTTATTTGAATTTGGAAATTGTTGCAACCAATTCGCAATGGCAACTCCCATTCCCAAACGTTCAGCTCCTTCATCATGATCTACTTTAAAAGGAATATTCGGATAAATCTCTTTCTCCTCATTGTCATACACCATATAAGCACCGAATTTCTCATCCGTTTTATCTCCCATTTGTTGCTTATCGATGATAAAATCAACTCTATTTTTCATTAACTTTTCCGTAGGAGTCGAATAAAAAAGATTGATGACCGTCTTTTTTCCGTTGTAGTTTAAGGTTACTATTTTGTCTCCTGGTTTTTTGGCCTTGTATTCAACTGAAATTAAATTCCCATTTTGTTTGAATTTAAGTGACTTTCCATCAACACTACAACTTACATTTTCTAATTTATTTTTTGATTTAAAACGCATTTTTGCTGTTTCTCCAACAGGGATAAAATACTTATCTGCTTCTGCAATTACAGTTCCACTTTCCAACGCTTTTTTGTAGAAATCTTCATATCCTTTATGCCAAAACACTTTCCATGTTAAACCATAATTATCTCCTGGTTTAATGGTTGTTGGTTCCACTTTTAGTGTAATTCCTCCCCGAAGATTAGAACCTGCTACTTTTCTTGGTAAATCTCTTGTGTTTATTAATTCATAATGACGAATACTTCCTTCTGTTAAAACCAAACCTAAATGCGGTGCTTCAGTACCCATTCTAATAGCATTTACATAAGACGAATTATATCCACCAGCCCAAACATGTGTATTACAACGACTCGTCATACATACTTCTGCGCCACCAGCATACCAATCTTTAAAAGGAGTATAAATACCCATATCAACTACTTTTAAGGATTCTGAGCTGTTATTTTCAATTTTGAAATTCTCTATTAAATCCCCATCAGCATTAAAAGAACGTGTAATTTTTAAAGTGAAATCTGTAAATTCATAAGACAATATTGTTTTACCATTCTTTTCAGAAATATCAGATACTGAATTCCATTTATAGGTTTCTTGCTTTCCTGATTTTTCTAGAGTAATAAATCCAAGTCCCCATGCATATTCAGGTGTAAACCATTCTAAATCGGATCCATCACAATTGAAAATCCAATTCATTTTGTATTTATCACCCTTATTCATAATCTTTTGGATACCTCCTGTATTTATATCTGTATGGATTATAAAATCTTTATTTTGAGCAGTAACATTTCCTAAAAACAGGAAACCTACTATCAAAAATAAAATACTCTTTAAATTATTTTTCATTATTTCTTTTCTAACGTTTAAAATTATCCGAATTAATCAAAACTACTTATCCCAATTGTCCTCAATTACTTTCTGAATATTAGGATACTTAGCATCTTCTTCATTTAAAGACTTTCGCTTTTCTTTTAAATCCTTTTTTAATTGCTGTATAATTTCTGCATACGCAGGATCATTGTACTTATTATCCATTTCTTTCGGATCTTTTTCCAAATCATAAAACTCCCAAGCTGCTGGCGTATTCATGGCAAATAATGGTCTTTTCTTTTTACCTTTCCAATGCACCAAATCATCTCTGTATGGTTCACCATAAAAAAATATTAACTTGTACTTTTTTGTTCTAATTCCAAAGTGAGCAGGATTGTTGTGCTTGTGTGCCATGTGCATCCAATAACGATAATAGGTAGATTGCTGCCAACTTTCTGGTTCTTTACCCGTTTCTAATAACTCACTAAAACTGTTTCCTTGCATATAAGATGGCGTTTTACCTCCTGCCAATTCTATAATGGTTGGTGCATAATCTGTATTATTTACAATGGCATCAGTTCTTGTTCCGGCTTTTATCATTTTAGGATATCTCACCAAAAACGGCATGCGCATTGCTTCTTCATACATCCATCTTTTATCGATATAATCATGTTCTCCCAGCATAAAACCTTGATCTCCGGTATACATAATTATAGTATTGTCCATCAATCCTTCTTTTTCTAAATAATCAAAAAGACGTTTTACATTATCATCTACACCTTTTACGCAGCGCAAATACCTTTTTAAATATTCTTGATACGCTTGTCTTTTGTATTCATCATCAGAAAGATTTGGATCAATTTCCATATGTTGCCCCATGTTTCTAATTACATTTCTTTTTCCGACGGATGAACCTATGGTATCCATTAAAGAACCATTAATTCCTTTAGTAGCTATAGAACCATTATTCTGATTATCCCATAAACTTGCAGGTTCTGGAATGGTAACATCTTCTAAATAATCTTTGTAACGTGGCGCAAATTCAAACATATCATGCGGCGCTTTAAAATGATGCAACAACATAAATGGCTTGCTTTTATCTCTAATATTTTTTAACCAATTTAAAGAAGCATCCGTTACAACATCAGAAGAATGACCTTCGTATCTTTTCCCCGGAAACGTTCCCGTTTTTTTATAAAGCTTATAATTAGAAACAGAATCTAACGCTCCTTTTTCTCGCATTACAGGATTAAAGTATTCTCCTTGATTGTAAAATACTTTGTAATAACCAAAAGCTTCCGGTGCATCTTTTAAATGCCATTTTCCCATCACCGCCGTTTGATAGCCCAATTTATTCATTTCGATAGGCAAATATTGTCTGTCTGCAGGTAAATTCCCGTCTAAATCTAACACGCCATTAGCTTGACTGTATTGTCCTGTAATAATACTTGCTCTTGATGGTGTACAAATAGCATTGGTACAAAAGGCATTTTCAAAAAGAATTCCTTCTTTTGCCAATCTATCAATTGTTGGTGTAGGATTCAGTTTTGCCAATCGACTACCATACGCACCAATAGCT
Source organism: Polaribacter sp. Z014 (assembly GCF_023555435.1). NCBI lineage: Bacteria > Pseudomonadati > Bacteroidota > Flavobacteriia > Flavobacteriales > Flavobacteriaceae > Polaribacter > Polaribacter sp. Z014. The sequence goes on from NZ_JALCZP010000008.1 coordinate 92,545, forward strand.
TGCGATGTATGATCATCTGCCATGATAAATATGATATTCGGTTTTTGACGTTCTTTTACTTCACTTTTATCAACACCACAGCTACTTAAACTTAAAAAAGCAACGGTTACAACAAGAAAATTCAACATTGGAGTTTTCATACTATTCTGATTTACACTTTATGATTTTATATCTGATACTTATTTTAAAGTAATTTTATATACAATGGCAGCTTCACCAAATTCTGGCATTTTTTTAGGTGATGTAACTGTTAATCCGTTTGCTGTTTTATTCCATTTGATACGTTCTTTACTTCCTAAAACTTTTATCGATTTAATTTTTAAATCTTTCGCTTTTCCTGCAAAAGTTTTAAGCGTAATTTCTTGTTTAGCACCTGGCCACCCTAATTGAATAGCATACACATTTTTACCATTTTTTGTATACCTAATATCTTTAGAATTTAAGTCTTGTAAACCTGCTTTAATTGCTCCATAAGCATTCCACTCATCTTCCGGGTTTCTTTTTAATATGGTTGAACCTTGACCAAACTCTACAAAAGGACGTGTTTTGTAAATAGCCTCTCCATATGCTCCTAACCAGTCTCCAATACCTTCCATTGCAGCCACTTGTTCTTCCGGAATAATTCCTTCTGCCATTGGTGCAGCAGCTAAAATCATCACTCCGTTTTTACTTACAACTTCAGCTAAAATTCTAATTGCTTTTTGTGGATTAATAGCAGTACGTTTGTCCTTATTGTATCCCCAAGAACTTCCTATTTGAAAATCTGTTACCCAAACCTCAGGCGTAATGTCTTCCATGGTTGCTCTCTCTAAATTAACAATTGCTAAATCCGTTGGAAAAAAATCTCCTTTAGTATTTACAACTACTTCTTTATTTAACTCAGCTGCTTTGTTAAAATAGTCTGCTAAAAATTGCTTACGATATTTTTCATTTACATAACCCTGAGCAAAATCCATCCAAATATAATCAGGACAATATTCGTCTATAACTTCATCTAGTTTTCCTAACCATATATCACATTCTTCTTGATAACTCATATTTCCGTAAAGCTTACGGTATTTTGGGTCTTGAGGTACTTCACAGTTTTGGTAAACTGCGTTGTGCTGACTTAAAGGACGAAGTGCACTATTTTCTACTTTTGGAAAAAACATCATATGAAAACCATGATGAAAAGTAGTCATGAATTTTAAATTACGCTTTTTAACCTCTAATGCCATTTCTTTAACAACATCAATTTTAGGTCCCATATTTTTAGAATTCCATTCATTTACTTTGCTTTCCCAAAGCGAAAATCCATCATGGTGTTCAGCTATAGTACCTATAAATTTAGCACCCATGTATTCAAATTTATCAACCCATTCTTTCGCACTAAATTGCTCTCCTTTCCATTCTGGGATAAAATCGTGGTATTGCTTATCTCTTCCGTAGGTTTTTGTGTGGTAATCATAAATATCTTTACCCCAACTTTTTCTACGGTCCTTATCATACATAAAACGACCATACCACTCATTTCCATTAGCAGGCACATTGTACACTCCCCAATGAAAATAAACGCCTAATTTTGCATCTGCAAACCATTCTGGAGAAGGTTTGTGTTTTTTTAAACTTTCCCATTCTGGCTTAAATTTATCTTGTGCGTTTGATACATTTATTGCTGTCATAACAGCTACTAGTATTAATAATATTCTTTGTTTCATGTCTATTTACTTTGGGGTTTGTTAGCAGTATTACTATCTATTTTTTTATTTTGTTTGTATTGCTATTTTTTGATATTCCAAATTATCTGAAGATGCTGTAATGTTTATAATTCCGCTATTTTCTGTCGATTTCACCACCAATAAACACATTCCATTAAACGCTTTTCTTTTGTTTGCTTGAAAAGACGCTAATGATGTTTGATCTCCATTTCCTACCGCTGCTAAAACGCCTTCTCCAGAGATATTAAAGTTGATTAAATTATCTGCAAGCGGACAAAAATTACCGTCTTTATCTAAAACCTTCACTGTAATAAAAGAAAGGTCATTACCATCTGCATCAATTTCAGTTCTATCTGCGACTAATTCTATGGTAGCAGGAGTTCCTGCAGTTTTAATTTGCTTAGAAGCTACTTCATTGCCATCTTTATATGCTATTACTTTGATGTCTCCTGGTTGATAAGGCACATTCCATGAAAGTCTGTATTTAGATTTGTACATTCCTTTTTTAAACCCATGATATTCTGATGGTATTTCAGTAAAATCTTTTCCTTTAATCTTTTTACCAAAAGACTTTCCGTTTACAAATAGTTCTACTTCATCACAATTGGTATACGCATATACCGGAATGATATCACCTTCTTTACCTTCCCAATTCCAATGCGGTAAAACATGTACCATTGGTTCTGTTGTCCATTGACTTTGATATAAATAAAAACGATCTTTTGGAAATCCTGATAAATCAACAGGAGCAAAATAAGATGAACGTGATGGCCAATCATCATTCCAATGTCCGTTGGTTGAGTTATCTCTTCCTCCATAAGGTGTTGGCTCTCCTAAATAATCAAAACCTGTCCAAATAAATTCCCCTAAAGATCTTGGCTCTTTAGCTTGCGCATCAAACTCAATATCTGGTGCGTATGCCCAAGGTGGACCAACAATTACATCATAACTCGAAACGTGATTGGTTTCATGTTTTTGAGTGAATTCTATTGGCAGATGATACACGCCTCTACTACTTGTTAATGAAGATGTTTCTGAACCATATACAATCATATCCGGATTTTTCTCTAAAATAGCTTTGTACTCTTCTGGCCAATAATTCATACCAACAATATCTACTTGCTCTGCTAAATTGTTCTTAAACGGTGCAGGGAAATAATTAAATCCAACGGTAGTTGGTCTGGTATTATCTTCATCATGGCAAATATCATTTAACTTTTTAGTTAGTTTCCATCCATCTTTTTTACTTTGTTCCAGAATTTCATTACCAATACTCCACATAATTACAGAAGGATGATTTCTATCTCTTTTAATCATATCTCTTAAATCGGTTTCGTGCCATTCATCAAAAAACTTATGATAACCGTTTTCTACTTTTCCTATTTTCCATTCGTCAAAAGCTTCTACAATAACAACAATACCTAACTCATCGCAAACTCTTAATATTTCTGGTGATGGCGGATTATGACTCGTTCTTAATGCATTTACGCCCATACTTTGCATAATTTGCATTTGGCGTTGTTTGGCTCTGTTATTTATAGCTGCTCCCAACGGACCTTGATCATGATGCATGCACACACCGTTTAATTCAACTTGTTTTCCATTTAATAAAAAACCGTTGTCTTTATCAAACTTAATAGTTCTAATTCCGAATTTAGTTTCATATTCATCCACAATTTGTCCACCAACAATTACAATACTTTTTGCGGTATATAAAGTAGGTGATTTTAGATCCCATAATTCAGGATTTGTTACTTCTAAAGAAACCAACTCTTTTACTTCAGCACCTTTAACTACTGATAATTTTGTAGTATTTTCAGCAACAACAACACCTTTATTATTTTTAATGATTGTTTTAAGTTCCGCCTTTTTTGTAATGGTAGAAGCGTTTTTAATTTTCGTTTCAATTTTTATTTCAGCGTTCTCTTTGGTAACATTTGGGGTTGTAATGAATGTTCCATACTGCGGAATATGAATTTGCTCATTCATTTTAAGTCTTACGTTTCTGTATATTCCTGCTCCGGAATACCAACGTGCTGCTAAATCTTCTGGTGATAACTGCACAGAAATAACATTATCCTCTCCAAATTTAATATGCTTGGTAAGATCAAGTTCAAAGCCGATATAACCATAAGGTCTTTCTCCAATATATTCACCATTCAGCCAAACTTTAGCAAGATTCATGGCTCCATCAAACTCAACAGAAATTTGTTTTTCACTAAACTGACTGTCAACCTTAAAATGTTTTCTATACCAAGCAACACCATGTACAGGTAAACCACCTGTTCTTGCGTTGTATTTGTTGTCAAAAGGACCTTCAATAGCCCAATCATGGGGTAGATTTAATTTTCTCCAGCTCGCATCATCAAAATTGACATTTTGTGCATTTTTAAAATCACCTTTAGAAAAAAGCCATCCTTTGTTAAAGTTCTCATCAGATACGGATAATGATTCTGATGCAGACTCACTAGCCCCAGATTTGCATGATATATAAAAAGCTACAAATAGTGTAAATAAAATGAATTTCAGAAGTTTGGAGTTTCTCATTTGTTGATTTTTTTGGTTTTATAGTTAATATCTCTCTGCCCTATTGGTAATAAATATTTCTTATCCAATCCTTTAAAGTAATACGGATAATTATCCCAAGGAGCTTTCCCTTCCATTCTTGGGTCATTCGTTTCTTTTAAATAAGTAAAAAGTTCTGTTTTTAAAGAATCACATAAATCTGTATATTTCTCTTCGGATGCCAAGTTTTTTAATTGATAAGGATCTTCTTTTACATTATATAATTCTACTTTTTGACGTTTAGCAAACTGTAAATCGAAATAATATTTTACATCGATATCCTCTTTATTATCAATTAAATAAGAACGTGTAGGTCCAGCATCAACCTCTCCATAATAACCTTGATGTACTGAATAAAAATCGGGATTTCCACCAGGGTATCTGTCTGGTTCAAAGTTTACCATGTATAACCAATCTCCTTTTCTAATGGTACGTACAGGATAACCCAAACCTTCGGGACGGCAATACGCATGACGTTCTAAGCCTGTAAAAACGCGATTTCTTGTAGCGTCTACCTGTCCGCTTTTATTGGCAAGTAAAACATTTAAAAAACTTTTTCCTGACATTTCTTTCGGAATATCAAGACCAACAGCTTCTAATAATGTAGGAGCAAAATCGGTAAAACTGATAAAATCATCAACGTTAGCGCCTCCTTTAATTTTATTTCCCCAATAAATAGCTAATGGCATATGGGTTCCATAATCGTAACATGATGCTTTTGCTCTTGGAAAAGGCATTCCATTGTCAGCAGTAACAATAATAATGGTGTTTTCTAATTCACCAGAAGCTTCCAATGCTTTAATCATACGTCCTAAATGCGTATCAAACCATTCTATTTCATAATAATAATCTGCAATATCGCTTCGTACTAAATCTGTATCTGGTAAAAAACCGGGTACTTTAATTTTCGAAATATCCTTTCCATGTTTTACTCCAATTCCTTGACTATAAGCCCTATGTGCTTCGTGAGATCCAAACCAAAAGAAGAAAGGTTTGTCTTTTTCTTTTTTATCAAGAAAGTCTTCAAAATTGCTAGCATAATCCTTATTTGAAATAAATTTAGGAACTTTCATTCTGATTTTGTTTAACTCCGGCGCCAATGGTTCTGTTTGATACGGTTCTTTTAAACTTGCAGGCATATACCCTTTACCAGTATATCCTGTAGCGTAACCGGTTTCTTTTAACATATTTGAAACCGTAGGGAACTTTTTACGTAACCCTCCAAATAACAATCCTCCTTCTTCCAATTCCCAAAGGTTTCTTCCTGTTAAAATAGCAGCCCTTGATGGAGCGCAAGATGACACATTACTATAAGCGTTATTAAAAAGCACTCCTTGTCTTGCAACCCTATCAAAATTTGGTGTATTAAGTTGACTTGTTCCTTGTATAGATGTGTGAATAAAAGAAGCATCATCTGCAATACAAAAAAGAATGTTTGGTTTTTTCTCTACTTTTTTTTCACAAGAAATTAGTGATAATGTCACTATTAGAAGTGCCAAACCAAACCTACTTGTAGCTTTTAAAGTTTTATACTTATTTCTCATGATATTTTTTATTGATTCATTCCTTAACAAATCCTAATTATTTAAAATTTACACCCATTTTCTCAATAACAATTGGTTGTATCTTTTCTTGATTTAACTTTGTAGGATTGTACTTTAATTCTAATTCTAAAGGTAAAATATAGGCTAAAGAAGACCATCCAAAGAATGGATTCATTCCTAGTCCTTCACCGGTTTCTGAATTAAAAAATTCACGTGTATTTTTATTTCCTAATACCATATTATACGTTTTTAGCGCAATTTCTTTTGCTAAAGAATCATACCCATAATCCATTAATCCATGGCAAATCATATAATTGGTAGGAATCCAAGTAGAACCTTTCCAGTTACAACCTTTTTGTCCTTGATAATTCTGACGATAATCTGGTTCTGTTTTTGCGTAACCCGGAACAGGATATTCTAACCAAAATTCTTTTGGGTTTTTCAAATGCTCGTCAACCATTCGTTTTACTTGTTTTTTTGATGCAACTCCTGCCCAAATTGGTGTAAAACCAGAAACCGACTTTACAAAAGTTGTTTTTCCATTTTCTTCATTTCTATCGTAATAAAAACCAGACGCTTCATCCCATAAATATTTGTTGATCAAGTCCTTTAACTTATCAGCATGTTTTAAATAATTTTTAGCATCTTTATGTTTCCCCAATTTTTTTGCTATAACTGCCATTGCTTGTAATTCACGCACCAAATAACAATTTAAATCTACACCTTCACTTAAACCAAGAGTTCTAGTATTTTGATTGTCCATACCACTATGGTCTGATGCGCCAGACCAAGCTCCTTTTTGCTGCCCAGACCAATAGGCCAATCCATTTTTATCTGTATCGTATTCAAACCAATGCTTTAAATATAATTGCGTTTTTTGATAGTACTTTTTAGCCCATTCCCAATTTTTAGTTTGACGAGATCCCAATACTATAATTTGGGCTATAAAGGGTTTAAAGTGATGATCTGCGCCAAATAATTTTGGGCCAAATGATCTTTTAATAAATCCATCTGGATGTTGCACTGCAAAAAAGCCCTCTAAATTATCGAAGTTGTATTTTGAAATTCCGTAGTACGACATATAAATGTTTTCAAAATATAAATCCCAATCGTAAAATTGTTCGTATCTATATCCTGTTAACAATTTTTTGTTGGTTATTTCGGTGTCTAATAAAATTCCGAAATTATTTATATCTCTATTTAGTTCTCTTAATCTTGTTTTTAATACAATTGAATTTGCATCAAATTTTACATGAGCGGGAGCAACATACTTTTTACTAATTTTTGATTTAAATTGTTCTTTCTTTTTATCTTGTGCGTTTGCATTTAAAGCAAAGAACATCATCAAAAAGACACTTAAAAAAATAACTTTTTTAACAATTAATACTTTCGACATAAAACTTATTTTAATTATTGAAACTTTTGCCTCTTCAAAAAAACATAAAAAAATATTGTTTTAATATCTCAAATGTTCTTATTAAGGACACAAATACTATTAAACCTAAGGTTTCACAGCATTCTATGAATGTTTTATTTTTTATAGTGATGAATGCGAACTATAATCTAATTATTGAGGTTTATATATCCCTCTGTAAAATCCGCTACCATATGTTGCTAACCAAAAGACATTGGCATCTTTAATATCTGGACGTAACGTCATAATACGAGCAGGTTGTCCTATTTTATAATTTGCTTTTGTCCAAGATGTACCTCCATCCTTTGAAAAATAAACTCCCGGATTAAGATTTTTAATTTTATGTCCCATTTGTACATTAACCAAAATGGTATTAGAATCAACGTTAGATGAATATGTTTCGAATACATTAGGCATAAAGAATATCTTCTTCCATTTCTTTCCTTTGTTTTTACTAATCCATGTACCACCTGCATCAATTTCTCCAATTCCCTCACCTGCACTTAGGTACCAGGTTCCTGTTTTTTTATTGATACTAAAATGGTTAACACTTTTTATTTCAGAAGGAATTTTTACCTTAGACCAAGTATTACCGCTATTTTTTGATTTATATAATCCCCCCTTAGCTGATTTATCCATAGGTCTATTCACTGAAGCATACAATATTTTCGAATTTTTAGGATCCATTTCTAATCTAAAAACATTAGCACCTTTTGGTAAACCTTTATTTACGACCTCCCAGTTATAACCTCCATCTTGCGATCTATATACTCCTACTTCAAATTCTCTTTTTGTCTTTCGTCCATTTATCATTCGAAGTTCTTTGGCCCAAGGAGCGTGGTCTTCAAGTGGAACGATAAAAAAGATGTTATTTGGGTTCTTTTTGTCTATCAATATATCTTTTTGCTCAATTGAATTTGTTAATTTCGAGCTATCTGAAACTGGCTGACTAATATTTTTCCAAGTTTTACCTCCATCTGTTGATTTTCGAAATGCACCTCTGTTACTTTGCCTAAATGAAAGAATATAAAGAGTGTTGGGATCGTTTGGATGAACAGCTACTGCAGCTACCGAACTTGAGTGTTTATTATTCTTAGTATTTCCTTGTGTTTGTCCTTCAAGTTGTTTTACGGCTACTGCATCTGGTTTAATTTTTTCTCCGCCTGTAGTAGTTGTCCATAAACCATGCTCTCCAGTAACAAGAAGGTACTGTGAGGTTCCTGTTTCCAACAACATGTCATGCCCTGGAAGGTTACTTCCACCTCTACCAACCCAAGCACCAGAACCAGGAGTTGTTTCGTCGTCATGAATTTGTTGCCAACTAGTTCCTTGATCTGTAGACCGAAGTGTTTGTTGCCCACAACCTGTAATTATTTCTCCATTAACTTTTGAAAATAACATTCGTACACTTGAAGATACCTTAGCCTCTGTCTTTTCTTTATGTAAATGAGCAAATTTGGCATTCATACCCAACGGCTGATTTCTACTTTTCCAATATTCTTTATCTGTCTTATTCACCCAATATGCTCCAGTACGCAGGCAAACTTCCCAGTGCTTACCACCATTTTTACTTACCCACAAATCAGGGCCAAAAGATTTGTCGTGCCCAACATTTGAACTCAAATAAATTTCATTTGAATTCGTTTTGCTTATTACTAACTTATTAAAAACAGGATACGTGAATGCAGGCTTGTTTGGAAACCTTTTTTTGGCTTCGTTTATAGAAATACTAAACCAATTTGCCAATGTTTTGTAATATCTTACAGTATTATCATAAGAATTAATTTTATTTAAATCGAAAGGTAAGTCTCCCAAAATAGAAACCCAGTTTTCTCCTCCATCGATACTTTTGAAAACTCCTCCTGATGTTTTAACTCCACCTTTGCCGTTATCTTTATAATTGGTCTGCTCTACTAAATAAAGGCTAACTTCACTTGTTTTTTTATTGAAGAAAATACCACCATCACGAGGTAAGTTATATGGTAATCCTTTTCCTTTACGCGCCCAAGTGTACCCACCATCAGTACTTTTATAAAAACCATAATTTGTAAAAGTATATACTACATCAGAATTTTTGGGATCTACAAATATTTTAGCAACATCTAAATCTGAATTAAATTTATCTGTTATTTTTTTCCAACTTAAACCTTTATCCTTAGAAATATAAATATGACCATATTCAGTTCCTGATAATGGAATTGTACCATGAAGTTTTGCTTTGCTTCTATGCATTTTTTTAACCCTCCAAAATTGTCCGCTTCCTACATACCAATTGTTATCATTATTTGGATCTACAGTAATACATGAATGCTTTTTAGAACCAGGCCATGAGGAAACCCATTGATATGATGTTCCTCTATTATGAGTAACCATTAGTTTCCCTGAAGCATCAAGCGCAAATCCAAAATCAGGGTTTTGTCTTGAAAAATCAGCATCCATTGTACGTCCTTTCTCTCCGTCAGTATCCCAATCTTTTATAGTTGTCCAGTTTAAACCATTGTCGTGTGTATAATATGCATTCCCCATATCCAAAGACATGTACATACTATTTGGATCCGTTGGGTGTGCATAATATATTTCATTATACCCAGACATACCAGGACCAACATTTGTCCAATTCACAGATGTTGTTGATATTTTTTTTTTGGTTTGTAGGTCTTTAAAATATTGTGGAGTTTGCGCAAATAGTATCAAAACATTAAAAGATAGCATACTTATTATAGCTAGTTTCAGTAATTTTTTCATGATGTTATGTCTTAAATTATTTTTTTAATTTCGGCTTTTGAATTCCCTCATTGCACTTAAATATTCTAATTCCTTTTAAATACATTTAGTTTCGCATTCCTTATATTATAGTTTTATTAAATCAACAACCTCGCCCCAAGGATACGAGGTATGCTTCCGATACATTTTTTTTAAATCTCGAGGCAAGCCTCGGGGAATTGAAACCTTGGCCATCGCCCTACGATTAAAATACTTTAATAAAAAAGTAAATGTAACAGTCACTAATTAAAAGCACCTTAAAATACTATTAACAGACACTTAACCAACACTTAATACAGCACTTAATAAAAACAATAAAACACTGTAAAACAAATAATTAAAAAATATTAAAAATAATTATTCTCAAAGTAATTAAACCCTTTTGTTTCCTAATTTCTGGATAAAACAGCTTGATTTATTATTTGTTTTTCTTAAGTTTGAACTCCATACCAAAATATAGAATGCTTTAACCTTTATGTTTAGAAAAGAAAAAAAATATTTACCAACTAAAATAAAAACAATCCTTTTCTTTTTATTGTTTCTTGTACAAAACAGCTTCAGTCAAAATATGAACGAACGTAGTTTTGCTATCGCTGAATTTTCAGACAAAGAGAGTATAACATCTATTCTGCAAGATGATTTATCAAAAGGATATTATGGTATGTCTATTCATGTTATCGAAGAACCTAATACAGCTGACTTAAAATTAAAACTGGATAAAGGTAGTTTACCTTTAAAAAGATTTTTTGAGTTACTCTCTATTCAAATAAATAAAACAGAAAAAAAAGTATTTCCATTATTTATTAAGTACTCTGGCAATGATGACAAATTAATAAAGCTACTTAGTGCTACAAATTTACTTGATAAATCTTTTTATAATCCGGTTGGAGAACGCTGGCCAACTATAGAAGATATCATTAAGCAGAAAAAACAACTGATTATCTTCAATAAAGATTCTAAAAGTAATTATATAAACAACACATCTAATCACATTACTAAATATGCCCTATTTAATAATGGAGATAAGACAGATTTAGATAGCGTTATAGGAAACGAATTTTTATCCATTAAACATTTTACAGAAAAAAAAATAGCAAAGAACAATATTCCAAAACAATGGAATAGTATTAGTACAAACCCTTATAGCATTCAATATTTACTTCGTGCTTGGAAAATTACAGGAAAACGTCCTAATTTTATTTTTTACTCATCAATAAAACATAAAAACACACTCTTTTATTTAACCAATTTAATAAATGAAACACCCTCTATTAAAGGAACAGTTTTGAGCCAAACCAATATTTTAAAAGGTATAAACTGGCAACATAAAATAAAATCTTATACCGATGGTTATTATAACTTCCCATATGAAAAGGGGACAGAATTTGTACTAAAACCTTTAAAAGAAGGATATGAATTTACACCTAGTTCCGTTAAAATCTCTGATAAAATCATACCTAATAAAAGCTTTAAATTTGAAGCTACAAAATTAGATATCACTAAAAATTTAACGGCAGTATACAAATTTGAAAATACCTTAGACAATGAAATTAAGCAAGAACACTTAGCCAAAAACACTCCTGTATTTATTAATGATAAAGTTAAGGGAACCGTTTTAAAAATTGAAAACAAAAACTACATCAAGCTACAAGAAGTGGCAAATTATAAATTGGTGAATTCTAGTTTTACAATTGCCGTCGATTTTAAATATATTACTACGGAAGATCAAAAAACATACTGCATATTAGGTAGTGATGAACAAGGTTTTAGAAAAGGTTTACATGTAAGCATTCTTTCTAAAAAACCAGTATTTGGCTTTTACACCAACGACTGTAAACCAAACTACTCTGTTAGCCCAGAAAAATGGCACCGTTTAGTTGTAAAATATAATTTAGACACACAAAATCAAAGTATTTATATTGATGGCGCTATTGTTGGCAAAGCGACAAATCGTCCATCTTTTATTGGTACCTCAAATCTTTTATTGGGATACGGTATTAAAAATAATAATAATTATTTTAACGGCTATATAGATAACTTACAAATATGGAACAGAGCCCTAAATGATGATGAAATAAAATGGTTAGCACACAATACTTTAGACTTAAAGAAAAAGCCTACTACGTATAAAACGACTCCCCTACTTTTAATCATTAGCTCGTGCTTAGTAATAGCTTTAATTTTTTTAAGTATTTATGTAAGACGTGCTAAGAAAAAAAAGGTAGAACCTTTAGTTTCTGTAGAAAATATTCCAAAGAAAAATGCAATTTATTTATTTGGAAAGTTCAGTTTAATTAATGCCAATGGCGTTGATATTGCAGCCGATTTTTCTCCTAAATTAAAAGAATTATTTTTACTTGTTTTACTTAGAACTATAAAAAATAAAAAAGGGATTACCACAAGCGAATTAACAGATATTTTATGGGAAGGATTTCCTCCTGCCAAGGCAGCAAACAATAGAGGTGTTTCTTTTAATGCATTAAAAAAAATACTTCAATCTACCGAGGGTATTAATGTAGTTTATCAAAATAAATTTTGGAAAGTTGAATTGAATGAAAATATTTATTTAGACTACAATTGGGTTCTCGGTTTCATAAATTCTAGGTTGCACAATTACCAACAATTTTTTGAAGTTGTTAAAAGAGGGAAATTTTTACCAGAAGCAAAAAAAGAATGGCTTTTAGAAGAGCGTTCTAATTTAAATTTTGATATTCTCGATCCCCTATTATGTTACTGCAAAGAAGAATATTACAAAGAAAATTTCCAAACAGTATTGCAAGTTACAACTTATGTTAAATCCATTGATGAACTAAATATACAAGCTTTGTATTATCAACTACATAGCTTATCTAAAGAAGGAAGTAAGAACAAGATAATTTTTATTTTTGATAATTTCTGCCAAAAATATGAAGTAATAAACGCTGTTAAATTTAGGTACAAACTGAAAGAGTTTTTACAAGAAGACTTAAAAAATATTTGGGAGTAGTTTCCCTAAACTACTGTTTCTTTCTAATTGCAATATCACAAACAACGACATGTAATGCTAACTTATAAATAAGTATGTAAAATCACTCCAATTTGTTTTTTTACGACAAGTATTTTTCTTTTGTTAATGCCTTTTAAGCAATGCCTAAAAGCTGAAAGTATAATACTATCCTTACTCATAATACGAATCAATTTTTTAATATCTCAAATGTTCTTATTAAGGACACAAACTATTTTAAACGTTGTGATTTACAATATTTTACCATAATTTTATTCTTTATTCTAACTGTACACTAAAATTTATTTTTTATGAATCTGAACAAAAGATTTTTTTTAATACTATTATCTTCAATATTATTTCTTTCTTGGGGATGCTCTAAAGCTACAAAAACAGTAAAAACAAAACCGAACATTGTGTTTATTTTTGCTGATGATATGACTTACTCCGCTATAAATGCATTGGGTAATTCTGAAATTGAAACGCCTAACCTTGATAAATTAGTAGAACGAGGAACTACTTTTACGCATGCTTACAATATGGGATCTTGGAGTGGTGCTATTTGCGCTGCCTCTAGAGCAATGCTTATATCTGGAAGAAGTGTTTGGGACGTAAACGATTTTAGACTAAATTGGAAGAAAAATAAAGAAATAGACAAAACTTGGGGAAAACTGATGGAAAGTGGTGGTTATGATACTTACATGACTGGTAAATGGCATGTAGATGCACAGCCTAATAAAGTGTTTCAAAATGTAGTACACGTAAGAGGTGGTATGCCTAAGGATTCATGGGATTTTGCAGCAATGACTAAAAAGTTTAAAGAAATAGAAGGTACAGATATAGACCCAGCAACTATAATGCCTGTAGGCTACAATAGACCTTTGAATGAAAATGATACTATCTGGACATCTTCTGACACTAAATATGGAGGTTATTGGAAAGGTGGTAAACATTGGAGTGAAGTTTTAAAAGATGATGCTATTGGATTTATTGATAAAGCAGAAAAAAGTGACAATCCATTTTTTATGTATTTAGCTTTTAATGCGCCTCATGATCCTAGACAAGCTCCACAAGAATTCTTAGATAAATATCCCGTAAGCAAAATTAGTTTACCTAAAAGTTGGATGCCAGAATATACTTATAAAGATGATATGGGATGTGGCCAAAATTTAAGAGATGAAGCTTTAGCTCCTTTCCCTAGAACTCCGTTTGCAACAAAAACACATATACGTGAGTATTATGCTTTAATTACGCATTTAGATGTGCAAATTGGTAAAATTATAGAGCGATTAAAAGCAACTGGAAAAATGGATAATACCTATATTATTTTTACTGCAGACCATGGTATAGCTGCTGGTAGACATGGTTTAATAGGAAAACAATCTCAATTTGACCATAGTATTAGAGCTCCTTTTATGATTGTTGGTCCTAATATTAAAAAAGGAGCAAAAATAGATAAAGACATTTATTTACAAGATGCCATGGCTACAAGTTTAGACCTTGCTGGCGTTAAAAAACCTAATTATATTTTTTACAATAGCGTTATGGATATTGTTGATGGCACCAGAAAAGAAAGCCATTATGATGGTATTTACAATGGTTATAGAGATTTACAACGTATGATTAGAAAAGATGATTTTAAATTAATTATCTATCCTAAAATTGATAAAGTATTACTATTCGATTTAAAAAATGACCCTGAAGAAATAACCAATTTAGCTGACAATTCAGCATATAAATCTAAAGTAAATACCTTATTTACAGATTTAATTCAGCTGCAAAAAGAGATGAAAGACCCTTTAGATATTTCATCAATACAAACTAAGTTTAATGCCGATAATTAAAATATTAAGTATTTCTTAAAATAGAAAAAGTGTATTGAAATTATTCAATACACTTTTTTTTATGCAATTATTCTTAACCCTTTTAGAGCTTTAAAATTTACTGATTCACTAGTTTAAATTGTTCGGACAAAGGTACGCCGTATATAGATTCTAATTCTTTTGCACTTTGCTTGTAAAAGGCTGTATTAGGAGGCATATTAAAAGTTTTCCAGAAGTCAGGATTGTAATTTACTTTTAAATCACCAATATCTCCTTTTGTTCTAATATAATCACAATCATATACATCTCTTCCCTTTGTTTCCACTCCAAGCACATACACTTCATGCTTATAAGACTCTGTAATAAAATTCTTTTTGGTGTTCAGTGCTTTCTTTTGAAAATCTGTCAATTTAATATTGTTTGTTCTTGTTCTATTATGATAGCTTAAAACGAGTTTGCCATCCGCATCTTTTTTATACACATATAATGCCTTTAAATCTGACGTTTCAATTTTATAGATTCCGTAAGAATCCATACCTACATAAAACCGAATAAAATCATTTTTATTCTTTTTAAGCCTACCTTCTACAATTAATACATCTTCACCATCATAAGAAGTATCTCCCGTTCTTTCCCAATTATAATCTTTTGTTCTAAACCCTTTTCGCATAGGATTTCTATACCCTATTACATGCATTGGATGTCCATAAATTTTCTTTTTCACAAATCTATAATCGGCAGATTTACGTCCTGCAACAATATTTATTCCAATAAAATCTCCTCTTTTAGGACCAGGATCTAAAACATACAAATAATGCTCTACCAACAACCTAGCTTTTTTATCTTCAACAGAAAAGCGTCTGTACAACACTTTTAGTTTATGCTCTCTATTTATAGTGGTTTTAGAGAGTTTTTTCATGGTCGTTTTTATATAGTCGATAGGTTTTATGGTTGATAAAACAAATTCATCTAACTGTGTAGCTGCTTCTTTTAAAACAATTTTTTGTTCCTTTAAATTTAAAAAATCTTGAATTTTAATTTTAAAAGTTTCAAAACCAATACTAGAAACTTCTAAAACATCCACTAAATTCGTTTTAGAGATTAATAGAAAAAATGTACCCTCTTCTGTTGTTGCTGTACCAATAGATTTTGCAGGAACACCAATTGCTGCGTACGGAATAGGCTCATTGAATTCATCAACTACCAAACCACTTAGCTTTAGATTTTTTTGTTGAGCATTAACCGAAAATGTTACCCCGATTAATAAAAAGAAAAAAAAGTATTTATTTAGTTTAAACATAAAATAATAGATTTAATTTGAATAAAATTAATTTGAAATACGCTAACGTTAACCGTTTAAAAAAAGCTAACATTTACAATCACTAAAATGATACAATTATTTAGTCAAAAAAAAGTACTACTTTAAGTACTATAATTGCTTACAATAAAGCAACCTCATATTTTTGTACGTAACAAATTGTTTTAAAATTAGCACCGAAATATATTTACATTTTAAACAAACCAATACTTTGTATGTCTTTTTTAATAGAACTTATGGTTTTTATGTGATTACCTTAAAACAATTATTTTAAGGTAATTATCGCTTCTTGAGGCATTGCTGCTCCTAATTTTTCACTTAATTTCCCTGGTGATGAATTTCCAACAATCAACTTATAATCACCTTTATACCACACTTTTTCTCCTTTTTTATTAATTACTTTTAAATCATCAGCATCAATAGAAAAAGACACTTTTTTAGAACTTCCTTTTGCCAAGGCTATTCTTTTAAAAGCTTTTAAACTGGTAATAGGTAAATTTTCTTTGTTGTTTATTGGACTTACATATAATTGAACAACCTCATCAATATCGCAATTTCCGGTATTCGTTACATCAACAGTTACTTCTAATTTTTCATCCTTTTTTAATTTCTTATCACTTACAGTAAGATTCTTAAGTGTGGTTTTAGAATAGGTTAATCCAAAACCGAAAGGAAACATTGGCTCTTTAGTCATGTATTTATAGGTACGACCTTGCATAGAATAATCTTCGTAAGAAGGCAATTGTGCCACATTTTTAGGAAACGTAATTGGCAAATGTCCTGAAGGCGAAATATCTCCGAATAAAATATCTGCAACCGCATTTCCACCTTGTTCTCCAGGATACCAAATTTGTAAAATTGCATCGCAATATTCTTCAATTCCTTCTAAAGAAACTGGACTTCCACTGGCTATTACCAACACCAAAGGACCTTTTTTAACCTTTGCAATTTGTTTTACATAGTTAATTTGATTTTCTGGTAATTTTAAATCTATTTTATCACCAACATTTAAAGCGGCAATTGCATCTACTTCTTCTCCTTCTCTATCAGCAGACAAACCTACTACACAAATAGTTACATCCGATTCTGCAGCTACATTAGGCGCCCAATTCTTCGGATTAATATTTTTATGAAATGGCAATGCTCCGCTTCTATAATTTAAAGACGAACTTAAAGAAACTGCGTCTGTAATTCCTGCTAAAACGGTAACAATTCCTGGACTTACTCCGTAATAACTTCCCATTAATACATCCGCAGAATTTGCAAAAGGACCTGTAACATAAGGAACTTTTATTTCTTTGGATAAAGGCAAGGTATTGTTGGTATTCTTTAATAAAACAATCGATTTTTGAGCTGCTTCTCTTGCTAAAGAAATGTGCTCTTTACTATGAATGTTTTCGGATCCTAATTTAGTATATGGATTGTTATCAACCTTGTCAAACATCCCCAATCTAAAACGTGTTTTAAAAAGTTGTTTGGTTCTTTCATGAATTAATTCTTCAGAAACTAATCCGTTTTTAACTGCCTTTTTCAATTGACTAAAAGCACCTCCACAGTTTAAATTCATTCCTACTTTTAAAGCTACAGAAGCTCCTTCTTCCGCTGTTTTTACGTATTTCAACTTATTAGAAATTCCACTAACAGCACCACAATCTGAAGTTACATAACCATCAAAATTCCAATCATCAATTAAAATATCTTGTATTAAAAACTTACTAGCTCCTGCAGGCACACCATAAACAGCATTATAAGCCGTCATAACTCCTTCTACTTTCCCTTCCACTACAAGCGCCTCAAAAGCAGGTAAATACGTTTCGTATAAATCTTGTTTTGTAGGTTCTGCATTAAAATGATGTCTTATAGATTCTGGACCAGAATGAACCGCATAATGTTTAGCACACGCAGCACTTTTTAGGTAATTAGGATCATTTCCTTGTAATCCTTTTACAAAGGCAACACCTATTTTAGATGTTAAAAAAGGATCTTCTCCATAGGTTTCCTGTCCTCTTCCCCAACGTGGATCTCTAAAAATATTTACATTTGGAGTCCAAAAAGTTAAACCAGCATATTTGCTATGATTCCCATGTTTTTGAGAAATAATATATTTTGCTCTTGCTTCTGTAGAAATTGCAGATGCCACTCTTTCTGCCAATTCAGGATCAAAGGTTGCTCCTACACCAATTCCTTGCGGAAAAATAGTTGCTTTTCCGTTTCTGGCAACACCGTGTAAAGCTTCGTTCCACCAATCATAATCTGGCACTTTTAATCTCTCAATTTCGGGCGCACCATTTCTTAGTTGATCTATTTTTTCATCGGTAGTCATTTGAGACACCAAAATCTCTACTCTTTTATCTAATGATAAATTAGTGTCTTGAAACGAAAAATCTATTTCTTTATTTTGAGCTTTTAGACTAACAAAACACAATACAAAAAACATCGTTAACGTAAATTTAATTTTCATTTTTCTTCTTTTAAAAGTTATTATATTCATTATTTTATTCTTTTAACCAACCATCCGTTGATCCATTTAAATAGGCAACATACCAACCAGAACCCCAAGCTGCACTCCAAATAACATTTTCGTTATATGGATCTGGTTTTATGTCCGTCATTTTATCTTGGTTTCCTAAACCTTTATTTATTTTCGTCCAGTTTTCTCCATCATCTTTAGAGAGATAAATCCCTGGATTCATAAACTCATGCGCCTTACTTACAATTTGCCCAGGAACACTAATCACTATTAATTTTGAATTAACTGGCGACGTTTCTGCCTGCCAAACATAGGGTGCTTTGAAAATCCGTTTCCAAGATTTGCCTTCATTTTTACTTCTCCAAACACCACCTTCTTCATAAGTTCCGGTTCGTCTTCCTGTACTAATTAAAATGTCTTTTGTATTTCGGTCTATAAAAACACTATTAACCGATTTTATTACTGAAGGAATTGTGACTCTTTCCCAATCACTTCCTTTATTTGTAGATTTATACAAACCTCCATTATCGTCATTTAAAGCTGCATACAACGTTTCTGGATTATCTAAATCCATAACAATTCTTCTTACACTTGCATCTTTATGAAAACCATTGTTACTCAGTTCCCAAGTGTACCCGCCATCAGAAGAACGATAGAATCCATAACCTCCTTTTGTTAATTTTTCCGCAGGAGAACCACTAATCTCTGCTATTTTAACAGTCGTTGAACAGAAATACATATTATCTGGATTCACAGGATCTATAAGTAATGAATTTTGTGGCGCTAAATTTCGATATTCTGCATTAGCAGCTTCAAAAATGGTACTTATATTTTTCCACGTTTTACCTCCATCAGTTGTTTTACGTAATTTACCTCTATGTTCTTGACGCCATGCTAAAATGTAAATAGTATTTGGATCTTTAGGATGCACAGCCACCGTAGAAATTGAATGTGCTCCGTGTTTTCCACCGTGATCGTTATTCTGACCTTCAATTTGCTCAACAGCAACAGCTTGTTTATCTGGCCAACCGTCTAAATCTGTAGTTTGCCATAAACCGTGTTCTCCACTGCAAAGCAATCTTCTTTCTTTAATCCCTGTTTCATGCAACATAAATCTTCCCGGTAAATTACTATCTCCACGACCAATCCATTTTCCACTACCCTTTGATGTTTCAAAATCATCTATTTGCTTCCAAGTTGCACCACCATCTGTAGATCGTTGTGTTTGTTGACCAACTTCAATAAAAACATCTCCTATCGAATTGATTCCTAACACTCTGTTTCCAAATCGAGTTTCACTCATTTCTTCATAAGAACGACTTACATGAGAAAATTCAACATTTGCTCCAATAGGATTTCCTTTTTCTTTCCAATAATTTTCATCCTTCTTATTCAACCAGTATTCACCAGAACGTGCACAAATAACCCAAGTTTTACCACCGTTTTCAGTTTTCCAAGCATCACCTGGACCAAAACTTCTATCGTGACGTTGATTTGCTACTAAATAAATTTCATCTTTATTTGTTGGGTTTACCACTATTTTATTAAACGCTGAATACGTATTTTTAGGAATAATTGGATATAACTTTTTTGAATCTTCTTCTAAAAAAATACTCAAGGCTTTGTAATAGTTATTTCTATGCGATTGGTCATTTATTTCATTAAAATCAACACCTAAATCACCGGTAATACTTGTCCAGTTTTTACCGGTATCAATACTTTTATAAACACCTCCTTTTGTTGAAATACTTTTTCCTTTAGGTTCGTACATTGTTTGTTCTACCAAGTACAACACAAACTCTTTGGTGTCCTTATTATAATATGAAGTTAAATCTCTTGGAATATTATTAGGTAAGCCTTTTGCTATTATATTCCAAGACAAACCACCATCAAAACTATGAAACAAGCCCATGTTAGCAGCCATAACAACAGTGTTATTGTTATTTGGATCTACTATAATTCTCCCAACATCGGTATTTTTAGGTAGCCCTTTAGAAATCTTTTTCCAAGATTTTCCTTTATCGGTAGATTTGTATATATAACCATAAGAAGCGTATTTAAAAGTAGTTCCATATGGATTAGCTCTCGTTCTTACATTATTTTTTACATTCCAAAAATCGCCAGCGCCTACATACCAAATATTTTCATTGGTTGGGTCTACTGCCAATTCACTGTGACGTGTTCCTTCTTGTTCATAATACCATCCTTTTTTAAAAGAATTTAAATCGTTAGGATCAATACCAACTTCTTTATAACTTTTACCTAATTCCTTCGTTTTTTGCCAAGAACGACCTCTGTCTGCAGTTTCATACACCCAACCATTCCAATCTAACGCCATTCCAAAATCTGGATTTTGCATTGAAAACTCGATATCTAAAACTCGTTTCATTTCAAGTCCTAAACCATCAGGATCTTTAATGGATTGCCAAGATTTACCGTTGTCCCAAGTTCCGTATGCAACGTGCATATCAGGTCCCAAAAACATAACGTTTGGGTCGGTAGGATGACTCCAAAATGCTTCATTATAACCAGACATTCCTGGTCCAAAGTTTTTCCATTCTACATTTTGATCGGATGCTATTTTTGTATTTTTAATTTTATCGAAAAACTGAGAATCTGATTCACTTTTACAAGCGAAAATCAAAACTGAAACTAAAAGAATTAATTTTTTCATTTACTTAATTATTATTCTCCTAAATATTTTACATAAGTATAATACACACCATACTTACTTTTTCCTTCTATAAAATCGTTTTCTAAAATTGTTTTTCCCTTTTCAAGCTTCACAGTAAACAAAACCTCAGCTTCATCCTCTTTTATGTCTTTTTCAAGCATTTGATTTGCAATACTAATCCTAACTTTTTCAGGCGATATCGTTTCATACTTGAATAAATTCTTTGGATTTTCCGTTGGAATTCCTAAAATTGGCCCTGGACATTCTTTTGGCCATCGTCTGCAAGATATTTGATACAAGCCTGCTTTTTCTACTTTTAAAGCATGCTTATTATTGGTATTCTTCATTCCTGCAGCAACTTGTTCTGGTTTCCAAATTCCTGAATCCTCTCCAATAGCATGCTGAATAGTTAATTTAATTTCTTTTTGAGCTTCATTACCAACAACACTAAAAGGCAGTTCATAATACTCACGATTTTCTTTTACACGCTCTAAAAACTTAGCATTCTTTTTTAATAATTCTGATACTATTTTAGGATATTTATCAGCAAGATTAGTACGTTGTTTTGGGTCTTTTTCTATATCATAAAGTTCGTTACCATTAATCAATCTCCATTGATTTTTCATAATACACGTTTGATCCACATCTTTTGGTTGCCTCCAATCTTGCCTATGATGAATAAAACCAACTTTCGATTTTAATTTATTTTTTTCTCCAGTTAGCAAAGGCGAAAAATCTTGTCCGTCTAAATTCATTCCTTTCGGGATTTTTAAATTACACAAACCCGCCAACGTCGGAATTAAATCTACATGTTCTGCCAAACTATTAATGTCTTTTCCTCCTTGCACATTTCCATTAGGCCAACGAATAAAAAACGGAACTCTATGCCCTCCTTCTTGCTTACTTCCTTTTATTCCTCTATAACCTTTGTTATAACCTAACTTGCCATCTTTAGAATATCCAAATCTGGTTCCGTTATCACTCATAAAAATAAGAATGGTGTTTTCTAACAGCTTTTCATTTTCTAAAAATTGATGAAACTTCCCGAAATTCTCATCAATATTGGCAATCATACCATATAAATTGGCGCTAATAATATCTTTTCCTTCTAATTTTTTATAAGGTGCTGCATATTTTTCTGCAACAATTAAAGGATCATGAGGCGCATTTGTTGGTAGATACAAAAAGAATGGTTTTTCTTTATTTTTTTTGATAAATTTTGTTGATTCTTCAAACCAAACATCTGTACAATATCCTTCAAATTGCTTGGGTTTGTTGTTTACATAATACACATCGTCAAAATAACTATTTCCCCAATAATCAGACAATTCTCCAACGCCACCTGCTAAGTGATGCGTTGCTGTTTCAAACCCCATATCTGTTGGTCTTGTTGGGTAATTATCACCCAAATGCCATTTACCAAACATCGCCGTTTTATAACCATTTTGTTTAAAAACATCTGCCATGGTTTTGGTATTTTGAGTTAAAGCGTCTCGTCCTTTAAAAGTTGCCCATGCACCATTATTAATAGGATATTTCCCTGTAATAATTGCGGCTCTTGTTGGGGTACAAAGCGGACTTGTATGAAAATCTGTCATTCTCACAGATTCATCGTAAAAAGCATCAATATTTGGTGTTTTTAACCACGGATTTCCTTCGCAACCTAAATCTCCAATGCCTAAATCGTCTGTTAGAATAAGGATTACATTGGGCGGATTTTGGTTTATCTTACCTGCCCAAATAGTGTTTGAAATGAGTAAGCAACACACCAATAGATAAAAATAGTTAAAAGAGAATTTCATCATCATTTAATTAGTTAAACTTCTAGTGCTAAAATTAATTATTACTATTGATGAACTAGACAACAAATAGTTTATTCTTTACACTATATAGTTTTTTCTGCATAAAAAAGCCTAGTGCTGTTTATAACAACACTAGACTATAACTTTACATTTACATCAAAAAAACACAATAAAACCCTACATAACTGAGTCTTAACTATTTTAATGATTTTGTTTCTGCTGAAATACGCTCTCTTTGTTTTCCATTTAAACCATGACTCAATAAATACTCAAATTTTGGTGTATTATGATGTTTTTTCATAGCGGGATCATTAACTTCTAAACTTAAATCACAATCAAAACGGACTAACACTACATGGTTTCTTTTCCAATCTCCATGAGGTCTTGCAAAGTGAGAAATTCCCCAAGTAATTCCTTGTCCATATTTTGTATCGGTAAATGCATCTTTTACAAACGGGCCACCAGCATCTGGCATTAAATTTACAGAAGCAGCAACCTCAAAATTCACCCAATCTTTTGCATACTGAATCGTATTACTTTCATTTCCGTCTCTAATTGCAAAAGCAGCAACTCCTTCTTTAAAAGGAAATAAAGTTGTTTCGTGTCCAGAATTCATAATCGGATTTAATTCATGCTTTTTAAAAGGTCCAAGTGGATTTTCTGCAATTGCCAAACCATGCATTCTTACATTTCCTTTTCCTTCTTTCTTATTTTTTCCGAAGTCGGATTTATAATACAAATAAATTTTACCATTGTGTACAATTGGATATGGATCATGAATTGAAAACTGATCCCAAGCTCCTGCAGGTCCATTCGGAATTACATCTTTATGATGAGGCGTCCAAGGTCCGTTTGGAGAATCTGAAGAAGAAACCGCCACCGGACAATTATCTCCACCACTTTTACCTGGTGCTTCAGAAAAAGCTTGATAATACAAGTAATACTTCCCTTTAAATTTTAAAATATCGGTGGTTGTTACAGAGCGATGCCCAATATTAGGTTTTGCAGGTCTTGGCACTGCAACGCCTTGTTCTTCCCAAGTAAAACCATCTTTTGAAGTTGCATAAAAAATATCCGATAAATCCCAATCTGCAGAAGGAATTGTATCATTAGATTCTTCAACTCTTGGTATGCCTACAGGAGCTGTTGGAGTTTCTCTATGTGTATACCAAATATAGTATTTTCCGTTTTCAAAAATAACTTTAGAAGGATCTCGACGAGAAATAGTTCCATCTCCATTATTATAATCAAATCCCTTTAGTTTTGTATATTTAAATTGCGTAAACAACTCATTTGTTTCTGGTCTTACGCCCATATACGCATCGTAATTTCTGTTCATTGCTGCACTTAACGGCATATTTGGTTTCTCTTCTGGTAAATCAAACGGAAAAAAAGTTGTTGCTTCTTTAGTTTGCTCCGTCTTTTTAGAAGTGTCTTTCCCACATGCTGTTAGCATAAAGCTAATGCCTATAAGCGCATAAAATATTTTGTTCATACTTATAAATTTTAAAGTTTAATTATTTCTGTTGATGTGTCTATTATTCCCAAAAAAGTTTATCTACACTTACCCCATAACCAGGATACATCACACTCGAAATATACCATTGCTTATCTTCTCCTTGAAAAATTTCTGGAGCATGGGCATTTAATATTGTAATTTGTTTTTCTTGATCTGTTCCAAAATCCATTAAATCATCCGAAGCAAATACATGCGCTTTGTGTGTGTATGCTCCCAGTAATTCTATGCGATCCCAAGAACCCTTTTCCCAGGCACATACAAAAAGATAAAAAGAATCATTATGAAAAATTACCGATGGAGATTCTGGATCAAATTCATTTGTAACTAAAATTATTTTTGCTTCAGACCAATTTAGTAAGTCTTTTGAAGTTCTCATTCTCACGCATTTTTCTGAACAATACGTCATATAATAAGTTCCATCATGCAAAATTAAATTTGGATCTCTTGCTCCTTCTTCCTCTTCGAACAAGGTTCCTTTTGGTGTCCAATTATTTAAATCTGGTGAAGTTGCCAAACGCATTGGACTATGCCCATACACCATATAATACAAATTGTCTTTTTTAACAATATACGGAGCGTGATTTGCACTAATTTCTCCCGGACGCTCTTTTGGAGTTAGTATTTTAGGTAAATCAGAATAATGATCTACAGCCAAGGTTTCTTTAAAATTAGTTACAGAAGATATTGCATGAAAAGAAGCAAATTCACCTTGGTGAATATTACCCAATTTAGGATCTGTATAAGGATGCGTAATTCCAAAAATATGCCATTTACCATCTTCTGCTTTCACAAAAGTATGATCATTAGGAATCCATCTTTCGTAAAACGTTCCTTCTTTAAGTACTTTTGTATTTGGACCAAAAAACACATCGCCATCTGGTTGATACACCTCAACAAACTTATTTGCTTGTTTCGGAATTAATACTGTTTTTGATGTTTTACTTTTACATTGAACCAAAAATATTGATACAGCTATAAGCAATGTTAATTTAGTTTTCATAATAGATCTAATTTTTGATGTTCATTTATTTAACACGAATTTCTTCAATTTCCCAAGCTCCAATATTCGTATCAGAAACAGGTTGCATAGCAATTTGCATTAGCTTTTCCTTTACCTCTTTAAATTGAGATAATTGAATGGTATATTCTTTAAACTCTCTATCGTTGGAGCTAATTGGAATACTTACCCATTCTTGTTGCTCCCATTTAATTGGATCGGTCTTCTTCCAAAAACCTTTCTCAAGATCTCGTGTATACAAGGCCAGTTTCAATTGCTTAGCATTGCTCTTATTTTTAATTGAAATAGTGAAATGAGTACACTCTCCCGTATCGGTATAAAGCCACGGAGCACTTTCTATAAGTGCATTCTTATCTGAAATTTCACCTTGTATCTTACCATTCTTAAATGAAAGTGAAGTACCTTCTAGAGCTTTCCACCCCATCGTAGAATTTTTAAATTCAAAAGGTCTTCCGGGTGCGGGATACATACTATCATCTTCGGGAATAATGATGGTTTCATCTTTATTGAAAAACACGGGTTTTAAACTTGCACCGCGGTAAAATGCACTGATGTCATGATTTTCCTGTAACACGTATAATTGGTCTTTCCATTCGAAAAAACTGGTATGTCCACCATCTAAAAACGCACCTTTAAATGTATAAGGGCCATATAAATTTTTGGACATTGAATACCTGCTTCCATAGACTAAATAATACCAACCGTTTCGTTTAAAAAGCGTAGGTTTATCTTCCACTTTTAGGCTTTTTCCATTTTCATCCTGAACGATTATTTTTTTAGGCTTGGTTGATAGCGATTTCATATCCTTAGCCAAAGTTGCCATATAATAGGTTCCGGCACCAAAACAAATGGTGTACACATTATTTTCAATAAATATTCCGGGATCGTACGGATGCCCGGGAATTATATTTTTTGGAAGTAATGGTTTCCCTAATAAATCTTTGTATTCTCCCGTAATTTTATCGGCAACCATTACGCCTGTATTGATGTTTCGGTTCGAGAAAAACCAATAATACTTT
Organism: Polaribacter sp. Z014; assembly: GCF_023555435.1. Lineage (NCBI taxonomy): Bacteria > Pseudomonadati > Bacteroidota > Flavobacteriia > Flavobacteriales > Flavobacteriaceae > Polaribacter > Polaribacter sp. Z014. The sequence continues at coordinate 119,154 of NZ_JALCZP010000008.1, forward strand.
CCGTCTCTTTCACAAACATCACCTGCCCAACAATTGGGGCTATCTCCAATATATGTATCCTTTGGGGAAATATTTCTGTGATGTTTCCAGTTTACTAAATCATCAGAAGACCATACTTCCCAACGATCCATACGAAAAGAGCCTTTACCATCCCATGATTCATCATGACCACAAATCACATATACTCTATCATTTTCAACCCATGCATGTGGATCGGCCATACCATGTTCGGGAGCTATCACGTCTACCTTTATGGCATTGGGGTCAATACCATAATTGGCATTCTTTTGTTCTTTTGTTGATGAACCACAACTACTTAAGAGTAGCATGCTCGTTAATAAAAAATAGGCTATCTTCATTTCAGTAAAATCAATTTATTCTTCTATTATTATTGGTTTCTTTATTCTAATCGGAGGCAAGTCAAAATGTACCTTTTTAATATCTATATTCTTTTTCGTAATGTTTTGTCCAGCTTTAATGAGCACATCACCGCAACCTTCATCATGCCCACCGAAACTTATTTTTTTTGATGTAGTAGTTCCTCCAAGAAATTGGTTTAAAGCAACTGTACCATCCTTTTTGATTCCAATTCTTATATTTTCTCCCTCTCCAATTGAGAGGTATTGCGAAACTTTTTCGGATGCATTAAAAGTATTACCAGCAATATAAATATTACGAGGACCATAAGCATGTACATCTCGCTTGCAATCTTTATTGATATTTCCTTCCGTTGCACATGCAATACTTGCTCTACGCTCGTTACTTCCGTGCACATAATAGGTCCAGCTTTTATAGGTATCGCTTGGGCGTTGCTGCGTTGCGCGCTTATGTCCTTCAGTACCGCTAATGCGTATGTATAAATAGTTTTTGCTTACGGTGTTGGGCATTTGGAATGTATTATCATAGATTTCCATATTATGTGTACACTGCTCCAAATGAATTGCCTGACATCCACCACCTGCATTATCTACGATTCCCATAAATTGGTTGTTCCTAATAATAACATCGGCTGTTTGTACCATGCCTATGTTAAACTTCCTACTTTTTTCAAAAATGCAATTCTGAATAATGGTTCCGTTTAAACTCGTGCTCTCGGTATATCTTCTGCCTGTTCCGTCTCCACTATCTTCTCTGTCATTTCCGTTATCGCTATTTATAGCACTTTCGTAGCCTTCTTTAAAAACACAGCCATCTATCATTACTTTTTCCACGCTTATAATTAGTTCTCCGCCTCTTAAATTAGTATTCCTATTAAAAATTTGAACTGGATAATAATCGATATTAGAAAAAACACAATTCTTTAAAACCAAGCCATCAGTTGCATATGCGCGTTCGGCAGCTATCGCATTCCAAATAGAATTAATAAATTCTACGTCTTCAAAATGATGTGCTTTACTTTTGTTAAATTTGAAGATACAACTCCCAAAACTTTTTTGATTATCTCCGCCATCAATGGTTAAGTTTGATATAAAGGCAGCATCACCTAACGCATCAATAAACACACCTCTCTTAGCAGTTAATTTAAGTACAGTTTTACCAATACCACTCCCTTCTAGGATTAAGTTATCGTTTTTTAAAGTAATAGGATCTGAAAATTTATACGTTCCAGCGGGAAAGATAATTTTTGTTGTTTTTCCGTCTTTCACCCATTTTAAAATATCGTCAGTATTTTTAGGATTGGCTACTCTTTCCTGAGCCTCAAGTATAACGGAACTGGAAAGTCCAATAAGCACTAGTGCTATTATTTTTATTATATTATATTTCATCTGTTTAAAATTTATTTAATAATTAATTTATCTACAACCATTTCTCCCTCAAACGTTTGCATTTTTATAATGTAAACGCCTGGAATTATAATACTTAAATCAAGTTCTTGTTGATTAATTTCCTGTTGTAAAAACTGTTTAACAACCTGTCCAGAAAGGGTTACAATATTTGCAGTTTTAAGATGATAAATCTTGTTTAGTTTTATAAATTTAGATGCAGGATTTGGGTAAAATAATGGTTCATTTACTATGAGCGAATTTGGCAGCCCCAATGTGCCTTCAACAACTATGGGTTTTGTGAGTCTAACGGCCGGTAGATCGTATGACACATCGCCAATATCTATATTCGATTCAAGGATCCCTTGGTTGGCACGAATTAACACATCTCCACAACCTTCATCTTTCCCTGTGAATGTAATTTTCAAAGTATTGTCATCTCCACCCATAAATTGGTTTAAGGCAAGAGTTCCATCCTTTTTTGTACCGATTTGTATATTTTCTCCTTCCGTAAAAATGATAAACCTAGAAATTTTTGTGGAAGCATTAAAAGTGTTACCCGCAATATAAATATTGCGCGGACCATACATATGAACCTGACGTTTACAATCTGGATCAATGTGACCTATGCTGGTACAAGTTGTACTTGCGCGTCGTTCGTTACTTCCGTTATATTTATAGGTCCATGTGGCGTAGGTATCACTTGGTCTTTCTTGGGTTACACGTTTATGCCCTTCAGTACCATGAAAATAGATGTATTGGTAAGTCTGATCCACGGTATTTGACATATGAAACGTATTATCGTATATCTCGAAATTTCGCAAAAATTGCTCAAAATGCAGCGCCTGGCCTCCACCTCCTATATTATCAGCAATGCCCATAAATGTATTGTTCCGAATAATTACATCGGAAGTTTGCACCATCCCTATATGGAATTGCATTGTTTTTTCGAAAAGGTTATTTGTAATCTCAGTTCCGCTTAAACTGGTACTTTCTGTATAACGAGTTCCCGTTCCATCACCACTATTTCTGCGATCGTTACCATTATCTGAAATAATTGCATTGATATATCCAGATCTGAATATACAGCTATCGATAACAACCTTATCTACCTTAACGATTACCTCTCCATTACGAGAAGCCGTATTACGGTTAAAAATTTGGATTACTCCATCGTCGATATTACTAAACTCGCATCTTTTTACCACCATACCATCGGTAGCGTAACCCCCAAATGCACAAATTGCTCTATATACTGAATTGGTAAAATGTACCTCCTCAAACCTGTGGTTTTTACTTTTATTGAATCGGAAAATAGCGTTCCCCCAAGTTTTTTGATTCATGCCGCCATCAAAAGTTAGTTTGGTAAAAAAACCGTTACTTCCTTTAGCATCAACAAGCGAATTCTTTTTGGCGTTAAGTTTTAGAATGGTTTTATTTTCTCCTGCTCCTTCAAAAACCATGTTATTATTCTCTAAACTAATAGGTGTAGAAAACAGATAAGTTCCTTCAGGAAACGAGATTTTTGTAGTGATGCCGTCTTTACACCATTCAATAATTTGTGGCGTATTATTAGGATCTGCTATTCTGTCTATAGCATGAACATTAAGGTTAATCGTAATAACCAGAAATATACATAGAATTGCTTTCATCATAATTTATTTATTATAAAACGTTCTGTTTTCCTAATGTCTTTTGATGAAGAACCTATTAATACATTAAATGCTCCCGGTTCAAATACCCAACTATTTTCTTTTTCACTAAAGAATGAAAAATCATCTTTATCTAACAAAAATTCGAGCTCTTTTGTTTCTCCAGATTCTAATTCAACCTTGTTAAAACCTTTTAATTCTTTCTGTGGTCTATCAACAGAACAAACAGGATCATTTATATAAAGTTGGACAACTTCTTTTCCTTTAACTTTTCCTGTATTAGTTATTGCAACTTTTATTTTTACTTCTCCAACTCTTGCTAATTGAGAAACTTTAAGGTTGTTATATTCAAATTGAGTGTAACTTAATCCATGTCCAAATGAAAATGAAGGTGATAGTCTGTGCTTGTCAAAATATCTGTATCCTACATAAATTCCTTCATTATAGGTAATTTTATCATCATACGAATAAAAATCATCTGGGTATTGAGAAATTGATTTGGGAATAGAAACAGTAAGTTTTCCGGAAGGATTTACATCACCAAAAATAATATTACCCAAGGCATTACCTGCTTCTTGACCAGGGAATCCGGCATAAATAATCGCCTTTACCTCATCTTTCCACTGTTCACACACAACACCTGAGGTGTATGTTACGACCACTACATTCTTATTCACTTTTGCAACTTCGCGAATTAGATTTTCTTGTGCTCTTGAAAGGGATAAACTTTCGGTCTGATTTAATTTTTCATTTCTATCTTTAGACTCTGATTCGAGTTTACCCGAAGTTCCTACAGGCATAATAACTACGTCTGATTTTTTAGCCAGTTCAATTGCTCTTTTCAAATACTCATCGTTATCATAATCCCAAAGTAAGATACATTGATTGCTTGGACTAAACTTACGGAATTCAACACGGATGTTATGCGCTCCAGCTTCTAAATAAGTGTTGCCAACAGCGTATCTGTCCCAGTTTCCACTGTCTCTATATTTATTTATGATTTCAACGCCATCAATAAATACTTTAGCCTTTCCAAAGGCTTTCACTTCAAAGCTATAATTCCGACTTTTAGGTGCTATAATTTTTCCTTTCCACCTTACCGAAAATCCTTTTTTTGAACCACTCTGGTATTTATTTCCCTGTTCGATAATATCAGGTATTTTATGCCAAATGAAAGATATCTCGGGGTCTATTTTATTCGTTGCTTTACCTTCGAGATTGTTATTCCCAAAATATTCGGCGTTTAAACCTGGTTTATTATTCTTTGTCTTAAAAAAGTCACTTTTAATAATAGAAAAACCGTGTTCTGCCAAGCAACCAGGTTCATAAGAAACATTGATGTTACTACCTGCTTTATTTTTTACACCTGCAAATGGCGTACTTGTTTTTTTGTAAGGAGCTTCCACATGTGCACTTCCTCCTCCTTGCAATAAATGATAGCTTTTTTGACCTTCTCTAAAATGGTTGCCGTATTCACCATTAGGACCAATAACAGCAATATTTTTCACCTCATTTCGGTTAATTGGCAACAAATCATCCTTGTTTTTCAATAAAACCATACTTTCTTCGGCTACTCTACGAGCCAATTCAATATTTTCATCTGTAGCAATTAAATCTAACTGATATTCTGGAGTTTTATCAAAAACACCTGATATAAACATCACACGAAGTATTCTACGAACTTGTTCATTTATCTGTTCTTCTGAAATTTCACCATCCTTAATTGCTTTTAACACATCGGCAACTATATATTTTTCGGGACGAGGCATCTCTAGATCCAGACCTGCATCAATCATTCTTTTAAGAGATTTCCCTGAGCCAGACCAATCGGTCATAACAACACCTTTGAAGCCCCACTCTTTTTTTAGAATATCATTAATAAGGTGTTTATTTTCTGAAGATTTATAACCATTTACATAATTATACCCAGTCATAATGCCTAAAGCTCCTCCTTCTTTTACAGCCGTTTTAAAGCCTGGGAGATATATCTCACGAAGTGCTCGCTCCCCAACTTTTACATCAATATAATTACGTTCACGTTCTTGATTGTTACAAATAAAGTGTTTTAAAATAGCAATATTACCCTCAGATTGCAATCCTTTAACATAGGCCTTTGCAATTTGTCCATTTAGAAAAGGATCTTCCGTGAAATATTCAAAACTTCTTCCGCAACGCAAGTCTCTAATGATATTCATACCTGGTCCTGCATTAGATTGTCCTCCAGCTGCATTCAATTCCTTACTCATAGAATTAAGCGTTTCTTCAACAAGTTCTGGATTCCATGTACACGCCATATTAATAGGTGTAGAATAATAGGTACCGGCCTTTTTAATATATCGAACGGCGTTAACTCCAGTCGGTCCATGATAAATTTTAAAAGCAGGAATACCTAAACGATTATTTATCTTGGTTCCATCATATTGTCCCGGACCATGCCCTTTAAGACGCATTCCACTAGTAAAATCTATTTTTTCTTCTAGTGTCATGCGTTGCATTAAATCTGTAACACGCTCCTCTACATTTTTACTTTTATCCTTGAACAAAAAACCTACTTCTTGCGAAAAAGCTGAAGTGCATATTATAAGTGCAGTTACTAAGAGTTGAATTTTTTGTTTCATTTAATATTTTTTAATTAATGCTTTTTAATTAATTCAATAAGCATAAATTGAACACCTTCATCATAAATCACATGCTCTTCTTCGTATAAACCTGTGTTTTCATCTGATTATTTTTCAGCTATTGGTTGTGGAATTTGAGCTCCTGTTTTTTTCAAGTAGCTCATCAATTTTTTATACATTTTAGCAACTTTTTTAGGATATTTATCTGCTAAATCTGTTTTTTCATAAGGATCTTTAATCACATCAAATAATTGCTTTTTGTTATGATGATAATGATTAATCAATTTATAATCCCCAACACGAATAGCACTTGCAGGATAACTTCCTTCACCTTGATAATGTGGAAAATGCCAATACATAGCCTTGTGTTCAAATTTTCCACCGTTAAATAAAGGCACAAAACTTTTACCATCTACATGTTGTTTTGGTTTTTGCGGTAATCCTGCCATTTCCAACAAAGTTGGATAAAAATCCATGCTTGTAACAGGTACATTTGTTTGCATTCCAGCTTTAGAATGTCCTGGCCAATGAATTAAAAGAGGCGTTCTCATTCCACCTTCAAAAACATAGGTCTTCCCACCTTTTAAAGGTTCGTTAGACGTTGGATGTCCGCCCATAAAACTAGAACGTCCGCCATTATCACCCGTAAATACAATTATAGTATTTTCATACAATCCTTCTTTTTTTAAAGCAGCTACCAACTTCCCGATGTTTTTATCTAACGTATATAATTCACCTGCATATTCAGCGTCATCTTGTCTTGCTTTTATTTTTTTATGTGTGAATTCGTAATCATTCCAAAATGCACCATTTTCAGGAAGGTTGTTTGCTTTTTTCTGAAATTTTGTACGCAATTCATAAGATGTTTCAATGGGTGCATGCATCGCAAAATGCGATAAATGAAGATAGAAAGGTGTATCTCTTTTTTCAGAAACAAAATCAATTGCTGCATCGGTTAACAAATCTGTAAAATTATCTCCTTCTTTAGCATTTGGAAAAAACTGTGGATTATCCCAAAACGGATAAAACATCGTACACTTATTAGACTCAATTACCGCTGTTTCAGAATCGAAACCATGGTTTTTAGGTCCGCCTGTTTCCTTAAAACTACCTATATGCCATTTTCCCATAAATGAAGTTTCATAACCTGCCTCCTGAAATGCTTCTCCTATCGTTATTTCACTCTCTTGAATCCCTTGTACTTTTGGTTTTGGACTAAAAACAGTTGCTTTTTCTCCTTTTTTTGTAAAGGCTCTATTCAATCCTGGCAACCATTGTGTAATACCATGTCTTGCTGGGTTTTTTCCTGTTAAAATACTTGTTCTGGTAGGAGAACACATTGGGCTTGGCGTGTAACAATTATCAAAACGCATCCAATCTTTTGAAAGTGCATCAATATTCGGTGTTTCGTAAAAAGTGCTTCCGTTATACCCAACATCCATCCAGCCAAAATCATCAATAAGTATAAATACAATGTTTGGTTTTTGATCTTGGTTACTCTTAAAATTAGTTTTTTGGCCTACACTTAATAAGCTGGTAAAAAGGGTGAAAATTAAAATCAGTTTTTTCATTTTTTATAATTTATTTTTATTTTAAAGCTCGTTCAAATCTTTTTTCAATAATTTTTTAGAAATATTATTAAGTGTTTCAAAGTCACCTTCAAAGTGATAGGTTTTATGAATGTGTTTTATTGCTTCATTTGGTTGTAATTCTTTTGTGCTTGATGAAGTTTCTAATTCATAGAAAGGACCTAATTGATCACCGTTTTCTAAAGGCCCGTCGTTATAAGAGTTAATAACATCTCCACCATAAGGATTTTCTTGATCTCTCCAAACAGAATTCACATAAGTTGTATCTCCTTTAAAACTATATTTTACAATAGTTAGCGTTTGTTTATCAGCATCAAAACTACCAATATAAGGCGTAACATTACGTGGTGGTATTCCTAATTTAAACCTTGCTGTACCATTTCCTTTAAACATTACATGTTTGTCTGTTGTTGTTAATCTTCCTGGAGGAATTGTTCCAAAATACGACGTATTTAACGCTAAAGAATCTTTATAAGGAAGAATTACCGTTGTGTTTTCTGAAGGCATAAACATTCCTAAAATCCAAATAGAAAGTAATCCTGTTTCTTTTGACCACGCTTTAGTCCCTTTATTAAAAATCTCATTATAAGATTGATACCCTACAAAATTAAGATTTTCACTTAATTCAATTCCTAAATCTTTTTCAATCTCGCTTTTATTAAATATTGATACCGTACGTTTTACTTCAATATTAAAAATAGTTCCTTGTGCGTTTACCAAATTCATCTTTTTTGATAACGCTACAGAAGTATCAGATTGACTTTCTAACGAAAAAGCCTCTGTATCAATTTCCTTTGGCGTAAACCAATCTTCAAAGCTATAAGAAGTTCCTTTTTTAAAGAAAATTGAATATTGACCTCCTTCTGGACCAATCCAAAAACGATCTTCTCCTCCAAAAACATTAATGTGTTTTTCAAACTTACCCGAAGCAATTAAATCGTAATTTGTCCATCCGTAACTAATTCCTTCAAGACCGTTTGCAGTACTTGTCATTACCCTTCCTTGATAATCGGGCAACACAACCAACTGACTTTTCCCATTATTCTCTGTTAATGTTACTGTTTTTTGATAGGTTTTTAGAAAGTTTAAGTCAAAACCAAACGATCCCTTAACAGGTGATTTTGTACAACTGACCATCATCAAAAAGCAGATAGAAAGAAATGTACTTACTTTTAAAAATTTTGTCATTATGAATAATTATTAATTGATTTTATTAGCACTAATTTAGAAAGAATTATAGTATTCATTATTGAATCTTTCTTCCAAACAAAAGTTCAAGTTTGTTTTATGTAAAAATCACTATTTTTAATACTACTTTTCATTTTTTTCAATAACAAAAACTATTCAGCCCTAAATTATTACTAGTCAAAAACTAGACAAAATAAATTTAAGGCAATAAATCTACTGTATACTAAAGACTTATGGTCTTATACTATTTTTAATTTCCTATTCAAAAAATAAAGTCTACTAGATTTCTTATATTTGAGTATGCGACTAAAATCCATAAACACATTAGCCTTATTTATTTTGTTTTCATTTGTTTTTTTAAATAAAAACTATGGACAAAAGAATGATTCAATATTAAAATATGAGTTAGATATTTCTGATAAAAAATCTAGTTACTCTGAGATTTATTCGGACAGTAAAAGTTATAAAGAATTTAGCGATTCCTATAACTTAGCGGTAAAAAATAAGGATACACTTTCCATGATATCTTTTAGAATAAAACTAAGCAATTTTGATCGGTTTCGTGGAAATTACGATATGGCTTTTGATAAGTTATGGGAAGCCTTAGTTATTGCTGAAGAAAAGAAAATGCAACCTCAGTTATTATTAATCTACAGAGGTTTAGGTATTCTCTATGATCTTTACAATAAAGATGAATTGGCTTTAGAGAATTTAGAGAAAGCTTTAAGTTTAGGAAAACAGTTATTGCTTGCCAAAGAAATTAAAAAAAACGAAGTAGCATCCTGCTATTTTAATATCGCTGGTTTTTGGCGCGCTAGAAAAGAGTATAAAAAGGCTTTGGTGTATTTAGATTCCTGTGTTTCTGTTCATAAAAAATCAAAAATACTACCTTATGTAATGACAGACAGAGGTTATTGCAATTTACAACTAGGGAATTTGGGTGAAGCAGAAAAGTTATTGTTCGAAGCAAAACATCACCTAGAAGAAATAGAAGCCACTTATTTAGTGACCAACTTATCATTTATTGGAGATCTTAAAAAAGAACAATACAAATACAATGATGCGCTTCATTATTACCAAGAAAGTCTTAATATACTTGAAAAAAAGGTTTTACATTTAGAATTAAAACCTGATTTACTTCAGAAAATAGCAGAAATATATACGATTAAAGGAGACTTGCTGGCTGCTGTAAATCACATGAAAGCTTCAAAAATTAGCTATGAGAAGTTATTTGGAACTAACAGTAGACAAAATCAGCGTCTGTTTGAGATTAAAAATAAATACCTAACAGAAATTACTGAAAGTAATAAGTTAATTGACCTTCAAAAAGCTGTTATTGTAGAAAATGACAAAAAAGTATTTAGAATCTTAATCATATTTGGTTTTGTAATAATTGGCGTAATAGCCTTGTACTTGTTTTATTATCAAAGAAATAGAATTAAAAAACTTTCATTAATTAGTTCGTTAGATAAAGAAAAAAACAAAGCTGTATTAAGAATTAAAAGCAAGGAGTTAACGGCGCACGCGCTACAAATGATTGAAAAAGAAGAAGCTTTACACGACTTATTGCAAATTGTAAAGAAATCTGATTTAGCCTCGTTTAAATCCCTAGAACATAAATACGCCAAAGGTTCAGATAAATCGTGGGAAGAATTTAACAAACGATTTACTGAAGTAAATGTGAATTTTTACGAGAGCTTATGTAAAATACATCCAGATTTGTCTGCTACTGAACTAAAACATTGTGCGTTGATTAAATTGAATTTTAACAGTCACGAAATGTCTAAAGTATTAAACATCTCCGTGCAAAGCGTTCATACATCAAGATACAGAATTCGAAAGAAAATTGGTTTGAATAAAAGTGAAAGTTTACAGACCTATATAGGTTCTATATAAGTCTGTAAGCACCTTATTTAGTTTCTATTTTTTGTACTTGTAAAATAGCTGTTGTAACAAAACCACCTTTATCAGAAAACTGAACATCAATAGAATTTGTTCCTTCTTTTAAAACATCCATTTCTATTGGAATTTCTAAAACACCAAAAAATTGTTTTCTTGTTTTTTGATCATAGCCTCTAATAACATCACCTTTTATTGTGATGCTTTTTCCGTTAATAGCTATTGTAGGCGACAATGTTTTAGAATGATCTCTAGAAACCCCCAAACGAAGTATAACTTTACCTTCCCCTAATGAAACGTCTTTTATTTTAAAAACAGCAGACTTGTTAGCCAAAATTGGCTGTAAATAACTGTCTGAATAATATTTTTTACTAACAGCTTTCTTATTAAAATCTACGGCTGATTTAAAATTATACGTAATAATTACCGTTTCACCTTGATTCAGTTTTACAGATTTTGGCGCTTCCTTTTGTTTTGTATCCTCAAAAACAGCTTCTTTATCTTTATAAACAGATAAACGTTTAATTTCTACATTTTTAATTTTTTGTCCTTCAACAAAATTCAACTTTACGGTTTGAGGTCCATCTTTTATATTATTTAGTACTACATGCAATTGCTTTCCGTTTACAAAAGCTTGACTTTGCATATCTATTTCAGAACTATTGATACAAACACGATCTCCTGCTACATCTTTCCATAATTTAAAGAAATTTACTCTTGGCGTATATTCCCAATCACTAGACTTATCAAGTCCTTTATGCCACAAAGAAGACTTAGAATACATAGAAGTTGCTGGTTGTTTATTCATTGTAAAAGGAATGGTAAACTCGATTCCGTCTCCTCTTTCAATAAAGCTCATCACCATGTTGTTTTGCGATAATAATGCTTGCGAATTTGTAATAGGATTGTAATTTACAACACCTTTCTTTTTACCAAAATCGGGTTGATTTGGCACCAAACGTCCATACTCTGAAATTGCAATAGGTTTTACTTTGTGCAACTTAATAAAACTATAATTTTCTATGATATCTAAAATAGCCTCTACATTAGATCCAGATCTGCGACCTGTTTTATTGTTGATGCCAGAACCATCATATAAATGCACAGAAAACACATCTACCTCTGTACCAGCGATATCTATAAATTTTTTATAACGCTTATTCCATACTCCAAAATTTTTAGCTTCAAACTCAGGAAACGCACCACCATAACCCATAATTTTCATATTTGCTAATTCTGGTGTAGCATGAATTTTTTTCCCTAACTCTTTGTGTAATTCCATTACACGTGTATTTATTGCATCCACTTTACTACTGATATATTTTTTTTTCTTTTGTTTTCCTTCTGGATAAAAATCTACTGCATGTACCATTGGCTCATTTAACGGCTCAATATATTTTGGCACATTCGGTTCTTGATAACGATAATAATCAGCCACAAAACGGGTTAATTCATCCATATAAGATGTCATATCTACTTGAGAATAATCCACTTTTTTATCATAAAAAAAATCTTTAGGAGCAGTTGATGTAATGCGATTTTCAACCTCTCTAACTCCACTATATTTTTTTTTGATGATAGGAAACACGCCATTTTTAGGTTTCTTTATCGGAGAATCTAACAAACGTGCTCCTCTGTAAGTAGGACTTAAATTAAAATCATTTCTAAATTTTATCAGCTCAGGATCATTGGCTTTAATATACCCATGAATGTTTAGATACTTTTCGCGTTTAAATTCAGTTTCATTGCCAATAAAACGTTGCGTTTTATGATCTATTTCTACTACAACTTGTGCTTTTAAAGAAGAAATTCCTAAAACGGCACAAAAGACTGCTGCACAGTATATTTTTTTATGTATTGCCATTTTTATTTTGTCTTAAATAATTAATCAATTATCTATTTCCTCCTTTATAATCTGAAATAGTTGGTATCCAAATTCTGTTATATTTTTCCACACCTTCAAACTCAATAAAACGATGCTCTGAAGTAGCGTCTATTTTTTTTGCTAACTGATTCATAGCTTCTGGCTTTGTGTTTGGCCATTTACCAGTATCTAAACGTTGCATCATGGTTTCTATAGCGGCAATCCATTCTGCTTTGCTAAAAGAACAATGTCCCCAACTGTTTACATAAGCCGTTCGAAATAAATCTCCATAACCATTTTGCTTTACCAAAGCTTCATAACCTTGTGCAAGCGCAGGATACACCAAACCGTCTCCAATAGTATGAATTCTTAATAACGGAACTTTTGGCTGCCCAACATGTGTTCTTCCTGGAGCACTCCAATATTTTAATGCAACATTATCTGGTGCAATTCTTTTAAAATCATTAATCTTTTTAAGATCTGATTTCAAACTTGCAGTAGCTTCTTTATACAATTTTTTAACGGCTGCTTTGTAATCTTTATTTCCATTCTCAAACAAATCTTTATAATCTAAGCCCACATTCGATTTTAATTGTCCTCTACCAGAAATTTCAAGCATAGAAGTACCTTTTGTTCTTTGAGAAGGAATTAAAGCAATAAGACTATGAAACATGCTTTCTTGTAGCGTTTTTACATCTTTAGAATCTGGTTGTAAAACAGGTGCTTTTCCTCTACCTCCCCAAGCGGGCCATTGCCCAATTGTAATTGCTAAGGCAATACGAGCTCTTCCTACTTCAGTTTCTTGAGCCTTTTTTAGAACAGTTTCCCAATCACCTTGTAATTTTATTAATTCTTCTTTGGATAAATTTCCAAAATCTACAATTTGTAATTCTGGAGCTAACAAAGATTTTAAAACAAACAACGCATCTAAGTGTGTATTAGACATCCATTGACTTGTAGCTGCACAAGCCGCAATTGCACCATCTATTCTACTAGAATGTACTTCTGCCATACTTAAAGTAACGGTTCCACCACCAGAACAACCTAACTGAATTATTCTTTTAGGCTTACCAAATTTGCTTTCAAAAACATCAAAAATGGAAATAAAATCGTGTGCCTCATGAGCAGGATCATAATTTCTAGACCTGTCCTTACGTCTTTTTGTACCAGACATTGCATAGCCTTTATTTAGCAATTCCATACTAGTATCACTATTGGCTTTATTAAAATAGTCTAAATCATTTAGCAATGTTCCATTCCAATTTTCTGGAACACGAATCATATATGTTGTTTCTCTTATAGATAATTTACCTATTACTTCTTTGTATTTTACCTGCGAATTCATTTGAATTGAAATCACCAAGAAAAACACTAAGATTATTGCTTTTGTTATTTTCATAAGACTATTTTTCACTTTTAATATTTTTTTTATTCACCACATTTCCATCAACATCATGATGAATAAATTAAAATATGCTGCCTTTTTATTACAATTCCTATATTTATTCAACAATGACACTTTTAAGTACCCAATCTGCATTTACTAGGTTTGGTGTGGGTTGTAATGCCAATTGGTGAAGATATTTTTTACCTGTTTTAAATTGTGTTAACGGAATGGTAACCTCTTGCCATTCGTCAGTTTTTTTAAGAGGAACCTCAACCCATTCTTCTTTATTCCAATCTACTTTCTGAGGTGCAACTCTAGTAAAACGAGTTGGATCATCATAGCCATTTAATGCTAGTTTAATAGAACTTGAACCACTTACATTTTTAACAACAATCTTTACTTGTTTGCATAAATAAATTGGAGTATGAATAAATGGAGTCGATGCAACAATGGCTCCAGCTACTTCTGATTTACCATAAATATAAGCCGATTCTTCATTTCTTATCAAACTTGTTCCCTTTTCACTTCTCCAACCTTGTGTAGAATGTTTAAAGTCATAAATACGACCAGGCAATGGATATTCAAAATTATTTTTAGGAATATAAACGGTATTGTCTTCGTTAAAATACAACGGTCTCATCTGTACGCCCCGATAAAAAGCATTAGTTTCATGATTTTCTTGAATACTATACCATTGTCCTTTCCATTCAAATACACTTCCATGACCTCCATCAATAAACTCACCTTTATAAATATAAGGTCCTTTTAAGTTTTTTGACATAGAATATCTGTTTCCCCAAAATAAATAATACCAATCACCTCGTTTAAAGGTTGCTGGTTTGTCTCCTGTTGGCCTTCTAGTACCGTCTTCATTCTGTACAATAATTTTTTGTGGTTTGTCTGCTAAAGAAATCATATCATCTCCCAGAGTAGCCATGTAATACTGACTTACACCAAAAATAATGTGGTAAACTCCATTTTCTTCATAAATTTCCGGATCGTATGGTTTCGTTTTAGCAATACCTTTGTCTAAAAGAGGTTTTCCTAAAGCATCTTTCCAAGGTCCTTTTATAGATGGAGCAACCATTACACCTGTATTAAAATTACGGTTAGAAAAATACCAGTAATATTTACCATCTTTAGTAGCTAAATCTCCTGCCCAACAATTATCTTCATCACCTATATAAGTCTGTGTTGGTAAAATTTTCAATTCATGCTTCCAGTCCGTAAGATTGGCAGTAGACCAAAGCTCCCATCGATCCATATGACAAAAATCTACAATATTCCAATCACGATCATGCCCACACATTGCATATAAAGTATCATTTACAATAAGTACATGAGGATCTGCAAGTCCTCTATCTGGTGCTATTGAGTTTACTGAAACAGCTTTACTATTATAACCTGGAATTTTATTTTCTGATGATTTTTCTTTGGAAGCACATGCACTTAAAAAGAGCATAGACAGACTTATAATTATTAACTGATTTTTCATTTTTATAAGATTTAATAAAGTATAAAATTAATCAATTACCAAAAATTACTACAGAACGTATAGATAAAATCACAAAACAAATAACCCATAATTATAAATCAAGAGCAATACAAAAGTTAAACACCTCCTTTACCATAGGAGATGTTTAACTCTATTTATAGAAATAATACAACTTATAGCCATATAATTATGAGTTGCACTTGTATCATTAGATTGAGTCGCATCTCTAAAATTCCTAGAAAAATTTTATGCCTCTACCACTTGATAAGAACATAACGTTTCTATTTATACTCTTTTAAGTTTATTAATTGAGATGATGCTAATTTCACTTTAAGATAGCCCTCCAATTTCTAAAGAAACAAACGTATAATTTAGACCATTAAAAAAAATCTATTACACGTTCATACGCTATTAAAAGTAGATAATGTTTCTCTTTATGTT
Source organism: Polaribacter sp. Z014 (assembly GCF_023555435.1). Lineage (NCBI taxonomy): Bacteria > Pseudomonadati > Bacteroidota > Flavobacteriia > Flavobacteriales > Flavobacteriaceae > Polaribacter > Polaribacter sp. Z014. The sequence continues at coordinate 135,050 of NZ_JALCZP010000008.1, forward strand.
GCACTTTGCAACATAGTTGTTATAATTTTACAAGTAAGATGAAGAAGTAAAATACAATTCAACCTTAATTAATAAGTTTTTATTACTTACTTTATAATTAAACAAAAATAAATTAGCCCTTATAATAATTGAATTAAAAAAATGGTTTTATGATAAATCTATATATGGTAGAATTCAGATATATTCTAACTTAAAAATATTAGTTAACAGATTTTATTTGGCTTAATTATAGAAGATAAAATGTAAAATCCAAACTACTTTTTTATGTATTAGTTACTCATATAAAAACTACTCCATTTTCCATATTCTAAGGAAATTGTTTTTAAAAGCTTCATCATTATTAGATGAAATACTATTTTCTAAATACGTTTGTATCGCATTAATTCTGTCACTCCCAGAAGGATGGGTAAAAGTACTACCTCCTAACAAGTTTTGTAAAAAAGGAAAGTCTGTACTTAATAAACTAAACTCTTTATTCAGTTTTGATTTAATTAAATGAATTGCAATTAAATCTGCTAAATATTCTGCTTTTTTATAATCGTTTGTGATACTCCCTTTTGGTATGCTACCTTCTAAACCAAATAATCTTGCTTGTGGAATGGTTACTATATGTGCCACTTCATGTGATAAAGCAAATAGTTGAATATGTTTTTTTGTTATGTTTATCAAACCTTGGCTTACTTCTACATAGCCAAAAGATGCTCCCGCATTTATGCTTAAGTCATCTTCTTCAATCTTAAACTCCGTAGGTATATTAACATCTGTGTAGTTTTTAAATAATGGTAAGACAGACTCATTATACATTTTAATAATGCTTTCTTCTTTGGTTAATGTAACTTCTTTAATAGGAGGAAATACTTCCTCGTTTGAAGAGTTGGTATTACAAGCAAACATCAAAAAAGAAAATAGGACTAAAAAGGTTTTATTCATTTTTAAATAAGTTATATAAATACAAACACTCTTATAAATAAGAGTGTTTGTGTAATTTTAAAAAGGTTTAATTATTCTTAATTAGCGTAGTATGTAAATGTTTTATTTACTGTTAAGCCAAAATCACTATTCGTATAAGAAGATTCTAAAGGATAATCATCTGTATTATAAACATAAGAAACATTAGCATCTGCAGCATCACGAGTAAGAGGGTTATTGGTGTTTACAGCATCAAAACCAACATTAATAGCTGCATATGCTGCAGGGTAAATTCCTTTAAAAGGATTGTTTTTAGTATCATAAGTTGCTTCAGATGGATTTGTTTGAGCAGTACCTCTATTGGTTTTTATAACATTTCCACTAGCGTCATATTCAAAAGTAGTTAAATCATCTACTAAAGCTTCTGCTCCTTCATGATTTGTTCTTTCTTCAGTTACTAAATAACCTAAAGTATTATAAGTATAATTGTAAGTATATACCAATACATCTTCTTCTTTGTACTCTGCTTTTACTATTTGATTATTTTCATAAGTATAAACGGTACTTGTATTTTCAGTTGTTTTTTCAATAACTTGGTTTTTATCATCGTAAACTAAAGTAAAAACAGTAGCTCCAAATCCTTCATCTACAGAAATTTTATTTACAAATCCAAAAGTATCATCATACTCATAAGTAGTTGTTGTACTTATAGCAAAAAAACCATAATCATCAGCAAAAACAGTCGTTTCTAATTGAGATCCACTACCAATTTCACCACGAACATTTATAGTTACAGTATAGTTTTTAGTAGTAACTTCATCTTCTGCAGTTACCGTAAAGGTTTTAGCTTCACCATCTACAAAAGTAATTGCTGCACCAGAAACTGGAGAAACAGTTGCATTTTCTGAAACTGTAATTGTAGGAGTAACTGCTGTTAAACTTGTTCCAAAAGGAACAGTAACAATAATATCAGTTCCTAAGTCGTAAACAATATCATCGGCATTTACACCATCAATAGCAATTGAAAAATCGGTAATAGTTGCCAAAGATGATTCTATTGGAGCATCATCGTTACTTGAGCATGAAACAGTAGTTACAGCTAAGGTTAAAAAAACAGTAAGGATCGAAAAAATTTTCTTCATAATTTAAATATTTAATTGGGTTATTTTTATCTTATTATTAAAATTGTAACCTATAAGATAACAAAGGGTTACAACTGTTTTTATTTATAAATTAGGGTTATTAATAGTAGCATCATTAGGAAAAGGAATCACATATCTAGCATCGTTTTCCTCTAATATATAGGTTACTCCGTCAAAAATCTTAGTTAATTTAGGTTGCGTAGTTCTTCTTAAATCATTCCATCTTTGTCCTTCAATAGCAAATTCTCTTCTACGTTCTTCTAAGATTTCTTCCTTTAAATCACTACTATTTAATGAATTTACGTTTGTTTTATAAGCATTCCAGCCATCGGTTGTATATCTGTTTTCGGTAAAGGCAATCAGCTTTTCTTTTGCCAAAACATCTTCATTTAACGCTGCCAAACATTCTGCAATGGTTAACTGTAATTCGGCTGTTCTATAAGAAACTTTAAATTTAGTTTCTGCCCCTTTTTTAGAATTAAAACTACCGTCTGTATTTTGCTTAAAATAAAGTGGAAAACGTAAATCTTCAGATGGATCATAAGCATTAATTAAAGCTTCTGAAATGGTTGTATTACTAACCAAATCTACAGAAGCAATGGTTTCTAATGCCAAAATAGATTCTACTGAATTGTATTCTGATGGCATTATAGAAGTATCAGCATTCAGATTTTGAATTTCAGCATTTATAGCAAGGGCTTCATTTGCTGTATCTATTGCTTTTTGCCATTCTTGTTGATATAAATACACACGCGACTTCAATGCTTTTATAGCAACTACAGAAAATCTATAATTATATCCTACCTCTTGTTTTTGAATGTTTAATAAGCTTTCTGCTTTAGCAAGATCACTTAAAATTAATGCATACACTTCTTCAACAGATTCTACAGCATACTCCTTTTCTGCATCATATTCAGTAGTAATTGGCACACCTGCATCTGTATTTGCTGTTACTTTATTGTAAGGTTTAGCGTATAGATTTATCAATTCAAAATACTGCATTGCACGTAAAGCGTACGCTTCTCCTACCAATTGTTCTTTCTCTGACAAATTTCCTTCTATAGTAGCTTCACTATTTATAACATGATTGGTGTAAAAAATAGTATTATAAAAAGTAGCATACGGAAAAACAGTTGTTAAAGGACTTGGGTTTGCATCATTCCAAATAAAAAGATCTTGATAAAACTCTATTCCAGCTGCGTCTGTACTTAAAGATAATTCATCGGTTCTATACGTTGTTAAAACCTTATGATTTTTGGCTATTGAATATGCTGAAGTTAGAAAACTTCTATATTCTTCTACAGATTTAGGAATTACCTGCCCTACTGGTTCAATATCTAAGTACTTATCACAAGAGATAAAACTTAAAGTGACAAAAATGCTATATATTATTTTTTTCATAAATTATTTTTTAAAAAGAAAGATTAAATCCTGCTGAAATAATTCTAGGAATAGGTTGCGCATACAAACTACCATACGTTTCTGGGTCAAAAAAGCCATCATAATCTGTTCCGAAAACAAATAAATTACGTCCTTCAAGGTTAAAGTTTAAGCTTGAAATTTTTAACTTTTCTAACTTTTTGATAGGTATTGCATAACTCAACTTAATACTACTCACTCGGATATAAGAAATATCTTTTACCCAAATATCTAAGTCATTATACGTTTGTCCGTCATCTGAAGAATTGAACCAAGTGTACACCAAATCGGTATCGAAACCAGGAGAAGTCGCTCCTATTAATGCTGGATAATTACCAGTTCCTGCTTTTAAAATATCTGTACTATAATTATTTCCGGGTTGTGCTAAGGCAAGGTTATAACTTGGAGCAGCTTTTACAGTTTGTTTTATATTAAAGTTTGTTAATACACGTAAATCAAATTGTTTGTATTTAAAACTATTTCTAAATCCACCACTAAACTTCGGTGTTCCATCACCCACATAAGAATATAAATTTCTGTGTTCTTCTCTTGTTAATTGACTTCCATTTGTTCCTGCTTCTAAATTGTAAAAATCTACTGCAGAAACTTTTTTACCATCTTTCCAAAATAATGGTAATCCGTTGCTATCTAATCCTGCCGTTTTAATTGCAAAAATGGCATTTACACTATATCCTTTTAAAGAAGGTTTAAAGTCTTCTTCTCTAATTTCAATATTATCAACAATACTTTTATTGTGAGAGATATTTAAACCACTTGTCCATTTAAAATTAGGTGTATTAATATTGGTTGTATTTATAGCAAGTTCAAACCCTTTATTACTTACAGTAGCCCAATTGGTATTGATAAAATTATAACCACTTTCTAATGGTACAGATCTTAAACCTATTAAATCGGTACTTTTTCTAGCATAATAATCTCCTGAGATATAGATTTTATTATTTAATAATCCTACATCTAAACCGACGTTTGAGGATACTGTTTTTTCCCATCTTAAATTTCCATTAGGTGCGTTTAACGCTCTAATAGTTTCTTCGCTAACTCCCGGAAGAATCGATTCTGTATAATATTCTCCAACTACAAAAGGTGATGTCGATTTATCAATATTTCCTTGCACACCGTATGATGCTCTTAGTTTTAAATCGGTTACAAAATCAACATTATACATAAAGTCTTCTTTATATACATTCCATGAACCTGCAAAAGACCAAATAGGCAAGTATCTATATTTAGGATTTACCCCAAACAAGTTAGAACCATCATATCTTAAACTTGTAAAAGCTGTATATTTTTTATCGTATGTATAAGAAGCTGTTCCGAAGAAAGAAGCATATGCATTTTCACTCAATGTTTTTTGATAAGGATCAAATAATGAATTGGTTAATGAACGCTCATCTGCAATAGCAACAGAAGTTAAAGTGTTTGCATTGTAACCAAAACCTTTGGTATGAATTTGTGTTCTTTTATTTCTTCGAAATTCTGTCCCTAACATAACATCTAGTTCATGAACATCATTAAAAGAAGTGTTGTAATTCGCTGTTGTTTTCCAGTTATATTGAAAAACATCTGCATTCCAATTCTGAATAATTCCACCTTTAGGCATATAATAAGAAGTACCTGTAGATGATGCATATTCAGATCTTTGCTCATATTTACGGGTATAGTAACTGTCTTCTGCACTATACTTTTCAGTTTTATCAAAATCTAATTGTAAACCTAATTGAGTTGTAACGTGAATGTCTTTATTAACTTTATAGCCAACATCAAAAATAGCTTTTAATGAGCTTGAGATCAACTCGTAATTCGTATTTTCTCTTTCTTCTAAAATGTTATAATCTAGATTTAAATCTGATCTTTCTACCAAATCTGGATCATACATATAATTGCCATCCGCATTCTTTACTTTTAAATATGGATTGGCATTTCTTGAATAATTAGAAGGATTTGTATATGCATCTGCTCCTGTAATATAAGAAGATGTTGTGGTTTGACTACCAAATAACGCTACCCCTACTTTTAGTTTCTCGTTAACCTTAAAATTATCTTTTAACGTAATATTAAATCGTTTCTGACCTGTACCTTTCGTTGTTCCTTTTTCATCGAAAATACCTGTAGAAAAATAGTAATCATTATTTTCTGATCCTCCAGAAAGACTAACACCGTATTGTTGGTTTATAGCCATTTCATACAACTCATCTCCCCAATTGGTATTCGTGTTTTTTAAATTATTGATATCGTTTTGGGCATCACTAGAAATACTACCAAAACCATTATCTCTAAAATTATTATACTCACCATAGCTGTTTAATATCCTGGCTACTTCTCCTCTATCTTGTTGGTATTTTAAATCGGATCTACTTGCTAAAAGTAATTCGAAGTCTACTTTTTGAGAAGAATTCATTAAATTTAACTTACTAAAATCTGGTTTTTGAGTTACAAATACATTTGCATTTACATTAATACGCATTGCTCCTTTTTTTCCATTTTTACTAGTGATCACAATAACTCCATTTGCTGCTCTTGCACCATAAATAGATGTTGCAGAGGCATCTTTTAAAACCGTAATACTTTCTATATCTTCTGGATTTAATCCTGCAATTGGGTACGATTGTAAATTATCTATATTGTCCTTATCTCTAAAATCTTGCGGAATATCATTTCCTTCTAACGGAATTCCGTCTAACACCCATAAAGGATCTGAAGAACCATTTAAAGTAGCAGCTCCTCTAATTGAAATTTTTGAAGGAGCCCCAGGAGCACCACTAATAGGTTGAATAGATACACCCGATAATTGCCCAACCAACATTTGATCTACACTAGCAACACCTGCTTGATTGATGTCCGTCATTTCAACTTTTGTATAAGAAGATGTTATTTTACGTTTTTCAATTTTTTGATATCCCGTTAAAACAACTTCATCTAAACGTTCTGCTGTTTCTTTTAAAACAACAGATAAATTTGTAGTTACATTAGAAACATCAATTTTTTCAGTTTCATACCCGATATAAGAAACCAAGATAAATTTAATATCTGCTCCTATTTTTATAGAAAATCCACCATCAAAATCTGTGGTAGTTCCTAACATTGTGCCTTGAATAACTCCTTTTGTATTGGTCTCATTCCCTATAATTGCAGAGGATGCATAAACGGAAGCACCAACAATTGGCATTTGAAAGCCAGCGTCAATAACTTTACCACTTATTACTTTTTCTTGCTGCGCAATAAGTAAACTGGGTATAAAAACTAATAGATATATTAATTTTTTCATGATTTAGTTTTTTAAATTATATTCAATTCTCGCTATTAAGTCACTATAATGTGCCTGAGTTGCGCTATCTCCTCTATGTTCTTTTTTCTTTAAAAGCATTAATACTTTTTCTAATGCAGCTCTTTTATTAGTTCCTATATCTGCTACTCTTGGTAAGTATGAAAAATGTATATTTTTAAAGTTATTAGCATCTTCTGAAAGTGTTTTTTTCTTTGTTTTCTCTAGTAGTTTATTTCTATCTACAGTTAACACATCTACATAGTTTTTTTGTGTAATACGATCAAACATATCTAAAGATTTTCCCTTTTCAGTTTTCTTAAAAATGGCTTCAAATAAACTATCGAATACATATTCTTCTGTAAAAACCTCTTGATTATCTTTCACTAAAACTTCATTTTCTGTAATTCTCATCAATCTATCTGTTTTTATCAAAGCGTAAATAACGTTTGTTTGATAAATACGTAACATAGAAACAGGAGAATAATATCGTTCTCCGTCTGGAGCATCTCTTACTGCAAAAACTTTATTGATAATATTTGGCATAAACAACCATTTTTGTGGTAAAACAGCATTTTGTATAATATAATGCAATGCTTCTTTTTGCATTTTTGTAGATACTGGCTCAAAAGTGTCTTTTCCATCACCATAAACGGTATTGTTTATATATACTCCTCCAATATTTGCCATTACATGACCATTATAGGTAGACCATTGGTCTATAACTGCCTTGTATAGTTTAGATGCTTTGTAATAATCTTGCCCTTCTGCTGCTGTCCAACTTAAAATATTTGGCAATATTCTCTTTAAATTCTTTAAGCCATATTCACTTGCTTTTACAGCATTATCTCCTAAATCTTCACTTTGAGACCTAGGGTCTATTACTTCACCTTGTTGCGGTCCATAAAAATATAAAGGATCATTTTCATGCTTACGAATCCATTGGTTTAATACTGAAATTTCTTGGTGAGCAGATGTCTCATCCATCCATCTATATCCCCAATCAATTGCATAGGTATCATACACACCAATTTTAGGGGTAATATCTGTAACGTTGTCTTCTGGTTGCGCTACATAATTAAAACGTGCATAATCCATAATAGACGGTGCTGTCCCTCCCATTTTAGAGGTGAACGTTTTAGATCTTAAAGAATCTACAGGATAACTAAATGATGCACCCATGTTATGTTTTAATCCAAAGGTATGACCAACTTCGTGCGATGAAACAAAACGAATTGCTTCTCCCATATGTTGGTTAGAAAACTTGTTTGGTCTTGCTTTTGGATCGATAGGACCTGTTTGCACACGAATCCAAGAGTGTAACCCTTTCATTAAATTATGCCACCAAATAATATCTGATTCTAATATTTCTCCACTTCTAGGATCTACAATAGAAGGTCCCATAGCATTCTGTTTTTCTGATGCTGCATAGGTGATTACAGAATAGCGAACATCATCTGCATCAAAATCTTTATCCTCTTTAGATGGAAACTTTACTTTTAATACATTTTTAAATCCAGCTGCTTCAAAAGCTACATTCCAATCATACACACCTTGTTCTATAAAAGGGCGCCATTGTTTTGGAGTAGCAGGATCTAAATAATAAATAATTTGTTTTTTAGGTTGCACCAATTCTCCTCGTTTATATTTTTCGACATCTTCCTCTTTAGGCTCTAACCTCCATCTTGTAATCATTCCTCTAGATTCAACTTCTTGTTGATCATCAGAAAAATAATCCATCGGTTTTGTAAAATACCCAATACGTTTGTCTGAAAAACGAGGTTTCATTACATCTGTTGGCAATAAAACAATATTTGTAGTAATACCAATTGTTAAAGGTAATGCTGCACTTCCGCCTTCTTTAACAGAAGTGGTTAACAAAGATTTTACAACAATGTTTTCTGGAAAAGATTTAATACTTTCTAAAATAGACAAGTTTGTTTTTATACTTCCTCCTAAACCTATATTTGTAAGTACATCGATAAAACTTTGTTTTTTACCATTAAAAATTTTATTTACTTTAATAAATACAGAAGTAGAGTCTGTATTTTTACTTTCAATTTCAAATTCTTCTATAATAGACTCACCAAAATTATCTTTTACTGATAAAGTAATTGCATCATTTTCTGGAGATTGAACCCTAGGATTTATGGTTTTAACCCAAACTTTGTTTAAATCAGTGTCTTTATAAAAACGAACAAGTTTGGTTTCAAAAGTCATTCCTTTGTTTAAACCATGGCCATTTAAGGCATAAGGAACGCTAGACACTTTATTTACAATTAATAAATCTCTAGATATTAATGAATCTGGAACTTCAAAATAGTAATCTTCTTTTATAGCATATACATTGAACAATCCTTTTTTAACATTCCCTTCTTTTAAAAATTTCTGATACGTCAATTTTTTAGCATCCGTAGGTTTTATAGAATCTTTTTTTTCTTGATTTTCTTTATCAGAGGTATCCTTTTTATCCTGAGAAAAACCAGACAAGCTGGTAATCATCAAAATAGAAACAATTAAATACTGAACCAATAAAGCGCCTTTTAAAGAGGATATTTTCATAAATGACATTGTTAAAACATCAAATTTGCATGATATCAACAACTTAACAAAACAAAATGGAGTGAACTCATTAAAAAACGGAGTGAAATAATTTTTTTAAGTAATAAATGGCAATATGCACACAAATTCGTCATCAATTACCCCTGTTTTAAAGGCTGATATATTATAAAATTGATACGTATTCTCTAAATAAGTCAATCCAATATGATGACTATCTTTAGCTTTACACTTTCTTGGTGTGTAATTATTTTTAATGGTAATAAAATCTTCATTAATAACAACACTAATCATCAACGGATTTATTTTAGTTATTTCATTATGTTTTATCGCATTTTCTACCAACGTTTCTAAAGATAGAAATGGTATTTTTTTAACTAAAATTGTATCATCACAATTATTTTTAATTGTTACATGTAAACTCTTATTAAATCTAATTTCTTGTAAAAAGATATATTGTTCTAAAAAGCTCATTTCTTCTTTTACTGAAATTAAATTCCCTTCTCTCTCATCTAAAAGGTATCTATAAACATCCGCTAACTTTAATACAAACTGTTGTGATAAATCTGGATTTAAATCAATTAAAACATGCAAAGAGTTTAAACTGTTGAATAAAAAATGTGGATTTATTTTTTTCTTAAGTTGATTCAATTGAAGAATTGCATTTTCTTTCTGATACTTTTCGTTGCTATATGTTAATTGTTCCTTCTCTTCTACAACCTTTAAATTCTCTACATATTCTTTTTTTAACTGCAATCTAGAAGCTATTAAGAGCAACATAAATGTAGTAAATGCTAAAAAACTAATCCACGAAAAATACCCCTGTATGTTTTTTGTAGTTTCTTTTAAATGAATACCCACAGGAAAACTAACCACTACTATTAAAGGTATATTTCCTATTTTAATAGTATCATAATAACGTAAGACCTCTAAACCCAAAAATTCAGAAATCGCCTTATCTTTAAGGGAATTGATATTATTTGGAACGAAATATCCATTAATTTTAAGTGAACTATTTAGAATTTTTTTAATAGAAATTGTACTAAAATAGGATTCTATTTTTTTTCCAATATACTTTGTGTCAGGATGCAACATGCAAATACCATCTTTATTTGTAACTACCGTATAGCCTCCATCTCCTTTATAGGTCTCTGAAAAATAGCTCCAAAATGAAATTAAATCAACATCGTAACCTGTATAAACAACTTTATTGTTAGGTAGCTTTTTAATATAAATTTTCCTGTTAATTACTTTATCCGCCCTTGTAACTACAGTATCTATAACAACCTCATCTTTTACAAAATGAATATCTTTTAGAAATGTATGTATTTCTTTTTGATATAAAGAATCTTCCTTGTTAGAAAAATGAGTTTCATGTAATTTATTAGACGAAACAATTGAAACGAAACTATTATAAATACTATGGTTCTCTATGGATAGATCTGATGTGAATAGTAATTTTTCCTTTAAAAATTCAAAAGAATTATTTTGTGAATTTCGAAGGATCTTTTGTGAATTTTTAAAAGAGCTATTCAGTTGATTAAATTCAAAAGCGACAATATTTTCTTTGGATTTTAAATTTCCTTGGATAATATCTTGAATTAAATCTTCTGTAACCGATGTGATTTTTGGAGTAATTAACGAACTACCAATAAAAAATACAGCAATCAACAGCATACTTATATATAAATATTGCCGATGTTTTTTTAAACGAGTCCAAAATATAGAGGTTTGCATATTAATTATTTAACCATTCTTTAAAAGGACGAACATTTTTTGAACTAATTAAAACAAAATCATTCTGTTTAGATGAAGGTTCTAATTCTATTTTTAATCTATTCTGACTGTATTTGATAATTGTTTTTATAGCTGTATGTCTTACAATGTATTTTCTATTTATTTTAAAAAAATCTTTTTTTGATAACTTTAAATCTAGATTCATGATAGTATCATCATACAAAAAACTATCACCTTTTGTGGTAAATAAAAAAAGCGACTTGTTTTCTGCCATAAAATAGGCAATTTCATCAGCAGTTATAGATATTAATTTTTCGCCTCTAGAAACTAAAAATCGTTGTTGTGCTTCTTTCGTTTCTTTAGGTTTTTTAAAATGATTTAATAGTTTTTCTAAATCACTAGAATCTTTAGCAGGAGTTATCGCGTAATTTTTATACTTTTCTAGCGCAGCATTTAATTTATGTTTGTCGTATGGCTTTAATAAATAATCAATAGCAAAAAATTGAAATGATTGAATAGCGTATTGATCAAATGCTGTTGTAAAAATTATAGGAACATTGATTTTTAAAGCTTCAAAAATCTCAAAACTTTCCCCATCTCCCAAATGAATATCACTTAAAATTAAATCGCAGGTATTATTTTTAAACCACGCTATAGATTGCGCTACGCTTTCTAATCGTTTTTTAATATGTATAGAATACGTACTTTTTAATAATAAGTTTTCTAAAGATGCTGCTGCTAAATCTTCATCTTCAATAATAACAATATCCATTTTAAACCAATTTATTTGTATTTTAATTAAGTAGGCAACTTACTCAATATTATACATTTTTAACGCACACTTTAGTAATTTGTTTCTGTTTTTGAAAAAAAGAGAACATTATTTTCACTTTTTAAGTAATTGTAGACAAGTTATCTCTTTTTTTACACTCGTTTTTAAAGAAATACCGTTGTGTAAGTAGTTTTTTATATTGCTATCATAAAAGTTACACATATTCCTGCAATAACTTTATCATTAACGTAATACTAAGTCTATATAATTTAATATTTTTGTTTTCTATAAGAAACAAAAAAAGAATGAAAAAGTTACAACCTATCATGTTAGTTGGTACAGGTTCTGATGTTGGTAAAAGCTGGATAACAACTGGAATTTGCAGATGGTTGAAACAAAAAGGATACACGCCTGCTCCCTTTAAAGCACAAAACATGTCTTTAAATAGTTTTTCTACACCAGATAATCTAGAAATTGGAAGAGCCCAAGCAGTACAAGCAGAGGCCTGCGGAATTCCGCCAACGGTAGAAATGAATCCCATTTTATTAAAACCATCTTCTGTAAATAAATCGCAAGTTATTTTACATGGAAAACCAATTGGTGACCAAACCGCTAAAGAATATTTTTTAGGCAATGATAAAAAACATCTTTTTGAAGAAGCTAAAAATTCTTTTAAAGAATTAGCTACCAAGCACAACCCGATTGTAATGGAAGGTGCAGGAAGCATTAGCGAACTCAATTTAAAACATAGAGATATTGTAAACATGCGTATGGCAGCAGCAGCAAATGCTTGTGTATATTTAGTGGCAGATATTGATAAAGGTGGTGTTTTTGGAAGCGTATACGGCACTATAGCATTGCTAGAAGATTGGGAACGTACATTGGTAAAAGGAATTATTATTAACAAATTTAGAGGTGATCCTTCTTTATTTGTTGATGGAAAAAAGAAATTAGAAGAACTCACAGGGATTCCCATTTTAGGTGTTTTACCATACGCTACAGACATTATTATAGAAGAAGAAGATTCGGTTGCATTGAACCTTAGAGCAAGAACAGCTATAGACCATAAATTAAATATTGCTGTAGTAAAACTTTATTACATGTCTAATTATACAGATTTTCAAGCCTTAGAGCAAGAACCACTCATCAATCTGTATTTTACAAGAGATGCCGAAGAATTAAACAAAGCAGATGTTATCATCATTCCGGGTACTAAAAATACGATTGAAGATTTAATTGCGTTAAAAAAAGAAGGTTTAGATACTATTATAAAAGAACAATATAAGCACATTCCTATTATCGGAATTTGTGGTGGATATCAAATGTTAGGAAATGTTATTAATGATCCTTTTTCTGTAGAAAGTAATGTAAATTCAGAAGAAGGTTTAGGTTTGTTTGATATTGAAACAACTCTTTCCAGAACAAAACAAACCATACAACGTAATTTTCAATTTAAAGATTATAACGAATCTTGTGAAGGTTATGAAATCCACATGGGAGAAACTACTGTACCCAAAAACAAACATTTAAACCTTATTGAAGGTAAATATGAAGGTTTTTTTGATGGTGATAAAAGCTGGGGAACTTACCTTCATGGTATTTTTGATAACCAAGATGTTGTTACAGAATTATTGCAGTTAAAATTCCCGAACGCAACAGCTATAAACTACAAGGAATTTAAAGCCCAACAATTTGATAAATTAGCAGATTGGATCGATGAAAATTTAGACATGGAAACGATTGTAAAAAACAGCTCAGAAATATGCTAAATGGCCACGGCGATGATCTTCATTTAATTGAAGGCGAGATTAAGCACAACTTCAGTTCTAATGTATATTATAAAGGATGCTCTAAAGCGCTGCTTGATGAGGTTTCAAAGCACGTTCGTTTAATACAAAGTTACCCTTCTCCTGCTGCAAGTGAATTGAATAAATTGGCTGCTAAAAAATTCAACCTTAAAAACGATCAGTTTTTGTTTACCAACGGGGCAACCGAAGCTTTTTATCTCATTGCTCAGTTTTTTTCTGATAAAAAGGCAGCAATTGTTGCACCAACTTTTTCGGAATATGAAGATGCTTGTAAAATATTTAAATTAAAATACGAGTTAATTTCTAGATCAGAAATATACAAAACCAATGCAGATTTAGTTTTTATATGCAACCCAAATAATCCTACGGGAGCTATTTTTTCTAAAAGCGAATTAGAACTTCTTTTTCAACAAAAACCAAATACTACCTTTATTATTGATGAAGCTTATATTGAGTTTACTAACAGTACAGAATCTATTGTTTCATTAACAGAAAAGTACATCAATGTAATAGTTGTCCGTTCCTTAACAAAAACATTTACAATTCCGGGTTTGCGTCTTGGTTATGTAGTTTCCGATGCGGCAAACATTACACAACTCTTAGCTTTAAAAATGCCCTGGAGTGTTAATTTATTGGCAATAAAGGCAGGAGAATATATTTTTAACAATTATAAAAACCTTCAATTTAATTGTACTGAGTTAATAGAAGAAACTGCTTTTTTTAAAGAACAACTTACCGCCATAGAAGGCATAAAAGTTTGTGACAGTACTACTTCTTATTTTTTAGTTGAATTACAGCGTACATCAGCAAAAAAACTTAAAGAATATTTAAGTACACAACATCAAATTCTTATAAGAGACGCTACAAACTTTAATGGATTAGAAGGAGAATACATTCGGCTTTCTACTCAAAGTAAAGAAGCGAATAACATATTAATTGAAGCTTTAAAAAAATGGATTTAACATCAATTTACATCTTAATAATTGCCTTTGCTTTAGATGCCATTTTTGGAGATCCTAAAAAATTACCGCACCTTATTGTTGGTTACGGAAATAGTATTTCTTTTGGTGAAAAAAAATTAAACAAAGGTGCTTCTAAAGTCCTTAAAGGCGCACTATTAACTATTTTATTGGTTGGTATTTCTTTTGTATTACCTTACCTAATTATTCGTTTATTAAATGCGTACAACTTCCCTATCCTCTCTCTTTTATTTTCAATATTAATGTTGTTTTACTGTCTTGCTAACAAAACCTTGATAAAAGAAGGGTACGCCGTTTTTAATACCCTTAAAAATGAAGGTTTAGAAGCTGGTCGAAAACGTTTATCTTGGATTGTAGGACGGGAAACAGATAACTTATCCGAACAACAAATTAGAATTGCCACGTTAGAAACCATGTCAGAAAACTTAAGTGACGGAGTGATTGCACCTCTTTTTTACTTTTTAATTTTGGGTATCCCAGGGGTAATGGCTTACAAAATGATAAACACATTAGATTCTATGATTGGTTATAAAAACGATCGTTATATATCATTTGGAAAGTTTGCTGCAAAATTAGATGATGTTGCCAATTATATTCCGGCTAGAATTACAGCTATATTAATGTTACTTGTTCAGTTAAAAGTAAACGGAATTTCTTTTGTTTTTAAAGAAGGGAAAAAACACAGCAGCCCAAATGCAGGTTACCCAGAAGCTGCCTTAGCTTATATATTAGATTGTCAGTTTGGAGGACCTAATTATTATCACGGAAAATTACTAAAAAAACCATTTATTGGCAGTAATAATCGTAAAATTAAACACGAAGAAATTAAAATTGTTAGCCGCATTAATTATGCTGTAAGTATTTTGTTTTGTCTTTTAAGTATCGCAATTTTATTACTGTTTCAGAATGTCTAAACCTCAAAAAAAATACATTATTACAGGAGCTCCAGGTACTGGGAAAACGACATTAATAAATATTCTAAAAAACGACATACCTTGTATGGATGAAATTTCTAGAAAAGTTATTATTGATGAACAAAAACACCATAGAAACGGCATGCCTTGGAAAGATCTAAATAGATTTACAGATCTTGTTTTTCAATTAACTCATCATGAATTACAAACTAGTAATGCACTAATTTGCGACCGTTCTCTACTCGATTTGGAAGCCTACTTAACCGTAGCAAACAATCCAATACCAGATTACCTAATCAATTTCCCTTATCAAGAAACATATCATAAAACAGTATTTTTTGCACCAACTTGGTTTGATATTTATTGCCAAGACGGACAAAGATTACAAGAGTTTGATTACTGTTTAAAACTAGAAAAATC
Organism: Polaribacter sp. Z014; assembly: GCF_023555435.1. Lineage (NCBI taxonomy): Bacteria > Pseudomonadati > Bacteroidota > Flavobacteriia > Flavobacteriales > Flavobacteriaceae > Polaribacter > Polaribacter sp. Z014. Next base: position 150,993 of record NZ_JALCZP010000008.1, read on the forward strand.
ACTCTTAGAAAAGTATAAAAACAAAGGGTTTGAAATTATAATATTGCCAAAAAATTCTCCGGAAAAAAGAATAAAACTCATTTTAGATTCCATCGTGTATTTCAAAAATTAATGATACATTTGTAATGCTTTAGGTTTCTTATTCTTAATTAAGAATAAAGAATTAAATGGGAATTTGGTGAGAATCCAAAACTGTTCCCGCAGCTGTAAGCTCTAAAAAAAGCTTTTAACAATTAAGTCACTGTTTGTAAAAATGGGAAGGCGTTAAAAGTAGAGCGAGTCAGAAAACCTGCCTAAATGCAAGACATAATTATAAACTTTCGGGAATAAAAGTTATAGTGTTAGATGCCTTTATCTTTAGGCGCCTTACCCTGTTTTTTCCCTAATAAAAAAAAATGGGTAAAGACATTTCAAATACAACACACACTTTTTTATTTTGCGATGGAGGTTCTTGTCAAAAAGCAGGATCTGAGAAAGTAATAAGAGCAGCAAGAGCTTATTTGCGCAACAATAACCATTGGAATACAACACACACTATTAAAACAAGGTGTAATGGTAGATGCGAAGATGCGCCTACTTGTATTGTAAGTTCAGGAGAATTTTGGTACAAAGAATTAACTTCTGATAAAATTGTTCCTATTGTAAAAAGTCATATTGATAATAACTTACCCGTTGAAGCTGATTTATTATATCAAAATAAATGGGATGCGCTAAAATCTAATAAAGAAATTGCACCATTTAAACCCAAACCTTTCGAATTAAAAAACGATAAAGAATTAGGCGAATGTTATATTACAAAAGGCTTTAGTTCAGATCAATATCTATATCCTTTATTCTTATTCTTGTTAGAAAACCCAAAAGGTGTAACGCTAAAAATGTATCAGCAAAATGCCATTCCGTTTACAGAAATAACTGCTGTAAACTATGCTAAAACTTACACGCTAGAATTAGAAACAGCCACCGATTGTATTTCACTTACCATTGCTGGTGTGCCTAAAGACAATAAAGAATTACAACAATCTAAAATTTCTAGTACAGAATATTTTTATCAAAAAAACTTAAAGCAAACAGGTATCCGTTTTAAAAATAAATTTGGAGAAGTTTTGGGTATTATCAAATTTGATTCTATAGAAAATTTGGCTTGGAAATATTGTACTAAAATTCAATTACAAAACACGAGTCAAGATTTAACATCGCTATGAATAAAAACATCTCTATATTAGGTTTAGGTTGGTTAGGATTGCCATTGGCACTACAGCTACAAAAAAAAGGTTACACCGTTAATGGCTGTACAACTTCGCTAAGTAGTCTAAAATCGTTCTCTAAATATGCGTTTCAAACGAATAGAATAAAAATTGAAGCTGATAAAATTATTGGAGATTGGGAATCTTTTATACATGAAACGGATATTTTAATTATCAATTTTCCGCCAAAGCGGATTGATAATATTGAAACCATACACCCGCTTCAGATAGCGCAAATTATAAAGCACACACCCAAAAATGTAAAGGTAATTTTTGTAAGTTCTACTTCTGTGTATCAAAATACAAATAGCCTTATCAATGAAACAGTAAAATGTGTTCCAGAAAAAGCATCTGGTATTGGGTTGATAAAAGCAGAAGAATTATTAGAGCAACATTTTGGAAGTAACCTAACTATTTTACGTTTGGCAGGATTAATTGGTCCAAAACGTCATCCCGGAAGGTTTCTTGCCAACAAAAAGCAATTAAAAAACCCGAATGTTCCGGTAAACCTCATTCACTTAAAAGATAGTATTGGGCTAATTGAAGCTATTTTAGAGCAAGATTGTTTTGGCGAAATTATAAATGGTTGTGCAGATGTGCATCCTAAAAGAAAGGAATATTATAAAAACGCTGCCATACAATTAAACTTGCCTGCTCCTATTTTTGGAGAAAACACTGCCCAAGATTTTAAAATTGTTGACAATTCTAAATCGAAATCAATCTTAAATTACGAATATCAGTTTGCAAATCCAGAATTGATTTTTGCAAAAGACAAATTACCAGAAATAAGCATTGTGGGTGCAGGACCTGGTAATAAAAACTTATTAACGTTAAAAGCTTTTGAAGCCATACAGAATGCTGAAATTATTTTACATGATAATTTAATATCAGAAGAAATAATGGATATCAATACAACTGCAGCACGTATTTATGTAGGTAGAAAATTTGGCGATAAAGAAGATCCACAAGCTCGTCAGCATAAAATAAACGAATTGCTAAAAACACATTGCGAAATGGGGAACAAAGTAATTCGTCTAAAATCTGGTGATCCATATATTTACGGTCGTGCTGCAGAAGAGGTTCGTTTTTTAAAGAAACATCAACTCCCTTTTACAGTTATTCCAGGTATATCAGCAGCTTTAGCAGCAGCAAGCGCAATGAGTATACCTGTTACAGAAAGAGGTTTTTCTAATGCTTTTTTAATTTGCACAGCACATACTGCAGATTATTCTACAACACAACTTAAGGGAATTGCAGAAATGCTAAATGCAGGCAACACTTTGGCGCTTTATATGGGCTCTAAAAGTTTAGATAAAATCATTCCGAAATTAATAGCCGTTTGTAACAATCCAAACATCCCGATTAATGCTATTTCTAATGTTTCTAGAGATAATGAAATTTTATTGACATCAACATTAGAAAACATAGAAAAAGATATCATTACACAAAAACTACCAATGCCTGTAGTATTTTTAATAGGTGCAAACCCAATAAATTAAGACCATGAAAGAAGGAATTTTATTATGCGGACACGGTACACGAAGAGAAGCTGGCGTAAAATCGTTTAAACGATTGGTGAGCATTCTTAAAGAACGTTACCAAGATGAATATGAAGTAGATTATGGCTTTTTAGAATTTAATCATCCTACGTATGAAGCTGCCGTAGAACGCATGTATGCGCAAGGTATTCGAAAAATATATGCATTGCCTGTTATTTTATTTGCGGGTTCACATGCCAAAAATGACATTCCGTTTGAGTTAAATACCTTACAAGGTTATCACGATGATTTAACCATTTCTATGGGAAAACATATTGGTGTCAGTTCTTTTTTACTCGATTTATCGTTAAAACGGATTGAAGAAACAGAGAAAAAACTTCCTAAAATAGATAGAAAAGAAACTTGTTTGGTAGTAGTTGGTAGAGGAACTACAGACCCAGATGCAAATAGCGATGTTGCTAAATTAACAAGCATGCTTTGGGACGGAATGGGCTTTGGTTTTGCCACTACAGTATATAGCGGAACAGCGTTTCCTAATGTAGAAGAAGGTTTACAATTGGTTGAGAAATTAGGTTTTAAACGAACTATTGTGATTCCTTTTTTCTTTTTTACAGGTGTTTTATTAGAGCGAATTTATAAAAGCGTTTCGGATATGGATGCGAGTTCTAATTTAGAATATGTGTACACAGATCCTTTTGGTGCCGACGAATTGATATTACAAGCTTTTGATGAACGTTTGCACGAAGCTAAAAACGGAATTGCAAACATGAATTGTCAGTTATGTAAATACAGAAAACAAGTCATTGGTTTTGAAGAAGACAAAGGGAAAGAGCAAATTGGTCATCATCTTAATGTAAAAGGAATTTTATTTGAAGAAGATGAAAAACCAAATGAAGAAGAAAACGGTTTTACAAGTAAAATTAAAAAAATGTTAGGCATATGAAAGCAGGTAAAATTTACGGAGTTTCATTAGGTCCTGGTGATTCTGATTTAATTACGCTAAAAGGTTTAAAAGCCTTACAACAAGCTGATAAAATATATTATCCGGGTTCTTTATTTAAAGACGGAAGAAAAGTAAGTTATTCGCTTTCTATCTTAGAAAATTATGATTTAGACGCTACTAAATTAGTCGGTTTTCATCTAAAGATGGATTTAGAAAGAGCGCAAGCCAAAGAAATTTACGAAACCACCTTTCAGCAAATTCTAGCTGATTATAAAAAAGGATTGTCAATCGCCATTGTAAGCGAAGGAGACATTAGTACGTTTAGTTCTTTTTCTTATCTATTAGAAAAAATACAAGCACATCAATTAACCATTCATTTAATTCCGGGTATTAGCTCTTATTTGCATCTAGCAGCAGAAAGTAAAATGCCTTTGTGTTTACAAAACGAAAAAGTAGTTGTTATTCCGCGTATACAAACACAGGAAGAGTTAGAAGAAGCGATTGCGCATTTTGACACCGTAGTATTAATGAAAATTATATCGGTTGTAGACATTATTACCGACGTAATAGATCACAAAAAACATAGCATTACCTATGCAGAACGCTTAGGCACCGATCAACAATTTATAACAACCGATTGGGCAATTGCAACACAAAGAGAAACCCCTTATTTTTCTCTTATCATCATTAAAAAAATAAACAAATGAAAATAACTGTAGCAGGCTTAGGTCCTGGAGATATCAATTATATGTTACCCGTAGTTAAAAATGCTTTACAAAAAGCAGATGTAGTTATTGGTTACGACTATTATTTTCAGTTTGGAGCCTCTTTATTTAAAGAAGATGCAGAACTAATTTCTATGCCATTAGGGATGGAAGAAGCAAGAGCTCATAAAGCTATTGAAAAAGCAAAAGAAGACAAATATGTAGTGGTTATTGGCTCTGGTGATGCCAGTATTTATGCCATGGCGGCGATAGTTTACGAGGTCGTTTCAAAAGAAAATCATACTGATATTGAATTAGAAACCTTACCAGGAGTTTCGGCTTTTTTAGCTGCAGGAAGCAAATTGGGTGCGCCATTAGGTCACGATTTTTGTTGTATTTCTCTTTCTGATTTAATGACACCTTGGAACAAGATTGAGCAACGAATTAAAGCTGCCGCAATGGGCGATTTTGTAACGAGCTTGTACAACCCAAAAAGTAAAAAGAGACATTGGCAATTAGGCAGATTGCAAAAAATATTTTTAGCAGAACGCTCACCTTCTACTCCGGTTGCCATTATAAGACACGTAACACGACCAGAAGAAGAACTTAAAATAACCACGTTGGGCGAATTTAATCCTGATGATGTAGATATGTTTTGCTTGGTGATGATTGGGAACTCGCAAACCTATCGTTTTAAAGACTATTTAGTGACTCCTAGAGGATACTTAAATAGAAAACCATATACAGGTAAAGAAATTCAGCAAGAAAGCTTTAGAATCGTTACCGAACACATTAAAGATTTACCTTTTGCTATTGCTGATAAATGGGCAATAACGAGAGTGATTCATACCACTGGAATTTTAGAAGATTTCAAGCATTATTCGGCAACGCCAGAAGCGATTGAAAATTGGCACAACCATCTTAAAAACGGAGGAGAAATTGTGACCGATGTTACCATGGTACAAGCTGGAATTACAAAAGCTTTTACTGCGGAATACGGTAATCAAATTCATTGTTTGTTAAATGATGAGGAGGCACAAGAATTAGCAAAATCGGCAAATATTACCCGTTCTCAAGCAGGAATTAGAAAAGCAATTGAAAAATACCCAAATGCATTATATGTTGTTGGGAATGCACCTACTGCTTTGTTTGAAATTGTAGATCAACTAAGAGATAATAAAACCTTTAAACCTGTTGGTGTTGTTGGTGTTCCGGTTGGTTTTGTAAATGTATTAGAATCAAAAGAACAGTTATCTCAAATTAAAAATACAGATTGGGTAATTATAGAAGGCAACAGAGGTGGTAGTAATGTTGCAGCTGCTATTGTAAATGCCGCTTTTACGTTACCCGAAGCATCCACCTATTTTAAATCTTAAAAGATGAACAAATTTACTTCAGAAAATATAGAAACGTTAGAACAGATTATTCTTGCTCGTAGAGATGTAAGAGGGAATCGATTTACGGACGAACCTGTTGTTCAAGCAGATTTAGATAAAATTCTATTTGCTGGAGTAAACGCACCTTCTGTTGGTTTTTCGCAACCGTGGGAGTTTGTTGTGATTAAAGATTTAGACATCAGAAATAAAATAAAGGATAGTTTTTTTGAAGAAAACGAGAAAGCTAAATCCCTTTTTGAAGGAAAAAAAGCAGATGCGTACACCCAATTAAAATTGGAAGGCATTGTAGAATCTGCACTAAATATTGCGGTATTCTACAAACCAAGTGAGCATCCTGTTTTAGGACAAACTACCATGAAAGAAGCGGGCGTGTATTCCGTGGTTTGCGCCATACAAAATATGTGGTTAATGGCAAGAGCGTTAAATGTTGGTTTAGGTTGGGTCAGTATTTTAAATCCTGATAAGGTGAAGACCATCTTAAATGCTCCTAAAGACAGACAGCTGATTGGTTATTTGTGTTTAGGACATGTGGATAAATTCTACGAAAACCCAGAATTGGAACGTTTACAATGGGAAAAACGTAAGAATATAAACGATGTTGTTATTAAAGATTCTTATTAAGAAATGAAGCAAACAAAGACACATATCGATTTTTATTTAATTGGAATAGGCAATCATCCTACGCCCAAGTTAAATGATGATGCTTTAGAGTTAATCCAAGAATCTACTGTTTTTTCTGGTGGAAAACGTCATTATCAATTGGTTAAATATTACTTGCCAGAAAACCATACTTGGATAGAGATTTCAGGGAAAATGGATGCTTTAATTCAGCAATACAACACTTTTGATAAGTCTATTGTTGTTTTTGCTTCTGGTGATCCTTTTTTCTACGGATTCGGAAATACCTTACAACGATTAGTACCGAATGCTAAACTAAATTCCGTTCCTTATTTTAATAGCATTCAGTTATTATGTCATAAAACGCAGACCAATTATAACAGCTTAAAATCGATATCGATTCACGGTAGGGATTGGTCGGCTTTAGACGAAGCATTAATCCATAGAACCGAATTAATTGGTGTTTTAACTGATAACAAAAAAACACCCGCAGAAATATCAAAGCGCATGTTGCAATATGGTTTCGATAATTATTCGATAACTATTGGAGAGGCTTTGGATGGAGATACAGAACATATTGAGCAACTCGATTTATTGTCTTGTACTCTAAAAACACATCAACATTTAAACTGTGTTTTATTAAAACAAATAGCATCAAAAAAGAAACACTTTGGCATACCCGATACTGCTTTTATTCCGTTAAATAATAGAGCAAATATGATTACAAAAATGCCTATTCGTTTAAGTACAATTCAGGCATTAGAATTGCAAAATAAAACTGTTTTTTGGGACATCGGTTCTTGTACCGGATCTGTCGCTATTGAAGCCAAACAACACTATCCAAATTTAAAAATTATAGCTTTTGAAAAACGTACAGAATGCGCTGCTATTATTCAGCAAAACACCGAACGTTTGGCAACTCCTGGTATCACAATTATAATTGATGATTTCTTTAACCTCAACCTAAAAGACTACCCAATTCCGGATGTTGTATTCATTGGAGGACACGGAGGAATGTTAAAAAAAATGATTCATCTATTACTTCAAATAAATCCACTTTTAAGACTGGTTATTAACGCTGTACAGAAAAAAAGTAGCGACATTTTTACAGAAGAACTTACCATGTTAAATTATACAATTATTACACATAGCATTCAAGTAAACGAACATAACAAAATTAGCATTCACACCGCAGAAAAACAATAAATGAAAAAAATAGCCATTATAGCAGTTACCGAAAAAGGGTTAGAAAAAGCCCTTATTATTCAGAAAGAATTCCCAAAATCTTTAGTAATTACAACGTTGAATTCTTCGGATAAAAACGTATCAACTATTAGCTCAATATCAAACTATTTAACTGATAATTTCTTAAAATTAGATGGTATTTGTTTTGTGACTGCTTTAGGTATTTGTGTGCGATTAATTGCACCTTATATTCAAGATAAAAATACAGATCCTGCAGTAATTTCTGTGGATGATTTAGGCCTAAATGTGCAAGCTGTTTTAAGCGGACATAAAGGTGGCGCAAATGATTTTGCTTTAAAAATTGCTTCCGTTTTAGGAGCAAAACCAATTATATCTACGTCTAGTGATGTACAAAATATTTGGGCGTTAGATACGTTAGGAAATCAATTTGATTGGCAAGTAGTCACTTCTTTATCCATGAACAAAACCATGGCGTTGTTTGTAAATAATAAACCTACTGCCCTATTGTTAGATATTAAAGACAAAGGGACACAACATTTAGAAAAAACAGTTCCCGATTTTGTTACTGTTTTTTATGATGAAACGGAGATTGATTACACCCAATTTGAGTTATTTATTGCGGTAAGTTATAAAGTGTATACAAGTACAATTGCTAGTGTATTCTTTATCCCAAAAGTACTTTCTGTTGGCTCTGGTTGCTCTAAACAATTAGATTCAGTTCTTTTTGAAACTACTTTAAAAGAAGAATTGAAAAGTAGAAACATTCACTTTTCAGCGATTAAAAACGTTGGATCTATAGATATTAAGGCACAACAACAAGCGTATTTAGATTTTAGTACAAAAAATAACATTCCGTTTAGCACATTTACTTCAGATGAAATAGATACCATTACCGTGCCGAACCCAAGTGAAATGGTACAATCTAAAATTGGTGTTGATGGTGTTTCAGAATCTACTGCAATGCTACTTTCTGGAGGTAAAAATGTACTAATTGAAAAACAAAAAATTCATTTAGAAAATGGTGAGAAATTCACTTTTTCTATTGCTTTAGATGTTAAGGCAGAACGTAGAACGGCCATTGCAATTATTGGTGCAGGACCTGGAGATGAAGAGCTGATTACCGTAAAAGGAAAAGCCTATTTAGAAAATGCAGATTGTGTACTGTACGCAGGTAGTTTAATTCCAGAAGAAATGACCAATTGGTGTAAACCTGGTGCTGTGGTTAGAAATTCTGCAATGATGACTTTAGAAGAGCAAATAGCGGTAATGCAAGAACATTACAAAAAAGGAAATGCTATTGTGCGTTTACAATGTGGAGATCCTTCTTTGTATGGCGCTATCCAAGAGCAAATGACCATTTTTGATGAGTTAGAAATGGAGTACTTTATTGTACCAGGAATTTCTGCTTTTAGTGCAGCAGCTGCCGTTTTAAAATCTGAATTTACGATTCCGGAAGTAGTACAATCTATTGTTTTAACGCGTGGAGAAGGTAAAACACCAATGCCTCCAAAAGAAAGTATTGCTGCTTTTGCTGCTACAAATGCTACCATGTGTATCTTTTTAAGTGTAGGAATTGCTAAAAAAGTAGAAGCACAATTATTAGAACATTTTGACGCTAATACGCCTGTAGCAGTGATGTACAGAATCTCTTGGAAAGACGAAGAAATTTATCAAGGAAAATTAGAAAATCTAGCAAAAATTGTAAAAGACAGTAAAAAAACAAGAACGGTATTAATTATCGTTGGTCATGCAATTGGCGCTCGTAAAAACAGGTCTCAATTATACAGTCCGGATGTGAAACACATTTTTAGAACGAATAAGAAATTTGTAGTAACAGAATAAAACCATTTCATATTTAGATCTCATTAGTTGTAAAAACCTGTGAGATTTTTATAAAACTTATCGATAAAACAGATAGCATGATATTAGTCTTTGGCGGAACAACAGAAGGAAAAAAAGCAGCCACTTTATTAGAAGGTTTGGCCATGCCTTTTGTGTATTCAACAAAAACAAATATCTCTTTTGATATCACTAAAATTGCGCGTTACCGTTACGGAGCATTAGATGAAAAAGAACTAGAAAGTTATTTACTAGAAAACAACATACAAACCATTATTAATGCTTCTCATCCGTTTGCAGAAATATTGCATAAAACCATTGCTAAAGTGGCCGAAAAGCTAAAAATCCCTGTCATACGATTTGGACGAGAATTACTCTCTAAAACCATCCATCCTTTAGTAAAATATGTGAATTCGTATGATGCTGCTTTTGCGTTGTTAAAAGAAAAACAGACTTTATTAGCCTTAACTGGTGTACAATCTATTAGAAGACTGCATCCGTGGTGGCAAGAAAACACAACGTATTTTAGAATACTAAATAGACCAGAATCTTTAGCCATTGCTAAAGAAAGTAATTTCCCTGAAAAGCAATTAATTTTAGGTTTACCATCTGCCAATTTAGAAAAAGAAATTGAACTGATTAAAATGCTTCATATTGATGTAATTCTCACTAAAGAAACTGGTAACAGTGGGTTTTTAAGCACCAAGATTGAAGCTGCTTTACAAACAAACGCAAAAATTATTATCATCAATCAACCTAAAATACCTAGTTACTTTACGCTTGTTTTTAATGAAATTGATTTACAACGTATTTTAACAGATACTTATACTCCAACCTTGCTAACCAATACTTCGCAATTATGGGATTAAGAGAAATACCAAAAGGCCCTTTAAGAGAAGGTTTTACAACAGGTACTTGCGCTACCGCTGCTGCTAAAGCAGGATTGATGGCGATTATCCATCAGAAGAAAAACAGCACTGTAAACGTACATTTACCTATAGATAAAATATTAGAAATTAAAATTCATTCTTGCGAGTTTACAGAAAGTACAGTTACATGTTCTGTAATAAAAGATGCCGGAGACGACCCAGATGTTACTAATGGCGCAGAAATAGGTTGTATTTTAAAATTAACACAAGAAAAAGACATTCAGTTTATTGCCGGAGAAGGCGTTGGCACCGTAACACTTAAAGGTTTAGAATTGGCTATTGGAGAACCTGCAATTAATCCTGTTCCTAGAAAAATGATAACCAGTGCACTCCAGAAATTATTGCACGATTACGATTTAGAATGTGGTGTATCAGTGACCGTTTTTGTAACCAACGGAAAAAAATTAGCAAAACGTACGCTTAATGAACGTGTAGGTATTATGAATGGTATTTCTATACTAGGCACAACTGGTATTGTAAAACCCTACTCCTCGTCTTCCTACATAGCAAGTATAGAACAAGGTATTGACGTTGCAATTGCCAACAAAACAACAGAATTGGTTATAAACTCAGGTGCCAGAAGTGAGAAGTTTTTATCAGAAAAATTTAATCATTTGCCAGAATATGCTTTTATCCATTACGGAAATTGGATTGGAGAAACCCTTACTAAAATTAATCAATGCAATATTAAAAAAGTAAGCATTGGTATTATGCTCGGTAAAGCGGTAAAATTAGCGGGTGGTATAACAGATACACACAGTTGTGTGTCTAGCTGGAATAAAGATTTTGTTGTGGATTTAGCGCATCAAATTGGCTTTGAAGACGGAGATAAAATTACAGAATTAAATATGGCAGGTCGTTTAATTGAGTTATTCGAGTTTGAACAAAATTCACCTTTTTTTCAATTATTATTAGCGCATTGCTATAAACACACGCATACAAAAATGAAACAGGTGGACTTAGATATTTACCTTATTCATAAAAACGGAACACTTATTAAATACATTAAATAATGACAATAACTTCTTTAATTAGGCCTTTAATGGCGGGAATTTTACATTCTTTTGAGCCAGACCATGTTACAGCGGTTTCTGTATTAGCAACCGAAAATGCCATCAATAAAAAAAAGGTGAATTTTCTAACGGTCTTTAAAGCCTCTCAGTGGGCTTTTGGGCATTCGGCAACCTTATTACTTTTTGGTGGTATAGCATTACTTTTTAAAAGTATGGCTACTTTATTTGTACATAGTATTTCTTTTTATGCAGAACTAGCAGTTGGTCCTATTATGATTTGGTTAGGTATTGTTGCCATTAAAAGAAACCATGCTATTAATGAAATGGTTAAAGAGCATAAAAAGATTGAAGCACACGAGCACCAACTTGCGAACCCAATACATTTACACGGTACCAAAGGAGAAGAAATTGCGGTAAATCCAATGAATAAATCTTTTTGGATTGGCATGTTACACGGTTTAGCTGGCACAGGTGGCGCATTAACCTCGGCACTCGTTTTAAGTAGTGATACAATAGCTGATGCTCTTCTTATTCTTGCCGTAGAGTCTCTAGGTATTATTGTAGCAATGGGTGCTTATAGTTATGTTTTAATAACGGTAATGAGTCGTTTTTTAGAACGAAATTTATCCATTTTTAAATGGATGAATGGTATTGCCGGTGCTGCCTCTATAGTTATCGGAATCGTATGGTTATATAATTGCACATCAAATTTATGATACAAAATACACAACAAACCAACTTTCCTTTTTCTGCCATTGTTGGTCAAGATAATTTTAAGTTAGCTCTTATTTTAAACTTGGTAGACCCGCTTATTGGTGGTGTTTTGGCTATTGGTGATAAAGGAACTGGAAAAACCACGTTAATTAGATCGTTAACAAATCTATTGAATGATCAAGAAAAAATACCTTTTGTCAATTTGCCTATTGGTGTTTCTGAAGACCGACTTATGGGAAGCATTAATTTAGAAGAGTTGATTAATGCCAAAAAAGAAGTAATCAATCTTGGGTTAATGGCGCAAGCACACAAAGGTGTTTTATATATAGATGAGGTAAATTTATTACAAGATTATCTTACCGATATTTTGTTAGATGCTGCAGCTTCTGGAAATTATTACTTAGAAAGAGAGGGAATTTCTCGTTATTTTAAAAGTCGATTTTGTTTAGTTGGTTCTATGAATCCTGAAGAAGGAAGTTTAAGACCGCAACTAAAAGACCGTTTTGGTTTAAGTGTACATGTTTCTACAACTACTAATGTAAAAGTGCGTCAGCAAATAATAAAACAACGTTTGCTGTTTGATGACAATCCTACTGATTTTACTGCTAAATATAAAAATGAAGACCAAAATATCGCAACACAAATTGAAACCGCTAAAAAGCATTTAAAAACGGTTCTTATAAACGATGCTATTATAGAATATTGTAGTCAATTAGCTATAGAACATCAAGTAGAAGGTTTGCGTGCAGACATTTTATTATTGAAAACGGCAAGGGCTTTTGCAGCGTATAAAAACGCTACAGAAATTACTAAAGAAGATGTTGATAAAATAGCCGATTTTGTTTTAAACCACAGAAGTTTACACCAGCCACCAAATCAGCAAAACCCAAATCAAAACGAAAACGAGCAACCAAAAGAAACTCCATCCGAAGGAACTACCTCTAAGGAAGAAAATATTCAGTTTTTGAGTCCTGAAAACGATTTTCAAAAGCAGAAAAATGCATTTACAGATCAACTAGAAAACAGCAACAAAACGATTTCCTATAACCAAGGAAATACCACTGCAACGGATACCAAGAAAACGGTAAGCCAATATGTAGCTACCGATAAGTTTGAAATAAAGACGAAACACAAAAAATCACTTTTAAAAGAACACCATATCTTTTTAATTGATTCTAGTGGCTCTATGTTAAAAAACCAAATTATTGCTTACGCAAAAGGAACGGTAGATAAAATTGCAACACAATCTAAAAATCAGAATACACAGTTTTCGATTGTTTCTTTGTTTGATGGAGAAGCGCAACATATTTTACATAGAACAGCCGTTTTAAAAGATATTGAAATTGCACTAACCTCCCTTAAAACAGGAGGGAAAACAAATTTAACTGCTGGTTTTAAACAAATAAAAGGTATTTGTGTTGATGTTGATTTTAAACACAATTTACATATTATAACAGACGGAAAGTTAAACGCCGAAAGCAGTTTGGAAGCTACCGTATTGGCTTTTCAAACGTATTGTAAAGGCGTACATAGCACGCAGATTATTGATGCAGAAAAAGGCATGGTAAAAATTGGTGTTGCTGCAGATTTAGCCAATCGGATTCAGGCTAATTATCAACCTTTAATGACAAAGAAGCTCTAATATTTTGACAAAACAACTCATCATTTCGGCACCAAGTAGCAATGCAGGTAAAACAACACTTACTTTAGGATTGCTGCGTTTATTTAAAAATAAAAACATTGCGATACAACCTTTTAAAGTTGGTCCAGATTATATAGATCCTAAATTTCATCAATTGGCTTGTAAAAAAGTTGGGGTAAATTTAGATTTATTTATGATGTCTCAAGATGAGATAAACACCTGTTTAAACTTCTATGGCAAAGAGGCTAAAATTAATTGCATAGAAGGTGTAATGGGCTTGTTTGATGGTGCAAAAAAAGACCAAGGTAGTACGGCTGAAATGGCTAAAAAGTTAAAGACACCTGTTTTACTGGTGATTGATGCCAAAGCAGTTGCCTATTCTGTTGCACCTCTTATTCAGGGTTTTGTGAATTTTGATAAAGAAGTACAAATAATGGGCGTTGTCTTTAACCGTGTAGGATCGGAAAGACATTACCACATGCTAAAAGAAGCTTGTGATGATATTGATGTACGTTGTTTCGGATATTTATCGAATTTAAAAGACATTGAAATTCCGTCGAGACATTTAGGATTAAATATACAAGAAATAGAAAAGTTTGATATTGTTATTGATAAAATTGCAAACGAACTAGACAAAACTGTAGACTGGCAAGCTATTTTAGAAGCTTCTAAAGAGATTGAGCCAAATGTTATTTTATCAACAGAAAAAACAACAACATCCAAAAAAATAAAATTTGCAGTTGCTAAAGACGCAGCTTTTAATTTTATATATCCGCAGAACATTGCTGCCATGGAAACATTAGGGGAAGTGGTGTTTTTTAGTCCGATAACTGATGTGAAAATTCCTGATTGTGATTTTATCTATTTCCCTGGCGGATACCCGGAAATGTATTTGAAAGAATTGTCTAGCAATACAGAAATGCTGAAAAGAATTAAAGAATTCGCACAAAATGACGGTAAAATTTACGCCGAATGTGGCGGAATGATGTATTTAGGAAAAGCTATTATTTCAGAAAATAACGAAGCTTTCAAAATGGTGAATTATTTCGATTTTGAATCTTCAATAGCCGATAAAAAACTGCATTTAGGTTACCGAACATCTAAAGTAAATGAACATATTTTTAAAGGACACGAGTTTCATTATTCAACCTTAATACATGATCATGAAAGTACTGTTAACGCAACAATTACAAATGCTAGAGGTGGTGATACAACTACCAAAATTTATAAAAAAAATAAAGTAATGGGTTCTTATGTGCATCACTATTTTGGTACACCCGAAAAACTTTTACAATTAATAAACGAACTAAATAACAACATATGAAAATTTACACAAGAAAAGGAGATAAAGGTACCACTGGAGTTTTTGGTGGGAAAAGAGAATTTAAAAACTCTGCAAGAATTGAATGTATTGGAACCTTAGATGAGGTAAATTCTACCATTGGCTTAATGCGCACTAAGCTAGGTAACGAGCACGAATGGCAACCAAACTTGCATCGCATTCAAAAAGATATGATGAATATGATGTCGCATTTAGCGCGTCCGTCAGGATCTAAAAAAGAAAACCCGAATCCGGAACCGAAAGATGGCGCAGATTTTTGTGAGGTTTGGATGGACGAAATGGAAGCAAATATTAGTTCTCCATCAGACTATTTTTTATTGCCTGGAGGAAATGAAATATCGGCACTTTGCCATGTTTGTAGAACACAAATGCGCAGAGGAGAAAGACAATTGGTTACCTTAATGCAAGAAGACCCAGAATGTGTTCACGATTACATTATGAGTTATGTTAATAGGCTATCTGATTTGTTTTTTACCATGGCAAGAGCAGAAATGGACAAGCATGGTGTTGCCGAAGAAAAATGGAACTTATTCTTATATAAACGAAAGAAGAAAGTAGTAAAAGATTAAAGTAAACTTAGAACAAAAACAATTTAATAAATAATAATTTAATTTAAAAACAATCATTATGCACATCGAACCAGGAATCGTAGATTCAGCAAAAATTGGACTTTCATACGCAACAGCAGCAGTCGCAATTTTCGGAGTAGCTAAATCATCTTTTAGCAACATCAAAAAAAACAATCCTTTAACTTTTTTAGTCAAATCTATTGCTACTACAGCTTTAGTATTTACATTTTTTCAAGTATTACCACATTATTCAGTAGGAGTTTCTGAAGTTCACTTTATTTTAGGATCAACATTATTTTTACTCTTTGGCCTCGCGCCTGCTAGTATTGGGCTCGCACTTGGTTTATTAATTCAAGGAGTATTCTTTGCACAAATTGATTTACCTCAATATGGAATGAACATCACCACCTTACTTGTTCCATTAATGGCACTTTCTTATGTTGCTGATAAAATTATTACAAAAGACACACCTTACATCAAATTAAAATATGCGCAGGTTTTAAAACTTTCATTAGTTTATCAAGCAGGTATTGTAGGTTGGGTTACATTTTGGGCAATTTATGGTCAAGGTTTTGCAACAGAAAACTTAGTAAGCATCGCTAGTTTTGGTAGTGTTTATATGTTAGTTGTACTAATTGAGCCATTAATAGATTTAGGTGTATTAGCGGCAGCAAAATACTTAACAGGTAAACTTAAAGAAAGTAACTTTTTAGAGAAGAGACTTTACAATACTGTACAAGCATAAAAATAACTTCCTGAAAATTATCATACTAAAAAAAATATAAAAATGAATACGAAAATACCAATTACTATTGTTACCGGATTTTTAGGCGTAGGAAAAACGACCTTAATACATAATATGCTAAAGAATGCCAACGGAAAGCGCATTGCTGTTTTGGTGAATGAATTTGGAGAAGTAGATGTGGACGGACAATTAATAGCTTCATCTGAATGTGGTGATGAAGGCTGTAATTTAATTCAATTACCAAACGGATGTATTTGTTGTACGGTACAAGAAGAATTTTTACCTTCTATGTTACAATTATTAGAGCGCAAAGAAGAAATAGATCATATTGTGATAGAAACGTCTGGTTTATCGATGCCAAAACCTTTGGTAAAAGCAGTGAACTGGCCAGATTTAAAACCTCATATTACCATAGATTCTGTAATTACAGTAGTAGATGCAGTAGGAATTGCAACCGGAGAAATTTGCCATAGAGAACGTGTGCAAGCACAACGTTTAGCAGATGATTCTTTAGACCATGAAACACCTATTGAAGAGTTATTTTTAGATCAATTAGGTTGTGCCGATTTGGTTTTAGTAAGCAAAAGAGATTTGATTGATGATGAGAAGTTTGATGAGGTTACTAAAATAATTACCGATAAAGCAAGACCAAACACCAAGATTATTCCGGTAATAAATGGTGAATTAGATAATGCTTTATTACTAGGTGTGGAAGCTTCTGCAGAGGATGATGTAGATAACCGTCATTCTATTCACGAAGAGCACCATAAATCTGGAAACCATCACCATCACAACGATGATATTAAAACAGTTTTATTAGAATATACCGAAACTGCGGATATTAAAGTTTTAGTGAAAGATTTAAAAAAGCTTGTAGAAGAGAACGAAATTTATAGAATTAAAGGTTTTGTAAATATCCCTAACAAGCCAATGCGCATGGTTTTACAAGGTGTTGGTAGTCGTTTCGATTATTATTTTGAAAGACCTTGGGGAGAAAATGAAGCACGCAAAACAAGTTTAGTGGTTATTGGTAAAAATATAGAATTGACTAAAAATAACGAAGTGCATACGCATGCTCATAGTCATGATCACGGACATTCTCACGCTCATTCTCATTAAACGATGACACACATTTTTACTACAAAAAAACTAGAGAAGATTATCCACAAGAAAATTGAAAACAGCGATTTAGTCGATGAGCATATTCTTGGAAATTGGAATGCAAATGTTTTTTATGTTGCTAAAAAGAAGTGTTTACTTTTTGTAAATTCTGAAACCTTTTTTTCTGTCGTTATTCCTCGTTTTTCAATGAAAGATATTGACAAGTTAGATGCGTTATTTATGGATAGTTATTATAATCAATTGTTGTTTGAAAAAATAGCAGTTGATTATAATAACATTCTTGCTAAAATTGGAGAAGTAACGTTTCATGCCACAAATAATAACAGAAAAACCATTGGTGTTCTTACCTATAATATAGAAAAATTGAACTATTTTAAATATGACTATCCTGTTTTTAATGCTTCTGTAATTAGAGAAATGACCCAAAAATTGAATAGAACTCCTTTTAAACAATTAGGTTGGAACACGCCCAATGAAGAAATGATTTCTTTATTAGCGAAGCATACACAAATAATCTAAAAAAATTATAACAACGTGCATTTAATTTCTACCATACCAGGCGGCTGGAATCCTAACGATGAAGGGGTATTTTATATCGATCAATCTCCTGGAGACATTGTTTTTTTATCTTCGGCAGATTCCGATTTATTTATGATGAATAATGCCTACAAATTAATACATAATTCTGTAGACAATGCACCTTCTTTTCGGTTTGCAAATCTTAGTTATTTTAAACAAGAATTAACGATAGATACGTATGTAGATGATGTAATTTCTGCCGCAAAAATTGTTGTTCTTAAACTTTTAGGCGGAAAAGCCTATTACAATTATCTTTGTGAAGCGATTACAGATTGTTGCGAAGAAAACAATATTCAGCTAGTATTTTTACCTGGTGATAACAAACCAGATTTAGAGTTGATGCAATCTTCTAACATTCCGTTAAAGGATGTCGATTTAATTTGGAAATACATTCAGGCAGGTGGTTTAGAAAACTGTAAAGCATCTTTGCAATTAATAAGCAACAGAATTACAGATACAGTTGTAATTCCGGATGCTATAAAAACCATTCCCGATTTATTTTTATATCACCCAAAAGAAGGTATTTATACTTCATCAACAGAAAATAAAGAAAAAAAACAAGCTATTATTTTTGGGTATAGAAGTTATTATTTATCGAATAATTTAGCACCAATACATAGTATTATTGATGCTTTAGAGCAACAAGGAATTTCTGCAATTGCATTAATGGCAGCTGGGTATCGAGAACATGATATTCAGCAACAAATTTTTAATTTACTAAAAGCCCATCAAACAGAAAAACCCCAAGTTATTATTAATACTACAGGGTTTAGCGTGCAAGGATTTAATGATACTACACAGAGCTTGTTCGATGTTTTTAATGTACCCGCTATACAGGCAATTATGGGAAGTTGCAATAGAGAAAGTTGGCTAGAAGGTAGTTTTGGCCTACCGCCTACCGATATTGCCATGAATATTGCGTTGCCAGAGGTGGATGGAAAAATTATATCGAAAGTAATTTCGTTTAAAGAATCGGTAGAAAAAGATGCTTTAACAGATTCTGAAGTGGTTTCTTACGTTCCGAATTTAGAAGGTTGTGAGTTTGTAGCGCAAATGGCTAAAGCGTGGATTAATCTACAAGAGAAAACAAATTCTGATAAGAAAATTGCGTTGGTTTTACCTAATTATCCAAATAACAATAGTCGTTTAGCAAATGGTGTTGGATTAGATACACCACAAAGTACGTTGCAAATTTTAGCACAATTGGCAGCTGAAAATTATGCCCTTGCAGCCGATTATCCTAAAACGACCAAAGAACTTATACATAAGTTAACTAATTCTGTTACCAACGATTTAGAAACGATAAATACATTAAATGAACGCCACGCTATTAAATTAGACGAAGCTATTTTTTATAAGTACTACAATCAGCTTTCTAAAACACTTAAAGATACAGTAGAAGCACAATGGGGAAACCCAAAAGATTCACCAAATTATAAAGAAGGTTCTTTTTTAATTCCGGGTTTTATTTCTGATAATGTGTTGGTGAGTATTCAGCCAAGTAGAGGTTATAATTTAGATTTACAAGCCAGTTATCACTCGCCAGACTTACCTCCTCCTCCAGCCTATTTAGCCTATTATATTTGGTTGCAACATAGTTTTAAAGCAGATGCTTTAGTGCATATTGGCAAGCACGGAAACTTAGAATGGTTGCCCGGAAAAAGTGTTGCTTTAAGTAAAGAAACCTGTTTCCCTGCAGCTATTTTAGGCGCTATTCCGCATTTTTATCCGTTTATTATTAATGATCCAGGAGAAGGCACACAAGCTAAAAGAAGAAACCAAGCAATTATATTAGACCATTTAATTCCGCCAATGACCAGAGCAGAAAATTATGGCGATTTATTAAAACTAGAACTGTTAATTGATGAGTTTTATGAGTCGGCTTTGGTTGATAAAAGAAGAGCCTCTTTAATTAAAACCAAAATTGAAACGCTGGTAAATGAAACCCATCTTAAATCTGATTTAAATGAAGACGGAAAAGATATTGATGCTTTACTAGAAGTTATTGATGGTTATTTGTGTGAATTGAAGGAATCGCAAATTAGAGGAGGCTTGCATATTTTAGGAAAACTACCAAGAGAAGAAAAATTAGTTGATTTAATTGTTGCCTTGCATCGTTTGCCACAAGGCGATTTAAAAGGAATTACACAGTGTTTAGCAGCAGATTTACAACTCGATTTTGATCCTATAAATGTAGAGTACTCTAGTTCTTTTGAAAAAGAAATTTTCGGAATTTCTTGTAGAACTTACGGACAAGCAGTAGAATTGCTAGAAAACAAAGCGAAGAACCTTGTAACGCAATTATTTAACAACGATGTAATTGAGAATATTGGACAATACACCAATCAAATATTAAACTATATACAACAACATACAGTACCCGTTTTAGAAAAAACAAGTAATGAAATCACCCATTTAATTAAAGGCTTAAACGGACAATACATTCCTGCAGGAGGTTCTGGCGCTCCTACAAGAGGTCGTTTAGATATTTTACCTACGGGACGGAATTTTTATTCTGTTGATGTACGTACTGTTCCGTCTGAAACCGCATACCAATTAGGACAAAAAAGTGCTCAGAATATTATTGATCGTTATTTACAAGAAAACGGAGAATACCCTACTTCTATTGGTTTATCGGTTTGGGGAACCTCTACCATGCGAACCAGTGGCGATGATATTGCGCAAGCTTTGGCTTTAATTGGCGTAAAACCTGTTTGGCAAGGAAGCAACCGAAGAGTGAAAGATTTTAAAGTACTTTCTACTTTAGAATTAAAACGACCTCGAGTTGATGTAATGTTGCGTATTTCTGGTTTTTTTAGGGATGCTTTTCCTGATTTAATTTCTCTCTTTAATGCCGCTGTAGAAAAATTAGCTACGCTAGATGAAACCGATGAACAAAACCCAATAAAGAAACGTTTTGATGAAGAAAAACGGCAATGGCAAGAAGAAGGTTTAGATGAAAAACAAGCCAATGAAAGAGCTTTATATCGTGTTTTTGGATCTAAACCTGGTGCGTATGGTGCTGGTTTACAAGGTTTAATTGATGGAAAAAACTGGACAACTTCAGATGATTTAGCGCAAGCGTATATCAATTGGAGTGGTTATGCGTATTACGGAAAAGACAATAGTGGAAAATCTGCCCACGAAACGTTTAAAAAACGATTGTCTAATATTGAAGTGGTGATGCAAAACCAAGATAATAGAGAGCATGATATTTTAGATTCTGATGATTATTATCAGTTTCAAGGCGGAATGACGGCTGCTGTAAATACGGTAAAAGGATCTCAACCAGAAACGTATTTTGGAGACCATTCTCGTCCTGATAATCCGAAGGTGAAATCTTTAAAAGAAGAATTATTAAAAGTTTTTCGCTCCAGGGTTGTAAACCCAAAATGGATGCAAGGGATGCAAGAACATGGGTATAAAGGTGCTTTTGAAATGGCTGCCACCATGGATTATTTGTTTGCTTATGATGCCACCACCAATTTAATAGAAGATTTTATGTACGAACAAATTACAGATTCTTATTTGTTTGACGAGGATAACCAAGCTTTTATAGAAGAACACAATCCTTGGGCCTTAAAAGATATGTCTGAGCGTATGCTGGAAGCGATTCAAAGAGGGATGTGGGAAAATCCGTCCGAAGAAACTATTGAAGAATTAAAAGAAATTTATAAAAAATCTGATAACATAACAGAATAAAATGAAAACATTTAAGATTCAATCACCTGACCAGGCTATTGTAGCTCCTTTAACCAATAAAATAAATAAAAAAACAAAACCCGTTGGTTCTCTAGCAGATTTAGAGGGTATCGCTATAAAAATAGGTACTATCCAACAAACGTTATCTCCTAGATTAAGTAAACCAACAATTGTGTTATTTGCAGCCGATCATGGTATTGCAGAAGATAATGTTGTAAACCCTAATCCGCAAGAAGTTACTTGGCAAATGGTTTATAATTTTATAAAAGGTGGAGCAGGAATTAATGTGTTTACAGACCAACATAATATTGATTTAAAAATTGTTGATTCAGGTGTAAAATATGATTTCGAAAATTGTGAAGGACTTATTCATGAAAAAATAGCTTTAGGCACAAAAAATTACTTGCATGGACCCGCAATGACAAAAGAGCAATGTGATACGTGTATTGAGAAAGGAGCTGAAATAGTTGCAAATATTCATGCTGAAGGTTCTAATATTATTGGTTTTGGAGAAATGGGTATTGGTAACACAAGTTCTTCATCTTTGTTAATGAGTACCTTTTTAAACATACCCATTGAAGATTGTGTTGGTAAAGGTGCTGGATTACAGAATGTTGGAGTTCAAAATAAAAAGAGAGTACTTAGAGCTGTTATAAATAAACACAGTTCGGTATCATCACCAGAAGAAGTTTTACAAACATTTGGTGGTTTTGAAATAGCAATGATAACAGGTGCTATATTGCAAGCTGCTGAATTAAAAATGATTGTATTAATTGATGGATTTATCATAACAGCGGCTTTATTAGCGGCTTCAAAAATAAATCCGGAAGTGGTTGATTATTGTATTTTCTCACATACTTCGGGAGAATCAGGTCATCAAAAATTATTAGAATATTTTAGAGCAAAACCTTTATTAAATTTAGGTTTAAGATTAGGGGAAGGTACAGGTGCTGCGATTGCGTATCCTTTAGTACAATCTGCTGTAAATATTGTAAATAATTTATCTAGTTTTGATCATGCAAACGTAAATGACAAAGTAAATTAATGAAAAAAGAAATTCACATATTCTTTACCGCATTAATGTTTTACACAAGAATTCCTATTCCTAAAAGCATTCTATTTAAAAAAGAATATTCTAAAGCGTCAATCAAATATTTACCGCTAATAGGCTTATTGGTTGGCGGACTTTCTGCTCTAATATTAAATTTATCACTACTTGTTTTACCTGTTTCTATTGCTGTAATTATCTCTATGATTACTGGTTTGTTACTAACAGGTGGATTTCATGAAGATGGTTTGGCAGATACTGTTGATGGTTTTGGAGGAGGATGGAACAAAGAAAAAATTCTTCTAATTATGAAGGATAGTACTATTGGAGCTTATGGAGCAATCGCTTTAGTAATGGCACTTTTGTTGAAATATCAATTATTAGTAGCTTTGGTAGATTTATCGATAGCAAACGGA
The DNA here is from genome assembly GCF_023555435.1 of Polaribacter sp. Z014. Taxonomy (NCBI): domain Bacteria; kingdom Pseudomonadati; phylum Bacteroidota; class Flavobacteriia; order Flavobacteriales; family Flavobacteriaceae; genus Polaribacter; species Polaribacter sp. Z014. Next base: position 174,264 of record NZ_JALCZP010000008.1, read on the forward strand.
ATTAATACTCCATATTTTATGCTATTTGTTTTGCTTTCGGGTCATAGTCTTAGTAGAGTTCTAGCCATTAGTGTAATGATTACGCATTCCTATGCTCGTATAAATGATGACTCTTCAAAATTAAAATCGATAACAACTGATATCTTAAAATGGACAAGTCCGGCATTTATTTTATCAAGTGTTTTTGCTTTATTTCCGTTATTTTTATTTCAATCACCTTATGTCTTTTTATTACTTATTCCCATTTATTTGGTAAGAGTACTGCTAACTAGGTTTTTTAATAAATGGATTAATGGTTATACAGGTGATTGCTTAGGATCCATTCAACAAATTTGTGAAATTATATTTTATTTAAGTATACTAATACTATGGAAATATATTTAATTAGGCACACCACGCCTCTTATAGAAAAAGGGGTTTGTTATGGGGTTAGTGATATCCCCTTAAAGGACACTTTCTTATTAGAAGCAGAAAAGGTTTTGAGTCAGATTCCTACTCGTTTTGATAAAGTGTATTCTAGTCCTTTGCAACGTTGCAAACAATTAGCTCAAGTTATTACTGATGATATTACATTCGATAACCGTTTAATGGAACTTAATTTTGGTTCTTGGGAACTTAAAAAATGGGACGAAATACCTAATAATGAAATACAACCTTGGTACGATGATTGGGTACATGCATCTACCCTAAACGGTGAGTCTTACCAAGATTTACAACACCGAGCAATATCATTTGTAGAAGACCTTCCTAAAAACTATGATAGCATTGCTATTGTTACACATTCGGGTGTATTGAGAACTTTATGGGCATATTTTAACAACATAGATTTAAAAGATTCTTTTGATGCGCTAGTTATTGATTATGGTGCTGTCTTAAAAATAATTTATTAGGGATAGATATTTTAAATCTAAAATTACAATATATTCAAAATATTATTTTTTTCGTAAAAATATACTGATTGAATGTAGTTATGTAAATACATAGACATCCTTTTATAATATTAACGTTTTGTATTATTTCTTTGGTTTACCTCCTAAAACGTCATCTTTACCATCAGAATCCACAGACTCTAGTATTTATTTCAGTAACAACATTAAAAAA
>NZ_JALCZP010000090.1:0-1043 GCF_023555435.1 Polaribacter sp. Z014
ACGGTAAGTTCATCCCAGTTATTTTCCCAACTTTTAATCGCATAAGAATATTTAGAATCCCATTTATCTTTAAAATCTTTTAAGGATGCCTTTGCTGCTTCTTTTGTCGGTGCAGTATAGATTTGTTTCATGTCTCTGGTAAACTCTTTTTTATCTTTCCAAACAACGTAACGACAGGAGTTTCTAATCTGATGCACCACACATATTTGAGTAACAGAATTAGGGAAAACAGTTTTAATTGTATCTGTAAATCCATTTAAATTATCGGTTGCTGTGATTAAGATATCTTGTGTTCCTCTAGCTCTAATGTCGGTTAAAACACTCATCCAAAAAGCGGAAGATTCATTTTTACCTAACCATAAACCAAGTACTTCTTTTTTTCCATCAGTTCTCAAACCTACCGCGATGTAAATGGTTTTGTTGATGACTTTAGAGTTTTCTCTAACTTTAAAAACGATTCCATCCATCCAAACTATAAGATAGGTTGCTTCTAAAGGTCTATTTTTCCAAGCTATAATATCATTGGTGATACTATCGGTAATTCTTGATATAGTGCTTGTGGAGATATTAAAATCGTAGAGTTCTCGTATTTGTTCTTCTATATCGCTATTACTCATCCCTTTTGCATAAAGGGAAATTATAATGTTTTCTATACCTTCTGTGGTACTTTCTCTTTTCTTAACAATCATTGGGTTAAAAGAACTTTCACGGTCTCTTGGAACGTTTATTTCTGTCTCCCCTAAAGTTGTTTTTAGTTTCTTTTTGGTATACCCATTTCGAAGATTAGTTGATTTACTTTTTTGATGCTTTCCATAGTCTAAATGAGCATCTAACTCTCCTTCAAGTATTTTTTCTATGCCTCGCTTATGAAGCTGTTCTAAAAAATTAGTAAGTTCTGATCCGCTTTTAAATTGCTTTAAAAAATCTTCGTTTAAAATGTCTTCTGGTTTCATAAATATGTAAAATTTAAAATTAATAAAAAAATCTCAGGTTAATTAATTAACCTGAGATTTTAAAACTTACACACTTTATGAGACAGTGCC
>NZ_JALCZP010000091.1:0-1043 GCF_023555435.1 Polaribacter sp. Z014
ACGGTAAGTTCATCCCAGTTATTTTCCCAACTTTTAATCGCATAAGAATATTTAGAATCCCATTTATCTTTAAAATCTTTTAAGGATGCCTTTGCAGCTTCTTTTGTGGGTGCAGTATAGATTTGTTTCATGTCTCTGGTAAACTCTTTTTTGTCTTTCCAAACAACGTAACGACAAGAGTTTCTAATCTGATGCACTACACATATTTGAGTAACAGAATTAGGGAAAACAGTTTTAATTGTATCTGTAAATCCGTTTAAATTGTCGGTTGCTGTGATTAAGATATCTTGTGTTCCTCTAGCTCTAATATCTGTTAAAACACTCATCCAAAAAGCAGAAGATTCATTCTTCCCTAACCATAAACCAAGTACTTCTTTTTTACCATCGGTTCTCAAACCTACAGCAATGTAAATGGTTTTGTTGATGACTTTAGAGTTTTCTCTAACTTTAAAAACGATTCCATCCATCCAAACGATAAGATATGTTGCTTCTAAAGGTCTATTCTTCCAAGCTATAATATCATTGGTGATACTATCGGTAATTCTTGATATAGTACTTGTGGAGATGTTAAAATCGTAAAGTTCTCGTATTTGTTCTTCTATATCACTATTGCTCATCCCCTTTGCATAAAGGGAAATTATAATGTTTTCTATACCTTCTGTAGTACTTTCTCTTTTTTTAACAATCATTGGGTTAAAGGAACTTTCACGGTCTCTTGGAACATTTATTTCTGTCTCTCCTAAAGTTGTTTTTAGTTTCTTTTTGGTATACCCGTTTCGAAGATTAGTTGATTTACTTTTTTGATGTCGATCATAATCTAGGTGAGCATCTAATTCTCCCTCAAGGATCTTTTCTATGCCTCGTTTATGAAGCTGTTCTAAAAAATTAGTAAGTTCTGATCCGCTTTTAAATTGCTTTAAAAAATCTTCGTTTAAAATGTCTTCTGGTTTCATAAGTATGTAAAATTTAAAATTAATAAAAAAATCTCAGGTTAATTAATTAACCTGAGATTTTAAAACTTACACACTTTATGAGACAGTGCC
>NZ_JALCZP010000092.1:0-1017 GCF_023555435.1 Polaribacter sp. Z014
ATTTTAAGAAAGGAAAAATAGTTCTTTTCGTTCGGAGTTTTAAAACGCAAAAAAAAGGAAAAAGTTTGCGGAATTTAGCTTGTTTGAAAATATCTAAAAACTTGAAACTTCATTACTGTTTGAAACTAAAATCGCTGAATTGACAAAGTGTTGAGCAAAAGTCGGAGAAATTCGTTCTTAAAGACAAATTTAGAAAGGCTAAGAGATTTCTAAAAGTAAAATAAAGGTTTACTCATATTCTGAATTAAAAAATTGTGAAAACGCTGAAAAATCAAAATTAAGGAATTTACTCAGAAACTCTAAAAAGGAGAAAAAAGAAATAGGAATTTTATAACTTATAAAGTCGAAATTAAACACGCATTTTACAACACCTTGTATAAAAAATTGCTAAATTTGACTTAATCAAAAATTGTTGCATTTTTGTCAACTCCTATTTTCCTACGGAAAATAGCCGTCGACTTAAAACACAACTTTCCATACAAAACAACGTTGCCAAAAACTGGTGAATCGAGCCGAATACAAGCCATTTAGTAAAATATAATTTTGGCTTTTTTTTAGTTTGTAAATCGGAATTCTGAAAAAAGCGGAACACTCTCTCGCTAATCAAAATTTTGAAAAGTTGAAGAAGTTTTCAAAATTTCACAAAAAAGGAATTTACTCAAACGCTGAAATCAAGATTGCGGAGAAATTACTCAAATATGAATTTCCATACTTTGCGGAATTGAGCAAAATGCAGAACAAAAATTGTGTGGAATTTTCTCTAAAATATAATTTAGAAAGGCTGAGAATTTTCTGAAAATTAAATAAAGTGAAAATTATTGTCGGAATTAAGCACGTGAGAAAACAATCAGACGCTGAAAAACCAAAATTTCGGAATTTTTACTCAGAATTTAATTTATCAAGTTTGCGGAATTGGAAATGTCTGAAAAATGGAAATTACTGAAATGCGTTGTTGTAAATTAAAAATAATCTGAAAAATGAACGAAATATGGAAATGGAAATAAAATAACGCATTTG
>NZ_JALCZP010000093.1:0-1007 GCF_023555435.1 Polaribacter sp. Z014
TCAGGTTTATGGACAATTGGTACGGTTGCAAATGGAGATACTGCTACGTTAATAATCACAGCAACAGTTAACGCAGGAACAAGTGGAGACACGATAACCAATTCAACAACAGCTGCTACAGGAGATCAAACAGATCCAGATACAACTACAGATGATTTAGAAGCAGAAATTACTATTTTAACAGATTCAGATATTGTATTAACTAAAATAGTTGACAATGCGACACCAAATGCAGGAGATACAGTAACCTATACGGTAACCGTAACAAATAAAGGAGCAGCAGTAGTTACCGGATTAGTTGTAACAGATGCTTTACCAATAGGATTAATAGTGGGGACAGGTACACCTAGTAAAGGAACTTGGAGTTCTCCAGCATGGAATGTGGGTACATTAGCCTCTGGAGAAGAAGTATCTATTGTTATAACAGCAGTTGTAGGATTAGATCAAGATGGAGCGGTGTTAACTAATACGGTTACGAATACACAAGATCAAACAGATAGTAATGTAACAGCAGATGACGCGTCTGAAACAATTACTGTTTCTAGTTCTAATTTAGTTACGATAAAAACAGTAAGTGATGATACACCAAATGAAGGAGACACGATTGTTTATACAATTACTGTAGAAAACAAAGGAGGTACTGATGCTACTGGGGTAACTTTAACCGATTTGTTACCTATAGGAGTTACTTATGTAAGTAATGACCAAGGAACAGCTTATAATAAAGGATCAGGGTTATGGACAATTGGAAGTATTGCTAATGGAATAATAGCGACTTTAAATATAACAGCTACCGTTGATGCAGGAACCTTAGGAGATAAAATAACAAATACAACAAGCGCAGCTGTAGGGGATCAAACCGATCCAACTACTGTTGGGGATGATTTAGATGTGGACATAATTGTTGATATTCCACCAGTTGCTATGGATGATAGTATTTCAGGATTGGTAACGGGCACATCTGGAGTATTAATGGATATTTCATCAGATGATACATTAAGTGATGG
>NZ_JALCZP010000094.1:0-983 GCF_023555435.1 Polaribacter sp. Z014
AAAAAAATAGAGAAGCAATCAGAAATTTGCACCGTTTGGAAAGAACTATTTAAAATTATTGGGAATTCTAAAGATGCTTTTAACGTCTATGTACAGCGTTTAACGCTAAAACATTTATTGGATCTTGCCAATGTGCATTTGTATCAATTAAACAAACGTTATTCTTTAAAAATGGAAGATTCTTACAAACCAAAAGAAGAGCTGAATTTTAATCTGATAGACCATTATCAAACCGATCAAGCTCGTTTGGTAGATACTTCTAGTGGTGGAGAAAAGTTTATCATTAGTTTGGCTTTGGCTTTAGGGTTGTCTGATTTGGCCAGCAAAAACGTAAAAATAGATTCTCTTTTTATTGATGAAGGTTTTGGAACGCTAGACAGCAATACATTAGAAACCGTAATATCTACTTTAGAAACATTGCAATCTCAAGGAAAAATAATCGGAATTATCTCTCACGTAGAAAACTTAAAGGAACGAATTCCTACTCAAATTAGAATTACTAAAAAAAGCAACGGTGTTAGTGCTGTAGAGATTATATAGAGACACTATCCTAAAATCTGTGTAAGTAACAAAACTCAGGGTTAAATTATTTATAGTTTAATCCTGTTTTCTTAAAATCCTTTTAAATTGTAGATTACCGCGCTTAAGATATTTGCTATTCCAATAGCTGTAATATTAGTTAAGGCATTCATTCAAAAAAAAACAATCAATTCATGCTTCTTGTCACCATGAGGTTGGCAGTAGAACAAAGCTCTCATCGATTCATATGACAAAAATCTACTATATCCCACCATCACGTTTATGCCTAATTACTTCTTCAAAATAATTTAATCTTTTTTGTTATTAATGTCTTCCCATTTTTTATCAGTATGCATCCATTCTTGCATCTTATTGTACTCCTCTTCTACCTTCAAACCTTTCTCTAAGCTTAAATTACAATCAAAACGTTCTAGGTAATTCCATTTACCAAGTCGGTGCATTAT
>NZ_JALCZP010000095.1:0-972 GCF_023555435.1 Polaribacter sp. Z014
ACAAGGAATTAAAGATTTACCAACCAAAGGAGCATCATCAAGATATCAAGAAGCATTAGCTTCTGAAAAAGGTGGGTATTTAGTAAAAGAAGTAGAAAACCCTGATGTAGTATTAGTTGCAAATGGTTCAGAAGTAGCAACTTTAGTCGCTGCAGCAGAAATTTTAGAAGCTAAAAATGGCTTAAAAGTAAACATTGCATCGGTAATTTCTGAAGGAGTATTTAGATTACAATCTAAAGAATATCAACAAAGTGTGATTCCTAAAAACAAACCATTATTCGGCTTAACAGCAGGCTTACCAGTAAACTTAGAAGGTTTGGTGGGTGATGCAGGAAAAGTGTTTGGATTGGATCATTTTGGGTATTCAGCACCAGCAAACATATTAGACGAAAAATTTGGATTTACAGGAGAAAAAGTAAGTCAACAAGTATTAGATTATTTAAAAACAGTATAAAATTAAAGACAAATGAAATTTTTTATAGACACAGCAAATTTGAATGATATTGCAGAAGCAGAAGCTTTAGGAGTTTTAGATGGCGTAACTACCAATCCATCTTTAATGGCAAAAGAAGGCATTACAGGAGCAGCAAATATTTTAAATCATTATAAAAAGATTTGTGACATTGTAGAAGGAGATGTTTCTGCAGAAGTAATTGCAACAGAGTACGATGGAATGATTCAACAAGGAGAAGAATTAGCAGCGTTACACTCGCAAATTGTGGTAAAACTACCTATGATTGCAGATGGTGTAAAAGCGTGTAAATATTTTTCTGATAAAGGAATTAAAACGAATATGACACTAATTTTTTCTGCAGGACAAGCATTATTAGCAGCCAAAGCAGGAGCAACGTATGTTTCTCCTTTTTTAGGACGATTAGATGATATTTCTACAGATGGATTAAATTTAATTTCAGAAATGAGATTAATTTATGATAACTACGGATTTAAATCACAAATTTTAGCAGCCTCTGT
>NZ_JALCZP010000096.1:0-970 GCF_023555435.1 Polaribacter sp. Z014
ACAAGGAATTAAAGATTTACCAACCAAAGGAGCATCATCAAGATATCAAGAAGCATTAGCTTCTGAAAAAGGTGGGTATTTAGTAAAAGAAGTAGCAAATCCAGATGTTGTTTTAGTGGCAAATGGTTCTGAAGTTGCAACTTTAGTGGCTGCAGCAGAAATTTTAGAAGCTAAAAATGGCTTAAAAGTAAACATTGCTTCGGTAATTTCTGAAGGTGTATTTAGAAACCAATCTAAAGAATATCAACAAAGTGTTATTCCTAAAAACAAACCATTATTCGGCTTAACAGCAGGCTTACCAGTAAACTTAGAAGGTTTGGTTGGTGATGCAGGAAAAGTGTTTGGATTGGATCATTTTGGGTATTCAGCACCAGCAAACATCTTAGACGAAAAATTTGGATTTACAGGAGAAAAAGTAAGTCAACAAGTATTAGCATATTTAAAAACAGTATAAAAATAAACGTATGAAATTTTTTATTGACACAGCAAATTTGAATGATATTGCCGAAGCAGAAGCTTTAGGAGTTTTAGATGGTGTAACTACCAATCCATCTTTAATGGCAAAAGAAGGAATTACAGGAGCAGCAAATATTTTAAACCATTATAAAAAAATATGTGACCTTGTAGAAGGAGATGTTTCTGCAGAAGTAATTGCAACAGAGTATGATGGAATGATTCAGCAAGGAGAAGAGTTAGCTGCTTTACATCCACAGATTGTGGTAAAATTACCAATGATTGCAGATGGTGTAAAAGCGTGTAAATATTTTTCTGATAAAGGGATTAAAACAAACATGACACTTATTTTTTCTGCAGGACAAGCATTATTAGCAGCAAAAGCAGGAGCAACGTATGTGTCTCCTTTTTTAGGAAGATTGGATGATATTTCTACAGATGGATTAAATTTAATTTCAGAAATGAGATTAATTTATGATAACTACGGATTTAAATCACAAATTTTAGCAGCCTCTGT
>NZ_JALCZP010000097.1:0-962 GCF_023555435.1 Polaribacter sp. Z014
CAAAATATTCTAATAGCCCTTCGGGCAACAAATAACGGGCTAATTCTGTATTCAAAATCTAATTACTTTTTTTCCAAAGATAAGATTCTCCCCAATAATTATTCTTGATCCCAAAAAGCACTAGAATTACTAGTGAATTTGCTGCTTTTTTAAAACAAATCAGTCTGTAATAATGCTACAAGTACATCTGTTGTAGCAACCTTTTACGGAGTAAGCCCTAGAAACTTACAGAGGCTATACAAAGATTATTTAATTGATTTTAATCAATGGAACCAAAAACCACATGCTGAACAACGGTTGCTTTTTCCTGAAAATACTGGAAGCTATCTTTCCATAGATGAAACAGCATTTTCTAATGGAGATTTTTATACTTCCGTGACTAATAAAAATGCGAATGGAAAAAAAGGTGCTTTACTGGCCATGATTAAAGGTACTAAAGCTGAAGATGTTATTAGAATTCTTCATAAAATAGCTTTAACACAAAGAAAAAAAGTAATTGAAGTAACCTTAGACATGGCAGGAAACATGGGGTTAATCGTTAAAAAATCATTTCCAAAAGCAGTACTAGTTATAGATTGATTTCATGTGCAAAAATTAGCTTTAGATGCTTTGCATGAAATAAGAATTAAACATCGTTGGGAAGCAATAGATAAAGAAAACGACGCCATAGAAAACGCTAGAAATAACTCCTTAAAATATGTTCCTGAACTACTACCAAATGGAGATACTCTAAAACAATTATTAGCTAGAAGTAAATATCTATTATATAAATCTAGTAACAAGTGGACTAACACCCAACAGGAAAGAGCTGAAATACTTTTTAAAAATTATCGAGATATAGAAAAGGCATACAATTTATGTCAAAACTTATCCTGGATTTATAATCAAACAAAAGATAAAACTGTTGCCTTAATTAGACTTGCTAAATGGGATGAAAATGTAAGACAAGCGAAGTTTAAAAG
>NZ_JALCZP010000098.1:0-942 GCF_023555435.1 Polaribacter sp. Z014
AACTAATTAATGTTCCAAACATTAATGTTACTACTAAAATTGTTTTCATTATTGTTCTCATCTTTTCTTTTTTAAAGGTTAGTAACACCACAAAGATATGTTGGAAGTTCAGTTCTAAAAACATCAGAATTGGTAGTTTTGTATTCTATTTTATCTATTATTAAAACATTAATTAAATGTTAAGGTAATTATGTATATGTTTTGGTTAATTCCTTAAAATCTGTATATTGAATAAAATAGAAAATGATTCTTTCATTAACAAAAAAAACGAGTCCAGAAGGACTCGCTTTTATCATCAAAATGGCAGTAGTTTGATGAGTTCAATAGTTTTTTAGATTGTAAATTCTTTTTCATACATTTTATTGTCTGAGTAAATAACAACCTTGTATGCTCCTTTTTCTGTGTTGGTTAATTTGTAAACTCTGTTTATAAGTTTATTACCTTCAACTTTTTCAGAAAGAATAACGTGGTGGTCATAATATAAAATTACTTTTAATGGTTCTTTGTTAAAAGCAATTTTAGAAATTAAAACCAAATCTCCTTCCGTTCTAATTACTGGTTTAAAAATTGTTTCACTTTTTTCATTTAAGAAAGTAACAAAACCATCTTTAACTTCAATTTTGTCTACAATAATTTCAAAGTCTTTTTCAAGTTCCGTGGTGTATAAACCATCTTCTAAGTTTGTTAAATCGAATGTTTTAGAATAGGTTCCAGAACTTTGAATGACTTGTCTATATATTGTTAATCCATTTTCATTTTTAATAGTTAAAGCATGTCCTCTTTTTACAGACTTGTATTCAACTTTAACTCTTTTTGCAGCTACTGCATTAGTAGATTTCTTGTTGTCGTTTGCGTAACTAATTAATGTTCCAAACATTAATGTTACTACTAAAATTGTTTTCATTATTGTTCTCATCTTTTCTTTTTTAAAGGTTAGTAACA
>NZ_JALCZP010000099.1:0-925 GCF_023555435.1 Polaribacter sp. Z014
TTTAGCAAGTTCAATTGAAGTATCCAAAATAGAAATAATTTTAAAGTCAAAGTTCTTCCTTTTTATTTTACTCCACAACTTTTTGTGTTGATCCGGTGTTAGTCCACTTGTTACTAGATTTATATAATAGACATCTACTTCTAGCTAATAATTGTTTTAGAGTATCTCCATTTGGTAGTAGTTCAGGAACATATAAATCTCTAGAAGAAAGGAAAAAAGATCATTTTAAAAAGTCTAAAAGAGTTAAGAGTTATGTGTTTCAAAAACTATTTATAAAGGAGGGATCAAATTTATGTTTTCTATGTTGCTATGTGTTTTAAAAGAATATCATTTTAAGCATTGCAACCCTATATATATATATTGAAGAAGAATCAAGAAGAACTCGCTAATATATAAAGACACAAACAAATTCTTTAGAGCTAAAAAGCACGATTATTATAATAATGAAGCTTCATTTTGAAGATAAAAGCCTCTAGGTAAGCAGAAGAATTACAAAAAAAAGGAATAATAAAAGCATAATACCTTCAAAATTCAACTTCCAACCAGCCTATGATTTCTATGTTTCTATGTGTTTAAAACAATCATCCACTTCCAAAACCACCCCAAAACCTAAAACCCGAAAAACAACCTCAAAAAAAACTTCCTCATAAACCATTAAAAACAAGTGTCTTAAAACGCTATGTAAAATTAAACCAAAATAAAGGTAAAAAAATAGTTGTCAGAATAAAAATGAGTTGTAAGTTTGCACCCGCTAACAGGAATATCAGAAAGTTAGCAACGTTCATTGAGGAGTTGTAATTAGATTAAGGATTAGTAGTTTAACTAAGTAAAGTGTCAAGCTTTTATTTAAAAATAAAATAACAATTTCCTTAGGATTATAATTAAAAAGAGTTGTATGTTTGCAGTCCGAAATTTTCGGCAAAAA
>NZ_JALCZP010000009.1:0-116419 GCF_023555435.1 Polaribacter sp. Z014
AATCTTAACCTTTACCCTATACTTTTCTGTTATTATTAATCTTAAATGTAATTAATTTTAACATAAACTTTAAGAGTTTACAAACATAGGATGACTATGATGGGAATTACAACTGTTAAAGAAGCTATTGATGCTAAATTTAATATAAGTTTAAAAGATAGCAACTTTAACCTACCAGATTTTCCTATTATTAAGGAAGAAGGTTTTATGGACAATGAGGAGTATGAAGATGAAATAGAAAATATGGATGCCAAAATGTTGATGCTTAGTAAAATGTCTTTTGAAGAATGGAAAAAAATGGCTTTAGGGGATAAAGAGAACGAAGAAATGCAAAAAATGAGTGATCAAGAGCTGCATCAAACTTACGAAATGATGCAAAAAGTGATAAAAATGAAAATGCAAAAAAAATAGAAAATAAAGGATAGTATTTGTTTTCTTAATTTTAAAAAGCGCTCTCATAAGAGTGAAATTAGTTGAGTAAAATGAAAATTTTGGAAGTTTGTAGAAATATATTATTTTAAGATTTTGATATTAGAGTGATTATGTTATTTTTTATTATCTTTAAAGTGCAATTACTAATTCTTTGGTAGTTAAAAAAAGTTTAGACATCCTTACCTAAATTTATAACTAATAGTCAAACTTTAATCTATGTAATCGATTGCTGTACTATAAAAAAGTGTTCAACATATTTTAGAGTTTTTGATAATTATATAATTTATAGTACAATGGAAGTTTAAGGGAAAATAGTACCTAAAAAAAAGAATAAATTGTTATGGAACGAGCAGGCTAAAAGTTTAGTGTTTAGTAGGGGGAATACTAAACTGCTTGCTTGTCTTGAGATGTTTTAATGTTTAACCAGATAAAAATAAAGACTCATGAAAAAAATGGTTATCACGCTTATAATTATTGTTTGTAGTTTTTCTTCTAAAGCACAAAAAGCAAAAATTATTGGAAGTTGGCTTATAACCAAAGTAGAATTACCGACCAATACACAATATCCATTTAAAGTTATAGAGTTCTCTAATAGGGGAAGAGTATTGATGGAAAGTGTATTGATTGCAACTTGGCGTTACAATATTAGAAGTAATGAAATTCAAATGAGATCTAATATTAAAAAAGACTTTAATGGCATGAGCAAAATTTTAAGTAGTACCAATAAAGAACTCGTGTTAGAAAAAGAGGGCATAAAAACAACCTATTTAAAATTAGATCTAAATAAAATTGCTAAAGAAAACGCAATGTCAAAATTAAAAGGAGCTTGGAAATTAGAAAATGATTTTGATGATATTCAGTTGCTAAAAATGGAACTACCAGATATTTTTTCGTTAACTACAATTTCTTCAAAAGATAGCATAAAATCAACAACTAATGGAACGTGGATGTACAATTCTAATGAGAGATCTATAACCTTTATAGGGGAATCGGAATTGTTAAAAGGGAAAAGTACGTTAAAAGAGCAATCAGAAAATGTATTTGTACTAAATTTAAATGGAAAAGAAATCATTGCTAAAAAAGAAGTATCCTCCACTAATTTAGAGCGTTTAATTTTTAATATTGATAATTTTCCAGCAAGACCAAACGAAAACCCTCCTTGGTTAGATTTTAATGCTTTATTAGTAGAACTAGAACATGTAAACTATTTAAAGTATAAACAAAGTAGGTTAATACCAAACACAACAAGTTTTAAACAAGACACTTTATTGTCTAAAATCAACATAAATAAAAAAAGAAAAAGTATCACTGTAAATAATTTAATCATTACAGAAAAAGACACCTTAAAAGGTGCTGAAAGTTTTAAAGGAGGCTTTTTAAATATGACCAATGATTTTTTTCCACAAGAAAAACTAGGTCCGTTTAGAGTAATAACAACGGAAACTATAAAAGTAATTGCAGGAGAATTTGAATGTAAAGTAGTGGAAGGTTTTTATGGAGAAGTAAAACTTAAATATTGGATGATTATAAATAAACCAGGTGTTTTTGCCAAAGTAATTCGTGAAGATATAGACGCTTTTAATAATGTAGATTATTCGATAACAGAATTAATAGAAATAAAATAGAGGTATTCATTAATATATTGAAGGTTTCAAAAGAATACTTCTTTTCTGAATTCATTTACCAAACTTACAAAGGGGTTTTATTTAATTCTTTTGTAAGTTTGTTGTGATAATGTAAATGATACCATGAGCAAACTATATTTAGTGCCAACACCAATTGGTAATTTAGAAGACATGACGTTTAGAGCCGTTAGAATTCTAAAAGAAGTCGATTTTATTTTAGCAGAAGACACACGTACCAGCGGAAAACTCTTAAAACATTTTGAGATTGAAACGCAAATGCACAGTCATCACATGCACAATGAGCATAAATCTGTAAAAGGAATTGTACAAAGAATCCAAAACGGAGAAACTTGTGCATTAATCTCTGATGCGGGAACACCTGCAATTTCAGATCCTGGTTTTTTATTGACAAGAGCTTGTGTGGAAAATAATATTGAGGTGGATTGTTTACCTGGAGCAACGGCTTTTGTGCCTGCTTTGGTAAATTCTGGTTTACCAAATGATAAATTTGTTTTTGAAGGTTTTTTACCCGTAAAAAAAGGAAGACAAACTCGTTTTTTATTGTTGGCAGAAGAAAAAAGAACCATGATTATTTATGAATCTCCTCATAAATTAGTAAAAACTTTAGGGCATTTTGTAGAGTATTTTGGAGCAGATAGGCAAGTTTCTGTATCAAGAGAACTCACAAAAATGTTTGAAGAAACCATTAGAGGAACTGCAACTGAAGTTTTAGCACATTTTACAGCAAAACCACCAAAAGGAGAAATTGTTGTGATTGTGGAAGGGAAGTCTACAAAATAAATTATATACAAAATTCCCAATCAATAGATTTTCTACTTATTGGGAATTGATGCAAAAAACAGCTAAGTAGTTACAGTTTTTTTGTGGTAATAATTATCACACCATTCGGAGCGTTGTATTGTTGTATTGCTTTTTCTCCTTTTAAAACTTCCATTTTATCAATAGTATTAGGACTTATGGTATCTAACATTGCTTTGTCTGTAACTTTACCATCAACAATTACCATTGGTCCATTTTTACCTCCGATTTCTGTATCTTTTTTTGCTACTTTAGGCATAGGAATAGAGGTCGTTTCTAACTCTTTTGTTTTTATTAGAACAACACCATTTGAAGCATTGTATTTTTGTTTTGCTTTCTCTCCTTTTATAACATTAACAGATGCTATTTTATTTTGATCTATCAGTTCCATTGGGAAATCGAATAGTTTATCATTTACATAAATAGTAGGTTTAGCACCATCTTTTAATTTTATATAGATTTTTTCTTTTTCATCCTTTTTTTCTTCTTGTGCATTAACAATGGTTGTTGAAAACAACATAACAGCAGCTATAAATAATATTTTTTTCATTTTTATTATATTTAAGATTAGTAATTATATTTAATGGGTTTATTCTATTTTGGTGTAGACAATTAATAAATCACTTTCTACAATAATTCTAAGTATTGGTTTTGTTTGTTCGGCTACTATAAACATTTTTTTTGCTTCGTTAAGCAAAGCTTCTTTTTCGTTATTACTTAAGCCTTGGTTTCTTAGATTATTAAGATAAAGTGTACTCAGTAATAATATGGAAGCTATGGCAGACATCAAACCAATTTTAAATCGATTGTTTTTTGTCGTTTTTTTATCAAACGATTGCCATGAATCATCATTAAAATTATCTGGAACAACTTTTTTATTTTTCTTTACAAAAGAAGACCATGCTTTAATTCCTGTTTCAGAATCGTCTACGTTATCAAACAAAAAGGTTTCTTCTTTTAAAGTGCTTTTTCCCGATTTATATTTTTCTAGTATGTTCTTAATATTTTCCTCTTTCATAACTATATGTTTTTTCTAAGGCTGTACTTATTTGTTTTCTTGCTCTGGAAAGTAAAACTCTAACATGTTCTATTTTTATTTGTAAAGCAGCGGCTATTTCATCAAAATCATAACCATCGATATCTCGCATTATAAAAACTTCTTTTTGTTGTTCTGGTAACTTTGTTAGAATGTTTTGAATGATATTATTTAATTCTTTCCATTCTAAATCTGAATGTCCATTTGTCGATTTTATAATTTTAAGAGTTGCGGTAGAATCTTCTAACAACACTGTTTTTTTTCTTAAAATATCTAAACAATAATTACGAGCTGTTAAAATGACAAAACCTTTTATATTTGGATGTTTATCAAGTTGTTTTCTCTTATTCCATAGTTTTATCATTATCTCTTGTATTGCATCTTCTGCATTAGAATTACAGCCAAGCATTCTAGCTACCATAGGAAATATGAGTGATGATAATGAAAATACTTTGTATTTAAAGTCTTGTTTGGTCATTCTATTTTAATAACGTTAAAGTATGTGTATTTATAACAGTGAAATGCATTTTTATTTGAAAAAAATTAGAATGATGCTATTGAAGAGGGGAAAAGAATATTAAGTTTCTTTTTTATCACTAGGGTTTTCTTTAGTATTTATAATAAAGCTATCTAACTCCTTTATTGTTAAATTCGGAAATAAGTTTTTCACTTTATCCATCTTCTTTAAAATTGATTTCTCATCAATATTTTTGTTTACATTAATCCTTATTTGTAATACTATCACAGAAAGTAATGAAATCAATATTAATATTTGCCAATGCGTTAAAATTAATTATTTGAAATTTTTAGATTTTGATTTTTCTTTAATTTTCAACCTTAGAGTCAATCCAATTTGAAGGATGATTCCAGATATTATTAAAGTTATGAATTGGTATGTTTCCATAATTTATAATCTTATTTTGCTAAAGTAAATCGAAAGAAATTATTTTTTAAGACATGAAATTTCTCTAGTAAAATCAATGGTTTTGACTTTTAAAGAAAATCATTACTCAAAAATAAATTACAATCAAGAATCTTACAAATAAATGATAT
The DNA here is from genome assembly GCF_023555435.1 of Polaribacter sp. Z014. Lineage (NCBI taxonomy): Bacteria > Pseudomonadati > Bacteroidota > Flavobacteriia > Flavobacteriales > Flavobacteriaceae > Polaribacter > Polaribacter sp. Z014. Next base: position 4,966 of record NZ_JALCZP010000009.1, read on the forward strand.
ATTGAAATTCGTAGTTTCATTGATTTATTATTTTCAAGATTACAAAAACCATAAACTTTAAAATAGGACAGACTTTTAGAAACATCTAAAACCCTTATAAATAAAAGGGTTATTAATATAAAAAAAAATAATTATATAGTTCGTTATAAGATGTTTATGTGGTTTTCCTGAATATGTTTTCATTAAAATTACTTCAAGTAGAGAGAGATAGATTTTATTACTTTTATCAAAAAAAATATAAATGATCACCCAACAATTCAAAACAAAACTAAAAGTAAACCCAACCCAAATTAACTTTGCTGAAACCATGCAAGTAATTGAAAATAATTATAATTTTACACCAACAACATTTACAAACAAAGAACTTAAATTAATTTTCAAAAAATCACAATAAATAATAGCAAAAATGAATTACAGAAAGTTAGGAAAAACAAACTTAAACATCTCAGAAATAAGTTTAGGTACTTGGCAAGTTGGTGGAAAATGGGGGAGTGACTTTAGTTTCTCTAATGCAGAAAAAATTATTAACACAGCAATTGATAATGGAATTAATTTTATCGATACCGCAGATGTTTATAGTGATGGATTAAGTGAAAAAGCGGTAGGTAAAATTGTACGTGCAAGTTCTGAAGAAGTGTTTATTGCAACAAAGTGTGGAAGACAGTTAAATCCTCATATAAATGCATCATACACAACTGCAGCTTTAAGGAAATTTGTAGAAGATAGTTTATCTAACTTAGGTGTTGATAGGATTGATTTAATTCAATTACATTGTCCGCCTACAGAAGTGTATAGTCGTCCTGAGATTTTTGGTTTGTTCGATGATTTAACTAAAGAAGGTAAAATTAGAAATTACGGAGTAAGTGTAGAGAAAGTTGAAGAAGCATTAAAAGCAATAGAATTTGAAGGAGTAAGTACCGTTCAACTTATTTTTAACATGTTTCGTCAAAAACCAAGTGAAATATTTTTTGAGGAAGCAAAGAAGAAAAATGTTGGTATTATTGCTCGTGTTCCATTAGCTAGTGGATTATTGACAGGGAAATTTACTAAAACAACAACCTTTAACAAAGAAGATCATAGATTCTTTAACCGTGACGGAGCTGCCTTTGATAAAGGAGAAACGTTCTCTGGAATAGATTATAATTTAGGTTTACAGGCTGTAGAAGAGTTAAAAACAATTTTTAATGAAGACGAAAGTCTTGTGCATAAAGCATTACAATGGATTTTGTCTTTTAATGAAATAAGTTGTGTAATTCCTGGAACTTCTAGCGTAGAGCAATTAGTTTCTAACTTAAATACAAGTAATATAAGTCCGATTTCGGATACCCAACTCGCGCAAACAAAAAGTATTTACGATAAATATATTAAGGCAGAAGTGCAAGATTTATGGTAAAATAGCTAGAACAAACCTAAATAGAATTAATCATTTTACAATCTTTAGATATGATCATCCAACAATTCATAACAAAATTAAAAGTAAACCCAACCCAAATTAACTTTGCAGAAACCATGCAAGTAATTGAGGATAATTATAATTTTACGCCAACCACATTTACAAACGGAGATATTAAAAACAAAACAGGCGAAAATTCTGGTTCTTGTAAGTTATTTGCATTTGCGAAGATTCAAAAATTGACAAAAGAAGAAGCTTTATTTTGTTTTGGAGAACACTATAAAAATGTTTTAGAAGATGAAAATGGTATTTCGCATCAAAATATTAGAAACTTTATGAAATCTGGTTTCGAAGGATTGTCTTTTGAAGGTGAAGCTTTGGAATTAAAGTAAGATTTCTAACACAGATCATTTCGAAATGAGCTTTTCGCCTTTCGACTCCGCTCAAGATAAACTAATGAGAAATCTCATCTTTAATAACATAGAAATTTAAAATGAGATTCCTCGTCGTTCCTCCATCGGAATGACAAAAAACTGTATTTTTAGAGTATGCAAAATCTTTTATCTGAAATAAAAAAATGCACAATTTGCGAACCACATTTAGATTTGGAAGCAAATCCTGTGGTTACAGGTCATCAAAATTCTAAAATTGTAATTATTGGTCAAGCTCCTGGAATTAAGGTTCATAAATCTGGAATTCCTTGGGATGATGCAAGCGGAAAGCAATTACGTAAATGGCTCAATGTTTCTGATGAAGATTTTTACGATGTAGAAAAATTTGCTATTGTACCCATGGGGTTTTGTTATCCCGGAAAAGGGAAAAGTGGCGATAAACCTCCAAGAAAGGAATGTGCTCCACAATGGCATCAGCAAATCATTGACAAAATGCCAAATTTAGAATTGATTATCCTTATCGGAATGTACGCTCAGAATTATTATTTAAAAGACAAGGCCAAACGTACACTTACAGAAACAGTAGATAATTACCCAGAATATTTACCTACCTATTTTACACTTCCGCATCCATCTCCAAGAAACCGTTTTTGGCTGACTAAAAACCCGTGGTTTGAGAAAAATGTGATTCCAGAATTAAAAAACAGGGTTCAAAGCATCATTAGTAGAAAATGAAAGTCTTGTTTTTCTGTTTTCAATTTTTTGATATAATGTATTAAAAAACTTTTGTCTTTCTACAGAGGCATCACCAGAAAGGTTGTTAGAAAATTCTATTTGCGTTTTAAAATGTTGTTCTATCTGTTGGGTGGTATTCTCATCACTCACTCTAAAATAACTTAAATTAGTATAGGGGACAAAAATATTTTTTTGGTTTTCAGATTGCATAAGCACTGTATTTAATAGCGGAACTAAATTGTTATGATACAATTGATAGCTATTTTTACTATGGTTTCTTTTTTGATTTTTTGCTTGTTCTTCAATTAATTTTAAAGAATCTACTAAACTATCAGCAATCATTAAAGATTCGGATTTTGTGATAAGTCCAATTTCAAAAAAATACTGAATTTGATTTAAAATATTATCTATACTAGAATCACTCCATATTTCTATTAACGCAACTTTATTGTATTCTTTTAAAAAAGTATTGTGTTTTTTTAAAATTTTAGAAGAAGTAGTAAATTCTGAAAAAGGCATTTTTTTTGTTTTAGAATTTCTGCTAGAAATATTAATTAAAGCAAATATTCTAAACATAGAAAAAAAGCCATTGCCAGCATGGTAGAGTGGGAAGTCTTTAAGAGAGTTTATTAATAATGCTCCCTTAGACTGCTGTAAGTTTTTAATCTCGTTAGTTGATTTGTCAAAAAAAGTTTGTAAAAAGTTTTCTTCAATTAAATGATGCGTTTTTTCTACAACAATTTTTTTATTATCATTTTTAGTAGATAATAATAAAGTATTTAAATCTATATTGTAATGATTTGCAAGTTTTAAAGTTTCCGTTAAATTTAACGCGGTCTTTCTACTAACTCTTCTATATGCTGCATCGTAACTTATATTTAAAACCTCTGCAATTCTATCTATAAAAGAAACGTTTTTAGGGAGTTTTTTTTTAATATAATTAAATAATCTTTCTTCTGAACTTTTCATTTAAGCCTTTTTTTTATATAAAATTCACAAAAAAAACATTTATTTTTTGTGAAAAACACAATTGTAATAGGTGATATTTTTACTACTTTTGTGATCTAAATTTGAATAGGTTGGGGGACCTTAATAATTTATATTGATCTTCTCATTTTATTATGAGAGGGTCTTTTTTTATCAAAAACCTTTTTTTATTGATGTTTGCCTACTTTAAAACCATGTTTACCTAAATATTGATTTCCACTTTCAATAGCTCCTGTTTCTAACGTTGTTCCCATAGAGTCATTCCAACGATTTAAATATCCAAATAAAGAAATTACTCCTAACATTTCTACAATTTCTCCTTCATCCCAATATTTATAGAGTTCTTTTTTAATAGTTTCATCTACAGCATTTGGCACCATAGAAGCAGCCAAAGAAAAATCTAAAGCCGCTCTTTCTGCATCAGAAAAAGCTGCATGTGTTTTGTATTCCCAAATATTATCTAATTGCTCTTGTTCAGCTCCATAACGTTCTGCGGCTCTAATTGCATGAGCTTGGCAATATCTGCAACCTGTTGCATTACTAGATACCCAAGCAATCATTCTTTTTAATGCAGAGGTTACCTTACCTTCATTAGCCATAACTGCTTTGTTTAAATTGATAAAAGCTTTAGAAATAGCGGGTCTTCGTTGCATAGTTAAAACTGAATTAGGACAAAAGCCTAAGGTCTCATTAAAAAAAAGTGCTAATTCTTTTGTTTCTATATCGTGTTCTGCAGATAATGGGGTTACTAATGGCATTTTTATGATTTTAAATTTATTTATAGAATTCTAATTTTATAACTTTACGATAAATATAACTGTAAAAAATGGAAATAAAACTACATTCTTATAATCTTCAATTAAAACACACATTTACAATTTCTAGAGAGTCTCACGATTTTCAACCAAGTTTAGTTGTAGAGTTGGTTTCAGATGGTTTTTCTGGTTTTGGTGAAGCAACTTCAAACCCTTATTATAATATTACAGTTGATAAAATGATGAAAATTATTTTAGAAAATAAAAATGTTATTGAATCTTTATCAGGCGAAAATCCTTCTATTTTTTGGCAAAAGTTACAACCGTTATTTAAAGAAAATATGTTCGCATTATGTGCTTTAGATATGGCTTTTAATGATTTGTATGCACGTAAACTACATAAAAAATTATATGCGGTTTGGGGTTTTAATATTGATAAAAATCCAATGACAGATTATACAATAGGTATCGATTCTGTAGAGAAAATGGTAGCGAAGATGAAAGAACTTCCTTGGCCGATTTATAAAATAAAATTAGGAACAAAAAACGATATTGAAATAGTTACAGAATTAAGAAAACATTCTGATGCCATTTTTAGAATTGATGCAAATTGTGGTTGGACAGCAGATGAGGCGATAGAAAATTCGATAAAACTAAAAGAATTAGGGGTAGAATTTTTAGAGCAACCTTTAAAAGCAGATGATATTGAAGGAGCAAAGAAGTTATACCTAAATTCTGCTTTACCCATTATTGCAGATGAAAGCTGTATTGTAGAAAGTGATGTAGAAAAATGTTTTGGTTTGTTTCATGGTGTAAACGTAAAACTTACAAAATGTGGAGGTTTAACTCCGGGTAAAAGAATGTTAGAAAAAGCAAAAGAATTAGGTTTAAAAACAATGGTTGGTTGCATGACAGAATCTACCGTTGGTATTTCTGCCATTGCACATTTATTACCACTTTTAGATTATGTTGATATGGATGGTGGCTTGTTGTTAAAAAAAGATATTGCTAAAGGAATTACCATACACAATGGTGTAATTTCTTATGCTGATAAAAACGGAACAGGAGTTTCATTATTATAAATATGCAATTAGAAAAAGTACCAAACACAACAGCTTCTTTAAACGGAAAAGAATATTTGTATTTTAGTGGAACTTCTTATTTAGGAGTTGCTGCTTTACCGGAGTTTCAAGAATTGGTTTTTAAAGCAATTAAAAAATGGGGCGTTTCTTACGGAAGTTCTAGAAGTGCAAATATTAAACTAGCAATTTATCAGAAAGGTGAAACTTTTTTAGCCAATTTTTTACAGACAGAATCGGCTGTAACACTTTCTTCAGGAACTTTAGCGGGTCAATTTGCTATAAATACATTAGATACTTTAGTAGATGCTTTTTATTTTATGCCAAAAACGCATCCGGCAATTTTGCCAAAAAATGCGTTGCCTGTTTTTAATGATTCAGAATTACATACATCTTTAAAAACTTTAAAAAATAAAAAAATAAGTATTGTTTTAGATGGAATTGCTGCTTTTGAAACAACTCCGTTTTCTTTCGGTTTTTTAAAGGAAATAGATGCTTCGAACACCATTTATATTCTTGCAGATGAATCTCATAGTTTAGGTGTTTTGGGTGAAAATGGAAATGGAATTTCTAACTTGATACAGAAAAAAGCTCATATAAAAGTGATTATTACTTCTTCTTTAGGAAAAGCTTACGGAATTAACGGAGGCGTAATTGCAGGAGATTTATGTTTTATCAACCTAATCAAAAAAGACAATCTTTTTATTGGTTGTGCAGGTATGAGTCCTGCTTTTTTGGAGGTTTTTGTAAATGCAGAAGAAATCTATAAAAATCAATTATTAAAACTGAAAAGTAATATGGAGTACGTGTATCATCAATTAAAAGATAATACAGCAATTACTATAGATAAAATGTATCCTGTTTTCTTTCATTCTGATGAACAAATAGAACAAATTTTATTAAATAAAAATATTTTAATAACCTCTTTTTATTATGCTACAAGCACTAAAAAGTTTAATAGAATTGTTGTGAATGCAAATCATACAAAAGAGCAGTTGGATGTTTTAATTTTATCATTATAAAAAATAATCAAAAAAAAAGACCACTTTTAAAGAGGTCTTTTGCAATTTAATTAATTTGAGTTTTTTATTGATCCCACCACATTCTTGTAGAGAAAGTATCTCCACCCATATCTATAACAGCTTGGTCTAGATTATCTCCATTTATAATGCCTTCATTCGTCGGATAAAAATATCTTCTAGGAATTTCGGTTGTGTTAAGTAAACCTGCGGTAGGGAAATTTAAAATAGGGTAATCTAACCTTCTCCATTCGCTCCAAGCATTTCCTCCTTGAGAAAATAATGCAAGATATTTTTGCTCTCCAATATACTTTTTCCAGTTAGATGCGTTATACAGAACATCTGTTTGAGCCAAATAAGAAGTGGTAGCAGTAGAACTAACTCCCCATTGCTCCATACTTGCTGTAATAGCTTGTTTGTATGTTGTTGCAGCATTTCCTGCAGTGCCAAACCAACCTCTTTGTTCGGCTTCTGCTTTAATAAACAGCAATTCAGAATACGTCATAATATAGCTGTTAAAATCAATAGCTCTTGTGGTTGCATTTGGTAATGAACGGTCTCCTATTGCGTAATTAAAGGTGTCTGTAGTTTCTAAACCATAAGGAAAGCCAATATATTCTCCTGCATCATTGGGATCTGCATATTTAGATGTTCTTGGGTCTGAAGGTGTTGAAGCTGTACCAGAACCATAAGAATTCATTAAATCAGTTAATGGTTCTGCAATAAAAGTCCATTTTTGCGTTAAAAATTCTATATACAATGGGTTTGCATTGGCTTCTTCATTTTGAAATGCAATAACTGCATTGTCATTATTACTCGTAAATACAGAAGCTCCTAAAGCATCAGCAACTTCAGTTTTGGCTAAGCCAGGGTTTACTTCAGACATTCTCATGGCAATTCTTGCTCTCATAGAGTTTGCAAAAGCTTTCCATTTAGTCATATCTCCATTATACATTAAATCTCCATTTGTAAAACCAGAAGCATTTGTATCTATTAATGCAACTGCATCTTTTAATTCTTGTAATAATGCAGGGTAGATATCTTCTTGTTTGTCAAATTTAGGAGAAGTAATATCGTCATTAAAAGTTTCTGAATAAGGTACATTTCCCCAAGTATCTGTTAGGTTATGAAAAACCCATACTTTTAATATGGTGGCAACTGCTATTTGGTTTTCGTTTTTTCCATAAGCTGCGTAACTATCTTTGTCTTCTCCTGTATTTAGTTTAATTATTTCCATAATTTCAGGTAAAATACCATAAAAAGCACTCCAATCACCATCAGGAGAAAGACCGTACACACTTCTAGTAGTTGTTTCTCTTTGCGCCCATTGTTGCGAATAAAACATCATGGTTTTGTTATAACCTAGCCCAGAATTAACATTAATTAAACTTTGTGTTGCAGCGGTTAAAAGTGCTGTAGTAGGTACTTTTGTTGCCGCTAAGGGATCTTTATTTAGTTCTTCATAATCGCTAGTACAAGAACTTATACTAACAAATAATATACATATTATTATAATTTTCTTCATGTTTTTTTATTTAAAATGTTAGTTTCAAATTCATTCCTATAGTACGTGCAGACGGTAATTGACCATATTCTCTACCTTGAATATTACCAGAAGCATTACCTGCAGATTCTGGATCGTATCCTTTTGGAGTATTTCTGTGAAGAATTGCAAGGTTTCTACCAACCAATGAAAGGTTTAAACTATTTAACTTTAATTTTTCTGTTAATTTTGATGGAAAAGTATAATTGAAAGAAACTTCTCTTAACTTAACAAAACTAGCATCAAATGTTGTAAAATCTCCTGGGTTTCTTCTGTAAAGTCTAAAGTATTGATCTACGGAAGCAGCAGGAGTTGTATTGGTAACATAGCCTCCATTTCCATCAGACATTACACCTTCTGCAACGATTCCATTTTCACGAACACCATTTACAGCAGTTACTGCCATAGTACCTGCGTAGACAGCAGTTTGGTAACCTCTAGCGTAAAACACTCCTCCTTTTTGAATATCAATTAAAGCCGATAAAGTAAAGTTTTTATACGTAAATGTGTTTGTAATACCAGAAGTCCAATCTGGTAAAACACTACCTATAAATTCTTGTTCTCCACTAATATAATATCCGTTAGCATCTACTATTTTATTTCCATCAGGGTCTCTTGCTACTTTTGTTGCATAAATGGAACTAAATGATTCTCCAACTCTAGATTCTAAAGTAACGCTTGCTGGTCCTGAAGTGTAGAACGTACTCATTAAGTATGTATCCAATCCTTCAGCCAATTCTACAACTTCATTATTGTTTTTTGCCCAATTGATACCAATATCCCAAGAAAAATCTTTAGTTCTAATTGGTGATCCTTGTAATTGTAATTCGATACCACTATTTTTAATTTCTCCTGCATTAACCCATTTTTGAGTATATCCTGTTGTTTCAGAAACTGTTATAGGCATAATTTGATTGGTAGTTTTACCCGTGTAATAAGTAGCGTCTACACTTAATCTATTACTAAATAATTTAAGATCTACACCAGTTTCAAAAGAAGAAGTTAATTCTGGTTTTAATTCTGCGTTGTTTAATGTAGATGGAATTGTAAATACCGGGTTTCCGCCAACGGCAGAACCTTGAGTATAGTTATTTGTAAGTCTGTAAGGTTCTGTATCATTACCAACTTGAGCCCAACCTGCTCTAAATTTACCAAATGATAATACGTCACTTTCTATAAATTTAGAAAAAATTACACTTGCTGTGGCAGAAGGGTAGAAATAAGACCAATTGTCTTTTGGTAGTGTAGAAGACCAATCATTTCTTGCTGTTAAATCTAAATATGCTAAATCTTTAAATCCAAAAGAAGTACTTGCATAAATACTACTTGTCTTTTTATTGACTAAAGATCTTTCTAAAAAAGCAGCATCTACAGAATTGGCTAATGAATAAATATCTGAAACTGTTAAACCACCTTGTGTTGCACCTATGTTAGACTCAAGAGTTCTACTCATCGTATTCATACCTAAAGTAGCTATTAAAGAAATATCTGAAGTTAATTCTCTGTTATTATAGTTTAATATTGCATCTATATTTTCTTCTTTAAAATCGTAAATTTTACTAAGATAGTAAGGAGTATATCTACTACCTACAGATCTACGATCTCTTCTGTTATCATTATAACTATCAAAACCATATCTTACAGAGGCATTTAACTTCTCTGTAATGTCATATTTAACTTTTACATTACCAATAATTCTGTCTTTTTCATCATCTTGATAATCTTTGTAAGCTAACCAAAAAGGGTTATTTGCTCTTACATTTGTAGAATTAAGATCGTCTGTTCTCCAAGTAAGTTGAGAACCATCTGCTCTTTCATAATTTCTTAATTTATCAATATCTAATTGTCTTTGTGTCCAAATTACCATGTTGTAAGTTAAATTATCGCTACTACCACCACCTTTTGGTCTTCCTTCTCCCTTTGTATTAATATAACTAAGGTTTGTAGAAATAGATAATTTATCAATTTTTCCATTTAAATTTAAATTAATAGTATTTCTCTTTATACTACTATTTGGTACAATACCTTTGTGGTTTAAGTTGGTATAAGACACTCTGTAATTTACGTCTTCACTTGCATTACTAATAGCAATGTTTGTTTTACTAATTTGACCAGTATTAAAGAAATTTTTATAATTATCTGGGTGTGCAATCCATGGTCGTACTTCTCCACCATTTCCTTCTCCGTCCCATTGTCTTACTAATCTACCATCTAATTTTGGTCCCCAACTTTCATCTGTAGATACATTCTGAATAGGAATACCGTCAGTACCAATATTTGCAAAGGTTAAAGATTGCCCTCCACCATATTCATTTTGTAATTCCGGGAAATCGAAAGCCGTTTCTAAAGAAAAACTATTATTGATAGAGATGCCTAAACCTTTATTCTTTTTTCCTTTTTTAGTGGTAATTAAAATAACTCCATTTCCTGCTCTAGAACCATAAAGTGCAGCAGCATTTGCTCCTTTTAAAACACTTACAGATTCAATATCATCTGGGTTAATGTCTTGTGCAGCATTACCATAATCTACATTTCCACTAGTATCATCTCTATCTCCATAAGCTTGGGTAGCACTTCCAAAATTAGAATTATCTATAGGTACACCATCTACAACAAATAACGGTTGGTTGTTACCTGTTAAAGAAGAAGCTCCTCTTAAAAGAATTCTAGAAGAACCACCAATATTACCTGTTCCCTGAATTTGAACACCAGAAACTTTACCTGCTAAGGTATTTACAACATTTGTTTCAGAGGCCTTATTAAGGTTATCTCCGTCTACTTCTTGAATTGCATATCCTAAAGATTTTTTTTCTCTTGTAATACCTAAGGCAGTTACTACTACTTCATCTAAAATATTAGCATCTTCTATTAATGTTACGTTAAGAGTTGCAAACTGAATAATAACTTTTTTAGTTTTATATCCTAAAGAAGAAAATACTAAAATGGCTCCTTTTTTTGCTTTAATAGAATACGTTCCATTAAAATCTGTACTTGTACCTTTTGTTGTACCTTTAATTAGTACACTTACTCCTGGTAATTCTCCTGTTTTGTCTTTTACCTTCCCTTTTACAGTAATATCTTGAGCAACAAAATTTAATGTAAATAGGAAGAGAATAGAAACTATAAATAATAATTTTTTTCTCATGAAAATGCGTTTTTGATTAAAATATTTTATAAAATTAACCATTTTTAACAGTTTAATCGCAGTTTAAGTTAATAAATATTAAATATAATTTAGGTTTTAATAATTGTTGATTTAAAGTTCGTTAAATAAATATAAAAAAGGATACTTCTTTTAAGTCTTTAGGTTTTCTTATTTTTGTTCAAGAAGTAATTTTTAAATAAAATAACAAAATCATCTAATATGGCTACAAATATTGTAAAAACTACCTGGAAAGAAAACATGCAATTTGAATCTGACAATCCGAGTGGATTAAATTTGACCATGGATGCAGGAGAAGAAAGTGGAGGAGAAGGAAAAGGGTACAGACCAAAAGCTTTAATGTTAGCTTCATTGGCCGGATGTTCTGGTTTAGATGTAGTGTCTTTGTTAACAAAAATGCGTGCAGAAGTTGCAAATTTTAAAATTGATGTTACTGCAGAGTTAACAGATGAACACCCAAAGTTTTATAATAAAGTAAAAGTAGATTATCATTTTTCGGATAGTGATTTAAAACCAGATAAAATTCAGAAAGCAGTTAATTTATCGGTTACAAAATATTGCGGAGTTATGGAAATGTTCCGTCAATTTGCAGAGGTAGAAATTGAAATTCATTTGCATAAAATAGAGCTTTAATAGAGAAAGTAGCTATGAGATGGACGTTGAAACCAAAAGCAGATAAAGAAAAAATAGAAAAATTAGCAAAAGAACTTCAGGTTGATAAAACCATAGCAGCAATTCTTTGTCAAAGAAATATTGAAACATTTGAAGACGCAAAGAATTACTTTCGCCCGAGTTTAGATGAAATTCATGATCCTTTTTTAATGAAGGATATGGATCTTGCTGTTGCCAGAATTGAAACTGCAATCTCGAACAATGAAAATATTCTTGTTTTTGGTGATTATGATGTAGATGGTACAACAGCTGTTTCTTTAGTTGCGTCTTATTTAAAAACGATTTATCCAAATATAGCAACCTATATTCCAGATAGATATGCAGAGGGTTATGGCGTTTCTTATATGGGAATTGATTTTGCGCATGACAATGATTTTTCTTTAATTATAGCCTTAGATTGTGGTATAAAAGCCATTGATAAAGTTGCGTATGCAGCCGAAAAAAATGTCGATTTTATTATTTGTGATCACCATAAACCTGGTGATGAAATTCCGAAAGCAGTTGCAGTTTTAAATGCAAAAAGAGAAGATTGTTTTTATCCTTTTGATGAGCTTTGTGGTTGTGGTGTTGGGTTTAAGTTAATTCAAGCTTTAGGCGTTTCTAGAGGTCAAACCATAGAAGATTTTATTCCTTATTTAGATTTGGTGGCTACTGCAATTGCTGCAGATATTGTACCTATGAATGGAGAAAATAGAGTTTTAGCATATCATGGTTTACAGGTTATTAACGAAAGTCCAAGAAACGGAATAAAGGCAATCATTCATCAAACTAAAAAGTCTGAATTAACAATTACCGATGTTGTTTTTACCATTGCGCCAAGAATAAATGCAGCAGGTAGAATGAAGCATGGTAATTATGCCGTAGAATTATTAACAGAAATGGATTTTGACTCGGCAGTTGAATTTGCTGCTGCCATAGAAATTTTTAATGCGGATAGAAAAGATTTAGATAAGAAAATTACAGACCAAGCTTTAATTCAAATTATTGATAATGAAGAAGAAGACCGTTTTACATCGGTAGTTTTTCAAGAAGATTGGCACAAAGGAGTTATTGGAATTGTAGCTTCTCGTTTAATAGAAAAATATTACAGACCCACCTTAGTTTTTACCAAAAGTGGCGATAAACTAGCGGCTTCTGCACGTTCTGTAAAAGGTTTTGATGTGTATAATGCATTGCATGCTTGTGAAGAGTTTATAGAGCAATTCGGCGGACATAAATATGCCGCAGGTTTAACGTTGTTACCGGAAAATTATGAGAATTTTAAAAATAAGTTCGAAGAAGTTGTAAAAGCTACCATCGATAAAGAGTTGCTAACGCCAGAAATTTCGATAGATGCAGAAATAGATTTGTTAGAAATTACACCGAAGTTTTTTAGAATTATTCAGCAAATGGCTCCTTTTGGACCTATGAATATGAGACCTACTTTTAAAACGACTTGTGTAAGAGACAACGGATACGGAAAACAAGTAGGAGCAGATAAAACACATTTAAAATTGAATGTTTTTCAAGGTGATAATAAAAGGACCTTTAACTCCATTGGTTTTGGTTTAGGAGATAAAATGGAATTAGTTCAAAATGATTTTGATATTGTATACGGTTTAGATGAAAACGTATGGAACGGTAATAAATCGATACAGTTGTTGTTGAAAGATTTGAAGTAGAAATAAGTGTTATTCCGAAAGAGAGACGTAAGAACGACAAGGAATCTAGGAGTTTCAATAAATATTTATTGTAATAAAAAACCCACTCCTAAAATAGAAGTGGGAAAATTGCTATGAAAAAGAAAATGATAAGAAAGTATCTTATCATAATTCTTAAGACGATCCTTTTTATTACAACTTACACTTTATTTTAAAATATTTTAAATTAATTTTCCATAGACATTAAAACCATTCTCAATTCCATAAAAGAAAAAGATTTATCTACTTTTTCCTTAAGGTCTGTTAAGCTTTTAAACTCGGTGTCTTCTATGGCGTTTACAATTTTCTTGTATCTCTTAATATCTATCAATTCTAGAATATCAATATCACCAGAAGGAATATAACTAGCTAAATGACTTTCTATAGTTCCGGAAGTTAAACTACGTTCTTTAGCTATTTCTTTTATGGATAGCCCAGATTTAAACAACTCAAAAGTAATTTGTTTGGTTGGTTTCTTATCCTCTTTTTTCTGTTCGTTTAATTTATTAATTCCGTTTTTTTTACAATAATCTTCAATGGCTTCTAAGATTTGCACTCCGTATTTAGATACACGTGTTTTTCCCATTCCAACAGTGCTTAATAATGCTTTCTCTGTTCTTGGTAAATCATCGCAAATAGCATATAGAGTTTCTTGTGTAAAAATTTGAAAATGCGGAATTCCTAAATCTTTAGAAATTTCGTCTCTTAATTCACGCAATCTTAAGGCTAAAATAGGGTCGCGTTTAGAAGCAACTGTTTTCTTTTTTACTGGTGCAGATTTTTGTAAAACGGCTTTTGCTCTTATTTTTAAATAGTCTTGCACTTTAAAACCATTGTTCATTTTTTGAAGCGCAAACAATTTTTCTAATAGCTTTTCTTGTAAGCTGTCAAATTGCTTCGTAAAATCTTTTTTCACAGTTTTATTATCCGTAGAAAACTGAATGGCATTTAAAGGTTTTAGAATGTTTCCTTTTGTTTGTTTTACAAAATAATCGAGCGCTTTTGTAAAACGTTCTTGAATTTGCGAACTATTTTCTGGTAGAATACTGTCTTCTGAGATTGCGTTTAACTGATTTTTAAATCCGTTAGAAACTTTCATCAAAGCCACAACACCATCATCTTTTATAGTTTGTAAATGATCTATGACATCACCTTTAATACTTGTTTGATTTTTATAAAAAATATCAATCAATCTAGAAATGGGATATAAAAATGGTTGATAATCGAACAATTCAGAAATTAAATTCAACTGAAAATGTTTTTCAGATTCGTTTAAAACACTTTCATCCGGATGATTTTCTTCTACACTTTCATTAAAAACACTAACGGTTCTGTCATTAATAATTGCACTGCTGGTAATTGGTGTTTTTAAGACTAAACCTTCTAAAGAAGTACATCTACTTAAGGCAACATAGGTTTGTCCGTGTGCAAAAGAGGCTTCTGCATCTATAATTGCTTTTTCAAAGGTTAACCCCTGACTTTTATGAATGGTAATTGCCCAAGCCAATCGTAAAGGAATCTGAGAAAAAGAGCCAATTACATCTTCTTTAATCTCTTTAGTTTCTTCATTAATGGAATAATTTACATTATCCCAAGTTTCTCTTTCTGTAACAATCTCATCAATTTCATTGGGACATTGTACGGTTACATTTTGTAGAGAAATATCTGTTATAATTCCTATTTTTCCGTTGTAATATCTTTTTTCTGGTGATGAATCATTTTTGATGAACATTACTTGCGCTCCCATTTTCAACTCTAACTTTTCATCATTCGGAAAAGCATTATCATTGAATTTACCAGAAACATCCGCTTTAAAAAAGTAACTTTTGGTGTTTAGTTTATTTAATTCAGAACTGTTAATTAAATTGGCTCTATTATTATGAGTTGTTAAGGTAATATAACCATCATCTTTAGTAGGAGAGAAGGTAGGATTGTAATTTTTATTTAAAATTTCAGCAGATTTTTCTGATAAAGTATCCGTTCTAATTTCATTTAAAATGGTAATAAAATCTTCGTTTTTCTGACGATAAATATGTTTTAATTCTATGGAAACCACATTGGCTTCTTGGTAGGCTTTAGAGCTAAAAAAGTAAACAGTATTATAATGTTGTTGCAATAAGCTCCACTCATTAGGTCTTACAACCGGAGCTAATTGTTGTAAATCTCCAATCATTAAAACTTGTGCACCACCAAAAACTTTATTTCGGTTTTTATAACGGCGCATCACTTGGTCTATTCCGTCTAACAAATCGGCACGAACCATAGAAATTTCATCAATAATTACCAAATCTAACGATTTGATAATATCTATTTTTGTTTTAGAAAACTTACGTTGCTGATTTGTATTTGCAATCTGATCTGGTAAAATAGGACCAAAAGGCATTTGAAAAAAAGAATGAATAGTAACACCTTTGGCATTAATTGCAGCAACACCAGTTGGTGCTACAATAACCATTCTTTTTAAAGATTCTTTTTTAATTTGATGTAAAAAAGTAGTTTTTCCTGTACCTGCTTTTCCTGTAACAAAGATATTTCTATCAGTCTTATCTATAAATTGTAGGGCAAGTTCTAATTCAGGGTTTTTTGACATTTTTCACTTTTTGTTGCAAGGTAATAAATAGCCTTTAAAAGAAATTAAACGATTTCATTTTATTTGTAAAAGCCATTCATTTGCTTCCAATATTTTTAATTTATAGAAGTTTCTTAATAATTTTAAAATACTTAAAAGGTACATATTTTAAAGGTAAATCTATCCAAGTTGGGTTTGTAACAACGGCTCTTTTATGGCTAAAAGCAAAAAAACTATCTTGTCCGTGATAGTTTCCTAATCCGCTATTTCCTACACCTCCAAAAGGTAAATTGTGGTTGCTTACATGCATTAACGTGTCATTAATACAAGCGCCACCCGATGAGGTTTTTGCTAAAATTTCTTTCGCTTTTTTATTTTTCCCAAAATAATAGAAAGCCAAAGGTTTTTCGTTTTTATTGATGTAATCTATAGTTTCATCAATATGGCTAAAACTCATTACAGGTAATATTGGTCCGAATATTTCTGCTTGCATAATTTTAAAATCTGGCAGAACGTTATCTATAATTGTAGGAGCAATAAATTTTTCTTTAATATCGATTTCCCCTCCAGTATGTATGGTTCCTTGGTTTAATAAATCACTTAAGCGCTCTACTGCATCTTTATTTACAATACGCGGATAAAAACGACTTTTCTTAATATCATCACCATACATCAATTTAATATTTTCTGCAATTTTGTCTAATAACTGAGCTTTAATAGATTGGTGGGCAAAAAGATAATCAGGAGCAATACAGGTTTGTCCGGCATTTATTAATTTTCCCCAAATAATTCGTTTAGCGGCAATATCTATATTGGCATCTGCATCTACAATACACGGACTTTTTCCGCCTAATTCTAAAACGACAGGTGTTAGGTTTTCTGCAGCAGCTTTCATGACTACTTTACCAACTTTAGGGCTTCCGGTAAAGAAAATAATATCGAAACGTTGCGCAAATAGTATAGTGTTGGTTTCTCTGCCGCCATGCACAATACTAATGTAATTTGAATCAAAATTATCTGAAATCATATCTTCCATCACTTTGGCAACGGTAGGTGTGTCTGGAGATGGTTTTAGTACGCTACAACAACCTGCAGAAATTGCGCCAACTAACGTGTTTATTAATAATTGAAAAGGATAATTCCAAGGAGCAACAATTAAAGCGGTTCCTAAAGGCTCGTAAATAATTTTACTAGAAGCTGGAATTAAATGAAGTGACGAAGCAACTCTTTTAGGAGCTGCCCATTTTTTTAAATGTTTAAGATGATTGTCAATTTCACCAATAACAAGACTTATTTCTGTTAGATATGCTTCTTCTGGCGATTTGTGTAAATCTTGCCATAAAGCAGTTTCAATTTTTTCTTGATATTGAAGAATGGCTTTTTTTAACGTTTTTAATTGCATTAATCTAAAATGAATATCTTTTGTTTGATGTGTTGCAAAAAACGACTTATGTGCTGCTATATTTTTAAGAATAATAGCCTCTGTGGTTTCTTTCATTAGAATGTGTATTTAATGTTTGTGCATTTTTAGATTAAAATGAATTCCTCAATTTTTAGTTCGAGTAAGTTTTTATCAAAAAATATATTGTTACTAATTTATGAGTTAAAATTATTAATATGGATATTAATTTCACTTATTCATGTTCCTAATATTTTATAAGAATGAAATACAGATTTGTAATTATTGCTTTTTAGGCTCTGTAAAATGTTCTCTCGTTTTATAAATTGCCAATAGATTGTTTGCAAATCAATAGAACTTTTGCGGTAATAGATATTAACAGTTTATATTGTTGCTATTTGTTGGTGTTTTTATAATTAGGAAGTAGCTAAGTTAGAATTTAAATTGCTACTAACAAATCTAATGATTAAACTAAAAAAATAAACAAAGTGATTCATTTTTTAGAAAGATAATAGTTAGCAAACAAGTCTAGCCCCGATTGAACGGTTTGTTTGAGCTCTTTTTTATACTTTTTCTGTATAAAAAAAGCGAGTAGTGAAAGCGGGAAATAGCTTCGAATACCAATAAAAATACATTTATAAAATTTGTGTTTTAATCAAATAAAAATCTTGTATTTTTGCAAACTATGCAAGAACCTAAAAGACATCAATTAACCGACTGGTTACCAACTACAAACAAGGAAGTGAAAATTCGTGGTTGGGAAGAACTAGACGTTATTTTATTTAGCGGAGACGCTTATGTAGATCATCCATCATTTGGACCTGCAGTAATCGGTCGTATTTTAGAAAGTTACGGCTTGCGAGTGGCCATTGTGCCGCAACCAAGTGTAAATGATAATTTGCAAGATTTTGAAAAATTAGGAAAACCGCGTTTGTTTTTTGCTGTAACTGGAGGGTGTATGGATCCGATGGTGAGTAATTATACGGCTAGTAAACGTAGTAGG
The DNA here is from genome assembly GCF_023555435.1 of Polaribacter sp. Z014. Lineage (NCBI taxonomy): Bacteria > Pseudomonadati > Bacteroidota > Flavobacteriia > Flavobacteriales > Flavobacteriaceae > Polaribacter > Polaribacter sp. Z014. The sequence continues at coordinate 23,354 of NZ_JALCZP010000009.1, forward strand.
GATAAAGATGCATACACGCCAAATGGCGATAAAGGCTTTAGACCAGATTATGCAACTTCTGTATATTCTAAGATTTTAAAGGATAAATTTCCAGATATTCCTGTTTTAATTGGCGGAATTGAAGCTTCTTTAAGACGTGTAACTCATTATGATTATTGGTCTGATAAGTTGTTACCTGGTATTTTAGAAACTTCTAAAGCAGACATGTTAGTCTACGGAATGGGAGAACAACCTTTGCGAGAAATTGTAGAATTATTGCAAAAAGGGGTTCCGTTTTCTAGTTTAAAAAATATTAAACAAACGGCTATTTTTATCAACGAAAAGGAAGAAAGTTTGCCTGTTGTAAATGGTTGGGAAGATATAACTATCAATTCGCATGAGGCTTGTTTAAAGGATAAAAAGACATTTGCTTCTAACTTTAAAGTGATTGAACAAGAGTCTAACAAGTTAAAAGCACGTAGAATTTTACAAGGAGTAGGAGAGAAAACGATGGTGATTAATCCGCCGTATCCTACCATGACAGAAAAGGAAATAGATGGTTCTTTCGATTTGCCTTTTACGCGTTTACCGCATCCTAAATATAACAAACGTGGTCCCATACCTGCGTTTGAAATGATAAAATTCTCTATTAATATTCATAGAGGCTGTTTTGGTGGATGTAGTTTTTGTACCATTTCTGCACATCAAGGAAAATTTATAGCAAGCAGAAGTCAGGAATCTGTTTTAAGAGAAGTGGATAAAGTGGCAAATATGCCAGACTTTAAAGGGTATTTATCTGATATTGGTGGGCCTTCTGCTAATATGTATCAAATGAAAGGAAAAGTACAATCTATTTGTGACAAATGTGTTGCGCCGAGTTGTATATCGCCTGTAATTTGCTCTAATTTAGATACGTCTCATAAACCTTTAACAGAGTTATACCAAGCGGTTGATAAACATCCGAAGATTAAAAAGTCTTTTATTGGAAGTGGAATTAGACATGATATGTTGGTGCCAGAATTCAATAAAAATGCAGATCCAAAAGAATTGGATGCGTATACGGAAGAGGTAATGACCAAACATGTTTCTGGACGATTAAAAGTTGCGCCAGAACATACTTCTGATCCTGTTTTAAAGTTGATGCGTAAACCGTCTTTTAAATATTTTCACATGTTTAAAGAGCGTTTTGATAAGATAAATATTAAGAAAAAATTAAATTTACAGTTAATTCCGTATTTTATTTCTAGTCACCCAGCAAGTGAAGTAGAAGATATGGCAAACTTAGCTGCAGAGACCAAAGATATGGGTTTTCAGCTAGAGCAAGTGCAAGGTTTTACACCAACACCTATGACGGTTGCAACTGTTATTTATTATTCAGGATTTCATCCGTATACTTTAAAACCGACTAAAACACCTAAGACAAAAAAAGAGCGTGAAGACCAACATAAATTTTTCTTTTGGTACAAAAAAGAAAATAAAGATTGGATTAAAAACACCCTTAACAAAGTTGGAAGACAAGATTTATTGAGAAAACTATTACCAGAAAATAATTCTTGGAAAAAGAACAAAAACGCCAAAGAAGTAAAGAATACTTTTGATGATGCAGTTCCTGTTCCATTTAATAAACGAAAGAAAAAAGTAAGTAGAGCTCCTAAGAAAAAAAGGAGATAAGCTTAATTTACTCTTAAATTTTTAATAAAAAATAGTCATTGTTGTAAAATAATGGCTATTTTTTTTATGCTTAAAAACTCAGTTGTTCTTTAAAAAGATAAGATTGTCTTCTGGAAATTTCTACTTCTTCTCCAGAATTCATTTCTACTTTTAATTTTCCATTAAACCAAGATACTACTTTTTTAACGTGATTTATATTAATAATCTGTTGTCTATTGGCTTTAAAAAAGACTTCTTTGGGTAGCTTTTCTTCTACTTGCGCCAGCGATTTATAGATTAATGGTTTGTTGTTATCAAAGTAGACACGCGTATAGTTTCCTACAATTTCAAATAAAGAAATATCTTCAATTTTTACCAACCAACATTTTTCTCCATCTTTAATAAATATTTGTTTATCTAAACTTAATGCACTCTCATTTTTTACTGCTGTTGCTAGATTATTATTGAAGCTTTCGATTACTTTCTCTATGCTTTTAGAAAAACGTTTTTGATTAATTGGTTTTAATAAATAATCAAAAGCATTATAATCAAAAGATTTAATGGCATATTCATCAAAAGCTGTTGTAAAAATAGTTGTAGGAACTTGATCTAACATTTCTAATAATTCGAATCCATCCTTTTCTGGCATATTAATATCTAAAAAAAGTAGGTCTGGATTTGTATCATTAATCAATTTAAAGCCATCATCTACATTTTCTGCCTCTCCTAAAATTTCAATTTCTTTGTGCGCTTTAATTAATTCTTTTAATTCATTACGAGCTAAACGAGAATCTTCTACAATAACAGCTTTTAATTTTATCATATCAATGGAATTTTAATCGTAGCAACCACTTGATTTTTATTTTCTCTTAAATTAAAAGTTGCAGCTTCTCCATAAAGTAGGGCTAATCTTTTTTTAATGTTTTTTAAGCCTAATTGCGTACTGTTTTTACTTTTTTGTAGTGTTCCAGAATTTATTACTTCTATTTGTAATTGAGTACCTTTTATGGTGGTTGATAAACTTACTATACCTCCATTTTTTAAATTAGATATTCCGTGTTTCAGTGCATTTTCTATTAACATTTGAATAATCATGGGCGGAATTTGTTTACTTAAAGACTCTTGATCAATATGTGTTTCAAATTGTAAACGATTTTCAAATTGAATTTTAGAAATAGCGATATAATTTTCAACCATTTCTAATTCATCTTCTAATGAAATAGAATTTACATCACTTTTTGTTAAAGAGTATCGTAAAGTTTCTGATAGGCTTGTAAGCATATTTCTAGCTTTATCTACATCTTCTAACATGAGCCCACGAATATTGTTTAAACTGTTAAACATAAAATGTGGATTTATTTGTCCTTTTAAGGTGTTTAACTGAGACTCTTTTAGATTTGTTTCTAGTTGAAGTTTTTTTAATTGTACTGTTTTTAATTGATGGAAAATCTTAATGGTTAAAAAAACAAAAAGCCAGATAACAAATAAGGTTGCAAAGTAAAAAACATTATATATTTTACCAACTAAGCCCATAACCACATCAGATTCATACTTTGTACATTCTTGAACAAAATCTAATATAGGCCATATAAACAAGGTATATGATGCTTGAACAATTGTAAAAATTATAAAAATTTTCCAAGTAATCCTTTTCCAGTTGTTATTAAAATTAATTTTATCATCAATAAAAATAGAGATTATAAACGATAACGTAAAAGCCAGAACTGCACACGCAACAGTTTCTAACCAATAATATAAGACGCGCTCGTTAGCCAATACTTCTTCTGAAAGAAATATTTTTGGGCCGGCTAATGTTGCTGTAAACAAAAGGAGCCATCCAATGAGATTGAATACTATATAAGATTTATTTAGAGATAATTTCATTTATTACTAGTGCTAATTTTCAAACTTACAAATTATAATTTAAGATTATTTACTTCTAAATTTTTAATTTGTTTTATCAATTATTTTAATTGATTTACCACATTAGTATTTGAAAAACCAACTCTATTGCTGTTTCAACGATGTTTATTAAAGCGTTTACTATTACGATCATAATCTTAATTTTTTTAATGATACTGTAAATATATCTAAGAGAATTGATTTTTAAATTGAAAATATGACAAGCGGTAGTTTGATTGTGAGCAGCGGAAAGTTTATTTAGTTGAATTAAAAAAAGAATTTAAATTTTCTCATAACAATCCTCAAATAGGGATTAATAGATAATTAAAAACTTGTTTTATTGGATGTGACAATAATTAAAGCGTAGTTAAAAATTTACTAATTAACAGTACATTAATAATCTATCTTTTTCTTAATTATATTTTTGAATTCAAGTTAAAACGAAAACAATGAAAATTTTAATAATTGGAGGAAATGGAACTATCGGAAAAAGGGTAGTTTTCCATTTTAAAGAAAAGAACGAAATAATAATTGCTGGACGAACCAATGGAGAAGTGTCAGTAGATATTGCTGATAGCAAGTCAATAAAATCTATGTTTGAAAAGATTGGAAGGTTAGATGCTATTATATGCTTCGCAGGCGAGGCAAAATGGGATGATTTTGATAAACTTACCGAAGACGATTATTATATAGGACTGAAAAGTAAACTAATGGGACAAGTTAATCTTGTTCGTATTGGACAAAATTATTTAAACCCAAATGGTTCAATAACTTTATCTACAGGAATTTTGGCAGATGACCCGGTTGTAAAAACGGCGAGTGCATCAATGGTAAATGGCGGAATTCATAGTTTTGTAAAAGCGGTTGCACTTGAAATTGAAAATGGAATTAGAGTAAATGTGGTTTCTTCGGGAATGGTCGAAGATGCTTATGAAAAGTACAAAGACTATTTTCCAGGACACAATCCGATACCAATGAAAAAAGTAGTTAACGGATATGTAAGAAGTGTAAACGGAAAAGGAAATGGTGAAATAATTAGAATTTACGACTGAAACAAAGCCAAGTTGCTAACACCATGTAAAAAAATGCTAAATTAAAAGCAATTACATTTTTGAAAACTTCAATTTTTCAGAGGAAAATTGAGGTTCACTTAAAACGTAACTTTCAATACACAAACACTATAAAGTTCAATACTATGCGTCCTTTTTTTTTCGATACTTTCCTCTCGGACCATTACCTTCTTGAAGTACAATTTCTGAATGCAATAATTCAGCAGCTTCAGCAGAACTCTTTACTTTGGTAGCGCTCCGTGCTATCATTTCTGCCTCAAAGACAGTTAATACACTTTTCCGTATTCCTATTTCTTTCCATCGGGATAAAGAACCGTTTACTTTTGATATTTCTCTTGCCAGTGATAGCGCATCCAATAAAGCTTGATTTGCACCTTGACCTTTAAATGGACTCATTGGATGAGCGGCGTCTCCTAATAATGTAACTTTTGCTACTTTTTCTAGCATTTCAGGTTTTAGTAATTCCCGGTCATAAACAGGATATCCAGAAATATTTGCTTTGTTGGTTGCTTTTACAATCTGCGGAATAGGCTTGTGCCACTGCGTTCTAAAACACGCTTCTTCTTTTAGTGCTTTCGCTCCTTTTAAATTGAGTTCTTTAGCTTCTTTTTCTGATATAGGAAAACTAAGTTGCCACATGATGGTATCTGAATTAAACGGCATCATGTAGATGCGTTCATTACCATTAGCTGTTTGAAACACGGTGGCTGAATCTAATAAAGGACTTTCAATACCTTTTAAATTCTTAAGAGGACAAATACCTAAAATGACTATACAACCTAAGTAACGTAAAGAAGTTACCTCTTCTCCAATAAGTTGTTCTCTTACCGTACTACGAATTCCATCAGCTCCAACTATAAGATCTGCCTTGGCATATTTTATTTCATCGTTCACTTGAAATTTTAGGCTTACCCCTTCGTTCTCAGATTCATTATAATTTATGAATTGATGTCCCCATTTTACTTTATCAGGTCCACCAAGTTGTTCTAGTAGAGCCAATCGTAAAGACTGTCTTGCAATGTGTATATTAGTATGTTTTGGTGATGTTTTTGTGTCTGATCTTCCCCATTTTCTAATGCCCCATTCCCCAATAATTTTTCCATCTGTAGTGTGCACCACATGCTTGGTAGAAGTGATTCCTTCTTTTAGAGAAAGAATACCTAAACCCGCCATAGCTTTACTTGCTTGTTGTAGTGTGAGACCGTAACCCTGAGAACGAGCATCGAAGTTAATATCTCGTTCATAAAGCGTAAAAGGTATTCCGCGATGCAAACAAGCTACTGCTAGTGCAACACCTCCAATTCCACCTCCAATAATGGCAACGTGCGGATAGTTTTCTGTGTCTGCAATAGGTAGATTGTTAGATGCTATAATTCCAGATCCTTTACAATTTAAACAGTTTTGTAGTTGACCTAGAGGTCGAATTGGAGCGATTCCTTCTCCATTGGATTTTTTAAATTGTTCTAATAAAAATTTGTAGTTGAGTCGTACTTTTTTAGGAAGACTTTTCCTTATTTTTCCTGTGCCTTTACAATTCTTACAAATAATCCAATTATTCTCTTTCTTATTCACCTTTTTGCATGCTATTAATTCTGATTTGACATCTATTTTAACGATTTAATATAAATAGTAATTACAGAAATCAGTTTAGTACATATAGCGAAGTTATCTTTTTTAAAGTTTAGGCACAAGTAAAACTCTTTTCTAACAAGTCTACATGATTAAGATATTAAAAGGCGACAAATATTTATGATTGAAATAGTGTTTAATAATTTTTTACTTTTTCTAATTCAGTTTTAATTTGTTTATTTTTCCATTGGAATCAAACGTGATTTTATCAAAACAAACAGATCTACGATATTTGTTGTTTGATAGTGTTTTATTATGATAAAATAAATACCATTCATTTTTAAATTTGGTTATTGAACCATGAGAAGTTGGCGAGTTTACCGGATCTACAACTTCGCCAATAAATTCAAAAGGACCTAAAGGATTGTCTGACATTGCATAAACTAAGGTGCTTTTCTTTCCCCAACCATTAGAATACATAAAATAAAATTTACCTTCTCTTTCAAATATCCAAGGGCCTTCGCCGTAAAAACCTCCATCATTTTGTTTATCATTTTCAATTCCTTTAATCTCCAACTTCATTACATCACCATCAATTTCCATCATATTTTCTTTTAATTTTACAACACGTAATTCTCGACATCCAAAGTACATGTATGCTTGATTGTTGTGAATTAATAATGCTGGGTCAATAGGTTCTGGACCTATTTTTTCTATTTGATTTGTATTGTCAATAAGTGGTTTTCCTAATTTGTCAGTAAACGGTCCGGTAGGAGAATCGCTAATTGCAACTCCAATTTTGGAACGTTCAACAGGGTAATAAAAATAATATTTTCCATTTCGGCTAATTGCATCTGGAGCCCAAGCCCACTTTTTTGCCCATTTAATATCATCTAGCGTTAAGACTGCTCCATGATCTTCCCAATCTACCATGTTTTCGGTTGAAAAAACATGCCAATCTATCATGTTAAAATAGGTTGCAGTATCTTCATCATGAGACGTGTATACATATAATTTATCTTTAAAAACTCTTGCAGAAGGATCTGCAGTATACATATGTTTAATAAAAGGATTTTCTGTTTTTGTAAATTTAAAGGTTTCCTGTTGTGTTTTCTGACAACTAATTAAAAAGATAAGACCTAATAATAAGTACGAGTTTTTTTTGATTTTTAGCAACTTCATTTTTTTCGATTTAGAAGATATCATCAAAAATAGTTTAATTGTAATTATTTTATAATAACAGATGGTTTATTTACTAACAGCAATCATCATATGTGGACTAAAAGGCAACAAATATTCATCATTTTGAGTAAGAGTTTGTAGCGCTTTTAAAGTCTTCGATTTCTTCTTATTTAACATGTTTGCAAAATATTCATTGTCTAACCAAATCATTCCTTCTACAGCAAAAAGATTTATAAAGTTGAGGTTTTGTTCTAAAAACTCAGCTTTTAAGCCTTCTGGTTTATGGTAAAAAGCATCTGCTAATAAAAAAGGAAAGTCTTTTGGTGCATCATGAACTCCTGTGGTAAGTTCTTTTTTGCACATATCAAAAAATGAATTTGCGTGAATCATTCCGTTCATTAAACCAACCACGGTAGAAGCGGTTGCATTAATTGCAAAACCTAATATAATTCCGCCTTTTTTTAATACTCTTTTGGCTTCCAAAATAGCAGCGACTCTATCTTCTCTTTTTTGTAAGTGATATAAAGGTCCGTGTAAAATTACTAAATCGGCAACATTGTCTTTAAAAGGTAATTTTTTAGCTTCGCCTATGGCAACAGAAAAAGGGTTCTTTAGTTTCTTAGCTCTTTTTTCTGCAAATTTTATGTGTTTTAAAACTGGCTCTACCAAATGAACAGTGTGGTTGTTTTTTGCCAGCCATTCAGAATATTTTCCTGTTCCACCACCAACATCAATAATGGTGCTATTTGTCTTAGAAATATGTTGTTGTATGAGTTCTTTTATACGTTCAAACTCAAAAATTCCCATTCCTTTTTCTAGTCTGGTTTCTTCTGAAGCTTTGTTGTAAAAGTTTTCTAATTCTTTACTGATAAGAGTTTTCTTTTTCACCTTAAATATTTAAAGTATAAAAGTAATTAAAATATAGTGAAATAGATTCCTGCTTTTGCAGGAATGATAAAAAAGTAAATTATTCTTTTAAGTGTTTATTAAAAAAATCAATGGTTCTTTTCCAAGATAAATCTGCTGCTGCTTCATCATATCTTGGGGTTGTATTATTATGGAACCCGTGGTTTACATCTGGGTAAAAATGGGCTTCGTGTTCAATATTATTTTCTGTTAAAACTTTATCAAATTCTGGCCAACCTTCATTTACTTTTTTGTCTAAACCGGCATATTGTAATAATAAAGGAGCTTTAATTCTAGCTGCATCTTCTTTTTTTGGTTGTCTTCCGTAATACGGAACAGCCGCCGCTAAATCTGGTAATTTTACAGCCATCATATTCGCAATCCATCCTCCAAAACAAAAACCTACAACCGCTACTTTTCCGTTGCAATCTTTGTGAGATTTTAAATAATGGTAGCCAGCAATAAAGTCTTCTAACATTTCGCCTTGGTCTCGCTTTTTTTGCATATTTCTACCATCATCATCATTACCAGGATAACCGCCCATTGGAGAAAGTGCATCGGGTGCTAAGGTTATAAAATCTTCTAAGGCAGCTCTTCTAGCAACATCTTTTATATACGGGTTTAAGCCTCTGTTTTCATGAACGACTATAATTCCGGGTAATTTAGTTGTTACATCTTTTGAAATTGATAATAAGCCCGTCATTTTTAATCCTCCTTTTGGAGAGGCGTAGTTTATGGTTTCTGATTTTAATCTTGGATCTGTAGGTTGTACTAAAATAGCATCTACATAATTCGGAGAAATAAAACTTAATAAAGCAGGTAATGTAATAGCACCAACAGCAAATAAAGAAAGTTTTTTTAGAAAATCTTTTCGGTCTATTTTGTTGTGTGCATAATCATCATACAAATCAAATACTTCTTGACTAATATCTTCTTTTTTAAGTGCTGCCATTTTATCGATTTTTAAAGAATAATAGAATTTCAACTAATATAAAACATAAATAGAGTTTTATTGTTAAATTATTTACAAACTTTGCAATCTTCTTTTTCTTTAATTTCACCTACTAAATTGCCATCATCATTTAAAACAAAACCGCAACAATCCATAAAACCTTGTGCTATTAATTTTCTTGCACGTTGAATTTGAGATTTTGTAGTTGGTAAGGATTGATTAAGTTCATTTGCAACTTCTTGTTGTTTCATCCCTTTTATATCTGAAAGAAATAAAGGGTCTCTGTATTTTTTAGGTAAGTTTTTTAAGATACTTCTTAAGCAGTCTTTTTCTGTGTGAATCGTTTCTGAAATTTTTGATTCACTTTCAAAATTTGCAATTTCAAATGTTTTATTTGTAGACTTCCAGTAATCTAGAATAGAATTTCTAGCCACTGTAAAACACCAAGATTTTAGTTTTGTAATATCTTTTAAGCTATGTATTTTAGTATGAATTTTTATAAAAGTATCTTGCAAAATATCATCTGCAATAGTGGTATCTTTTACTTTGCTGATAATAAATCGTTTTAAATCTTCAGAATATAAAGTCCAAACTTGTTTTGTAGTCATAATAGAAATTTACGTCATTGCAAAGTATGAAGCAATCTTTTATTTATAAGTAGATTACTTCAAACTTTGCAATGACGATTTTTTTAACAGTTACAATTGCTGCAAGTACAGTTTGTACAATTACAATTTTTACAATCTCCGGTTTTACAACCTTCACAATTACAAGTACAATTATTATTTTCCATGATATTTGTTTTAATATTCATAGAATAGACGCTGACTAGTTAAAAAAGATGCAAATTATTCTATTTTATTTAGATTTAGAACCAATAAAATGATCAGATTTTAAATGGAACAACACATTAAACGTAGTTAAACTACCATAAATTCTTGTGATGTATTGTTGTAAATCAATTTTGTCTTGATCTTCTAGCGTTTTACTTGCATTTATTTTTTGTTCCATAACTCTAACACGATCTCTAACCATTACTATTTTATGGAAAAAACCATCAATAGGAATTTCTTTAGAGCTTAAATTAGAATCTTTAGGAGCTAGGGTTAAGGTGCCACCTTTCCATTTATCTGCAATATGCACTACTTCAGAAATATCGCTATATTTTTTTAATAGGTTTCTTAAAGTATTTTCTACTTCGTAAAAACTAACAGTATCTAATTCATCTACAACTGCTTCTATAACTTCAAACTCACTATCTAAAGGAATGGTTTCTAAACCGCTTTCCTGAAAGGTAACCCAATAATTTTTACTATCTACGTTGGTAACTACGCCAAAACCAAATCCAGAATGTTGAATTCTAGAACCTATTCCTAATAATTTCATATGTATTTATTTTCGTTTTATTGATATGTCTTTTTTAAATTTATTCTTTAGATTTTCATCTTAAGAACTATCTTAGATTAAAGATAATAATTAATATTGAAGTAATTAAATTATTTATATTTCAATAATTGCTGAAATTTTAATAATAAATATTAGTTACAACTCTAATTTTGTTTCAATAAAATGGTTGGTTTTTACAAAAAATAAAAGTATTTTTTTATGAGAGTATTGATGATTGCTTATTTTAGCTTATTCAAACATTTTCTATTTTAGCTTTTATGATTTTAAAAAAGAAAAGATTATGGCAATTAAGTTTTGCAATGTCTTTATTACTTTTGTTTTTAGCTTGTTCTAAACAAAATATTATTCGCCCGAATATAAAAAGTAAACTTGCTCGTTTAGATACTATTGCGCAAACGCAACCAGAAGATTTCTTTCTAGAATTAGATAGTTTACTCATAAATGCTAAAGACTTAACAAGCTTAGAACACGCAATGTTATTGTTTAAAAAGGGGGAAGTTTTATACCTAAATTTTAAATATCAAGAGGCAATTAATACACATTTAAAAGCGTATAATTTATTTACTGATTTAAAAGATAAGTATAATGAAGGCCGTTGTTTGATTACGTTAAGCGGAGCGTATTTGCATGTAGGCGATATTGAAACAGCACAGGTTTATGCACTTAAGGCCTTGCATTTATCACAATTAATTGAAGATAAAAGGATAGAAGGTAAAGCTTACAATCAATTATTTAATCTTCATTTTAAGTTAAAAGATTATAAAAAAGCATTGTCTTATATAAACATAACAGATAGTTTGTTTTCTAAAGAAATTGATACTACTTCTATTATTTCAATAAAAAATAACAAAGCAAGTGTTTATTTAAAGTTAAAGGAATATAACAAAGCTTTAAAAACGTATTCTGAAGCTATGGCTTTAAGTCAATCTATTCGGAACCCTGTTTTATTAGCAAGTGTTTTAAATAATATTGGTTATACTTATATTGATGCAGTGAAATATGAAAATGCAGAAAAATTTTTAAGAGGAGCCGCTACTTTAAATAAGAATATTAAAGCTACTAATGCTGCACCTTATAAAGGATTAGGGAATTTATTTTTGCTAAAATCTAAAAATGATTCAGCAGCAATTAATTATAAAAAAGCACTAGATATTTACGTTGCTAATAAAAATGTAAAAGACGAGATAGAAGTTAGGGATAAATTAATTGCTATTTCTATTATGGATGGAGATTATGTGAAAGCATTAGATAACCAGATAGTTAGAGATAGTTTGCAGTTAAATGTGAGTAGTTTAGAAAAAAACAGACTCTTAAATTTTGCAAATGTTAATTATGAAGTAAAGAAAAAGGAGACAGAAATTAATCATCAAAAAGAAATAAATACACGAAATCAATGGCTTTTAATAAGCACTATTTTGTTATTTGTATTACTTGGTATTGCAACTGCTTTTTATGTGTATAACACTAAGTTAAGAGCTGCAAATAAAGCGTTTAATTTAGAACAAAGTTTGCTGCGTGTACAAATGAATCCACATTTTATATTCAATACATTAGCAGCTATTCAGAATATAACTTTAGAAGGAAATGCTATAAAATCTTCTAATTATATTGCTAAGTTTTCTAAGTTGATAAGACAAAACTTCGATTATGTTAGAAAAGAAGCTATACCGCTTGATAAAGAAATTGCCATGATTTCTAACTATATAGAAACACAACAATTACGCTTTAATAATGTTTTTACGTATGCTCTAGAAATAGATGATTCTATTGATGTTTCTAAAATACAGGTGCCGCCAATGTTATTACAGCCATTTTTAGAAAATGCAATTGAGTATGGCTTAAAAGAAAAAAAAGAAGGTGGGAAACTTCTGCTTGTCATAAAAAAAGAAGCAGAAGAATTGCTTTTTGTTATTTTAGATAATGGAGTAGGAAGGTCTGCAAAAGCCAAAGAAGAAGAGGTAACAGAAGACCTACATGCAACATCTATTTTTAAGGAGCGTTTAAAAATGAGGAAAAAAGGCGAGGAGAAGTCATTTCTACTTCAAGATTTATTTGATGAAAACAATAATCCTTCAGGAACAAAAGTAGTATTTAAATTAAAAATTTAATGATAAAAGCAGTTATAATAGAAGACGAATTTAATGCATTAAACACATTAGATAAACTAATTACCTATACTCAAAAAGACATTGAGGTTATTGCTAAAATAGATAATGTTACCGATGCTATTTCATTTTTAAAAGAGGAAACTCCAGATTTAGTTTTTTTAGATATAGAATTGATTGGTGGTAATGCTTTTCAGATATTGGAAGCGATAGATAGCATCGATTTTAAAATAATTTTTACAACAGCTTATGATGAGTTTGCAATAAAAGCGATAAAGTTTGATACCATAGATTATTTATTAAAACCGATAGATTCAGAAGAATTATCTGAATGTATAGATCGTTTTAGAGTAGGTTATAAAAAAGAACAAGTATATAAAAATGCTTTAGACCAAGTGTCTGAAATTAATAAAAAGGAAATTGATAAAACCTTATTAATAAAAACTGCGGATGCACAATATTTTCTTCAGACAAAAGACATTGTTCGTTGTCAGTCTGATGGTGCGTACACTGTTTTTCATACGGTTGATAAAAAAATAATGAGTGCTCGTAATCTAAAATACTATGAGAATATTTTAAGCGAACACACTTTTGTGCGCATACATCAATCGCATTTAGTAAATATAAAACACATAAAAACCATTAATGCTAACAACACTGTTTACTTAACAAATGGTGAAGTAATTCCTGTTGCTACTCGTAAAAAATCATACTTAAAACAAGTTTTAGATACTTTATAAGCGCAATTATAAAACGAAGAACGACAAATGTAAAACGGTTTTAAAAACTTCCTATTCAAATCTTAGTTTTGAGGTATACAAAGAAATAACCTTTAAATTAAAAGATCATGGGATTAAAAGAAAACAGATTTACAAAAACATTTCAAGAAGAACAATTTCCACAATTAAAAGCACAAATAATTGAAGCTGCAGGTTTTGATGTTGCTTTAAACATTGAGTGGAGTACTTTGTTTGAAGAACGCTTTTTACACCTTTATGCAGATTCGTATCCAAAAATATATTTCTTACCACTTATAGAAGCCTTTAAGTCTATTGCTGCAGACGATATGGGAAAAGAAGCTTTATCTGAAGGCTTAAAAGAAATACACATATTAAATACCAAAGACCATCACAATCCTAAAAATGGATTTACATTTTCAGATGGAGTTTTAACGATAGATCATAGTCCTATTATAAATGCACCAGACGTTAATAGTAGAATTAAAGTACTTGTAGAGTTATTAGAAAATAATTTATAAGGAGCGTTTAAAATTTAGTGTAATTGGTAAAAGATATTGGTATGTGTAAAATCATTTTATATAGTGTTTTAATCGGAATTTTATTCTTGTTTGTTGGTTGCGGAGTTTCTAATACGAACGCAAAAAAGGGGTTTGTGAAATATTTAAAAGAGCATCATAATAACAAATATGAAATTCTGACTTTTAAAAGAAATTTTAATGCTGCTAATATGAATCCTAATTTATACTGGGTAGAATTAATGCTAAAAGAAAATTCTAAAATTGTAATCAATTTTGAATGGAATGCTAAAGATAAAGCGCTCTATGTGCCTTTTAATTACACAGAGGATAGAAGCATTGAAGCATTAACGAATTATCAAAAACAAGAAATTGTACTTAGAGAAGAGTTATACAACGTTTTAGATAAAGATGTTTTAAGTATGGATGTAAATGTCTTTAATCATGCTATTAGTATTGACTTGGGAACAGAACCTACATTTGATAAATTTCAATATTTTTCAAATAAAATTTGTACAGTTTTAGATAAATATCCAAATACTTGGACTAGAGAAGCGCATGTAGAGTTTAAAATTAAAAGAGAGGAAAAAGGTTTTTATGAATTGATTGTAAAACCTACTATGTTTAATGATAGCACAGAATTATATAGATATAAGCAAAATGCTATTGTTGCAAATAATTATGGATCTGTAAAGGCAGAAAATATAGATTACATTATAAGAAAAGAATTTTCTAAGCCAAAATCTCCTATTTTTTTAAGCAATATTTGGGTCAATCAAAAAGATTTAAATTCTTTTTACATCGCTTTCGAAAAACATGAACCACGAAAAATACAAGAAAGAAATAAGTATTTAACCGAAGGAGTAGGGATGTATTTAATTGAAATGAGTTATCCTAATTTAAAAAAGAAAACTTTAACCTACTTCGATTACAAAACTACAGATAGAGATGATATTTTTCTTTTTTTATCTACACAGTTACCACAAGATTACCAATATCTCATAGCAGATTTATAGCACTATTTTTTATCATGAAAAACACACATTATTATAAAGCGTTTGTAGCCCAAACGCCAGAGGAAATCTTACGATCTGTTTTTAAGAAAGAAGAAGACATTTTAATTGCTATTTCATTTAACAACGGAGGTTATGTAGAAGGCATAATTCTAGATTTTAAAGAAGACAATAACCATCAAAAATCGGTTTGTATGCTTTCTCAGCAAGAAGAAGTAACTTTTTTTAACCTGCATACTATTACAATGATTACTGTAAAACAACCTAAAAAAATGGTTGTAGAGTTATCTAAAGGAACTATAAGTAGGCCTTTATCATCAGAAAAAGAAGCTGTAACTGTTTTGCAATTAAAACGTTGGTTGCAAAGAGAAAAAAGTCTACTTGGAAGTCAGATAAAAGAATTCGATATCAATGATATTTCTTTAAGTGAATTAAATAACAGACTAAATATTCAAGATGTTTTTGCAGCATTAAAAAGTGCGGTACATCAAATTATAACAGATGAATTAGGTAAAGAAGCTTGGCAAGGTGTTGATACTATTATTTTGCAACAAGCAGACAAGTTAGCTCTTAAATATCAAGGAAAAACACTAACCATATCAATAAATATTGATAAAGCTTTACCAGAAAAATTAGCGACTATTTTAGAAGAAAAATTACTTCAAATATTATAAAGTAAATACAAAATTAATAAAATTAAAACAATACAATTATGGGACTTAAAGAAAAAAGAATTATCCAAGCATTTCAAAAAGAATTATTTCCAGCGTTAGAAACAGAAATTAATACGGCAGCAGGTTTTACCGTTCCATTAAATATTTCTTGGAACACTTTAATGGAAGATCGATTTTCTCATTTATATAATGATACGTTTCCTAAAATCTATTTTCAACCATTAATAGAAGCTTTTAAAGCTATTTGTGTTGATGATATGGGGATTGAACTTTTAAAAGCCGGATTAAAAGAAGTTGTTATCGTTAATGAAAACGACGAACATAATTTAGACCGTGCAATTACTTTTGAAGAAGGTGTTTTAAAAATTGATCACAGCCCTGTTATGAATGCCGATAATGTAGATCGTAGAACTGCTCGAATTATTTATTTATTAGAAGAAAAGTTAGAAGAATTTGCAGAAGGAACCCCAGAAGCAGCAACAGCTGAAACGGCAACATCTGAAACAGAAAACAAACAAGCAACCACAGATGAACAAGAAAATAAAGTAACTATTGAAGAATTGTACAATCAATCGTTTGTAATTTCTACCGAAAAACAAGAGGTTTTTGGAGAAATGGTAGAAGGTTTAGGTTGGACTTGTGATATCTTAGAAGGTAAATTAACGTATGGAGACGATAAAGTTTTTGATATTCAAGTTTTAGGTACTTATTCAGAAAATGAAAAAAGTTGGCTATGGGCTTGGGGAAATACACAAAGTGGTATTCCAGAAAAGTTTTTACAAACTGCTCTAGCGGCAAAAACGATAGGGGAAGCTTATCAAATTGAAGATTTTACAACATCTAAAAGAGAATTTAGTTCAGATCCTGGAGTTTATTTTTCTACAATTATTTCTGCAATGGCAAAAGAAAGCTGTTATGTGCCATTAACTTTTAAAGGCTTAACTGTTTATGTTACCATTACATCTGCCGAAGCAGATAGTAAAGCTAGAACAGCACCTGCTTTAATATGCTCTCATTTTACAAAGGTTGCTGCAAACTATACGTTTCCTCATAAATACAGTTTGTACTTTTATTTAAAAGGAAAAGGGTATGAAGTAGAATTACCAGGTAACAATATTGTTGCTAAAAAAGGGGATGATCAAATTTTAGGGATTTTCGATTTAAAAGGAAGGTTAATGAAAATTTCTAATTCAAAAATAACAGTTAAAGCCTAAAAATATTATGTCATATATAGCACATACACTTTCAGAATTAGAAAAAGAACATCAAGCGGCTTTAAATACAGCGCAAGAAAAGATGTTAACCGATTTAAATGATGCACAAGCATCAGGAAATTTCGATAAAATACAAGAAGCTAGTATTGTTTTTCAAAATTTAACAACAGAACTAGCGTCGGAATATACGAAACGTATAGAAGAGATAAATGCTTTAAATCATAAAGCAGAAGTAGAAACTGTAGAAGGAATCTATACAAATAATAGAGCTGATATAGACTTAAATTTATTAGTTTATGATGGCGATAGAGATTATGTTATTGCTTTTCAACAAGACGATTTAATACAAAAAACGTTAGAAAAAGTAAATAAGAATAGTGGTAAATTTAAGTCTAGAAAGCATTTGTTAAAATCTAGTTTAAGGTTAACAAAAACCTTAGCGCCAATGCTTCATGAAATAGGAGAGCATTGTAAAAAAACATTAAAACTTAAAGCTGATATTGAGTTTTTTGTGTATCAAGGTGATACTTTTAACGCTTCTTGTTATCCGCCAGACGATAATAAATTATACATTATTTTATCATCCGGAATTCTGGAGCGTTTCTCTAAAGAAGAATTAACGTTTGTTGTTGGTCATGAAATAGGACATGTGCTTTTTGAGCATTTTGATTATCCTGTAAGACAAATTTTAGATACTGGTGAAAATGATTTAGCTCCAATTCACGCAATGAAATTATATGCTTGGAACAGAAATGCAGAAATAAGTGCAGATAGAGCAGGCTTGTTATGTTGCCAAAATTTTGAAGCTGTAGGGCGTACTTTCTTTAAACTATCATCTGGTGTCACTACAGATTCTTTAGATTTTCAACTAAATGCCTACATAGAACAATTTGTAGATTTAGAAGAAGTTTTGAATGATTCTAATTTAGATCCTTCAGATTGGTATAGTACTCATCCTTTTAGTCCTTTAAGAATTAAAGCTTTAGAGCTTTTTAATAAAAGTGAAACCTATGCTGCTTTTAATAAATCTGTTTCAGGTGAAATTACTGAGGAAGCTATGGAGGTTGAAATTAAAAGAATTATGTCTTTAATGGAACCGGAAAATTTAGAGGATGAAAGCGAACATTCAGAGAAAATACAACGTTTAATGTTTTTAGGAGGCTATTTAATTTCCAATGCAGATGGTGTTGTAGATGATTCTGAAATACAAGCCTTAAGCAGTATTGTGGCTCCCAAAGTTTTTGCCAACTGCATGATGACCATAAAAGGGCTTACAGAAGATGAAATGATTAGCGAAGTACAACAACTTACCAAAGATTTAGATGTTGTGTTGTCTGTAATGCAAAAGCTAAATATTTTAAGAGATTTATCTATTATTTCTTATGCTGATGGAGAAATAGATGATAGTGAAGTAAATGTTTTGTACAACTTAGCAAGGCTTTTATATATCAATACAGATTTTATAGATCGTGTTATTGGTGATGCGCAAGGAGTTTAAAAAGTAATTTTAAAATACTGTTTAAGAGTTGGGGGATTCTTACTACAGTTAATTAGAAAGGTGGTAATTTTATAATGCTGCCTTTTTTTAAAACTCTAAACATTCTAAAACTTCTAGTTTTGGTGATCTTTTCGAACACACTATTAACAAAAATGGTAGATTTATTTAAATCAAAAAAAATCCGCATATAATTTATGCGGATTTTTATTTTTATAAAGAAAATACCTTCTACATATTTCTTCTATACTGTCCGCCTACTTTAAACAACGCTTCCGTAATTTGTCCTAAAGAACACACTTTGGTAGCTTCCATTAATTTATCAAATAAATTTTCATTTTTAATTGCTGCTTCTTGTAAAATTGCAATTTGCTGTTCAACTTTCTTCGGATTTATTTTGTTGAGGTTTTCTTTCGTTTTAATTTGATGTTGCTTTTCTGTTTCCGTTGCTCTAATAATTTCTGCTGGCTGAACTGTTGGAGAACCTTTAGAGCTTAAAAAGGTATTTACACCAATAATAGGGAATTCTCCATTGTGCTTTAAAGTCTCATAGTACAAACTTTCTTCCTGTATTTTGGAACGCTGATACATGGTTTCCATAGCGCCTAAAACGCCACCACGCTCTGTAATTCTATCAAACTCTTCTAAAACTGCTGCTTCTACTAAATCGGTCAATTCTTCAATAATAAATGCACCTTGAATCGGATTTTCATTCTTAGTTAAACCTAACTCTTTGTTGATAATTAACTGAATAGCCATGGCTCTTCTAACTGATTCTTCCGTTGGCGTTGTAATTGCTTCATCATAGGCATTTGTGTGTAGAGAATTACAATTATCGTTAATGGCATACAACGCTTGCAATGTTGTTCTTATATCATTAAAATCGATTTCTTGCGCATGTAAAGAACGACCAGAAGTCTGAATATGATACTTTAACATTTGAGCTCTTGGGTTTGCTCCGTATTTGTTTTTCATGGCTTTTGCCCAAATTTTACGCGCAACTCTTCCTATTACAGAATATTCAGGATCAATTCCGTTTGAAAAGAAAAAAGATAAATTGGGGCCGAATTTATTAATATCCATTCCTCTGCTTAAATAGTATTCTACATAGGTAAATCCGTTAGACAATGTCAAAGCTAATTGCGTAATAGGGTTTGCGCCCGCTTCGGCAATGTGATATCCAGAAATAGAAACCGAATAAAAATTTCTGACTTTTTTTTCTATAAAATACTCTTGCACATCACCCATCAACCTCAAGGCGAATTCGGTAGAAAAAATACAGGTATTCTGTGCTTGATCTTCTTTTAAAATATCTGCTTGTACGGTTCCTCTAACTTGAGCTAGTGTGTCTTTTTTTATTTGTTGATAAATCTCAGAAGGTAAAACCAAATCTCCGGTTAAACCTAGTAACATTAATCCTAAACCATTATTTCCTTCAGGTAATTCACCTTGGTATTTTGGTCTTTCTAAACCTTTTAAATCATAAAACTCTATAAAAGTGGCTTCAACTTGTGCTTCTAATTTATTTTCTATAATATATTTCTCACAATTTTGATCAATAGCGGCATTCATAAAAAAACCTAACAACATAGGTGCTGGTCCATTGATGGTCATAGAAACAGAAGTCATATGATGACTTAAATCGAAACCAGAATATAATTTTTTAGCATCGTCTAAACAACAAATAGAAACACCTGCATTACCAATTTTTCCGTAAATATCAGGTCTTTTACCAGGGTCGTTTCCGTATAAAGTAACCGAATCGAAAGCTGTAGAAAGGCGTTTTGCATCCATTCCTAAACTTACATAATGAAACCTACGGTTTGTTCTTTCTGGCCCACCTTCACCTGCAAACATTCTAGTTGGATCTTCTCCCGTTCTTTTAAACGGATATAATCCTGCGGTATAAGGGAATTCTCCAGGAACATTTTCTTGTAAATTCCAACGTAATAAATCTCCCCAAGCTTTGTATTTGGGTAAAGCTATTTTAGGGATTTGAGTGTGCGAAAGTGATTCACTTTGCGTTTCTATATTAATTTCTTTATCTCGGACTTTAAACGTATAAATTGGGTTTTTATATTTCTGAACTTTCTCATCCCAGTTCAATATAATTTCCCAATTTAAAGGATGGAGGTTTAGTTTTACTTTTTCGAATTGGGCAAGTAGTAATTTTAAGAAGTAGGTTTCAGATTCCTCGTCACTCGTCCCTCTTTCTGTCGGAATGACATTCGACTTGTCATTCTGAACTTGTTTCAGAATTTTATCTTCATCAAGTCCTGTTTTAGTAAGAACAGATTGCTTCGTTCCTTGCAATGACTTATTATTTTCTGTAATAGAAAGTATCGTTTGATAAATTCCATATAATTTCTGAGCAACCACTACTTGATCATCAACATTTTGATCATAAGTTCTGTTATTTTCTGCTATTTCAGATAAGTAGCGAACTCTTGCAGGCGGAATTACAAAGATTTTTTCAGACATTTCTGTGGTAATTTCCATGTTCGATTTTAAATCTACACCTGTTTTTTCAACCAACTTGTCCATTATGCTTTTGTACAAAGTATTCATTCCTGGATCGTTAAATTGAGATGCAATGGTACCGTAGACGGGTAAATCATCTTGGTGTATATGCCATAAATTATTGTTACGCATGTATTGTTTCTTCACATCTCTAACAGCATCTAAAGCGCCACGTTTATCAAATTTATTGATAGCTACTAAATCGGCATAATCTAACATGTCAATTTTTTCTAATTGTGTTGCAGCACCAAATTCTGGAGTCATTACATATAAAGAAGTATCAGAATGTTCTGTAATTTCTGTATCTGATTGTCCGATTCCTGAAGTTTCTAAAATAATTAAATCAAATTCTGCAGCTTTTAAAACTTCAATACCTTCATTTACATTTTTAGACAAAGCCAAATTAGATTGTCTTGTAGCTAAAGAACGCATATATACGCGAGAATTATTTATAGAGTTCATTCTAATTCGATCTCCTAAAAGTGCTCCACCTGTTTTTCTTTTTGATGGATCAACAGAAATGATTCCGATTGTTTTCTCTGGAAAATCAATTAAAAATCGACGGACTAATTCGTCAACTAAACTAGATTTTCCTGCTCCACCAGTTCCAGTAATTCCTAGCACGGGAGAAGAGGCCTCTCCCGACTTCCCTGAAGGGGAGGAGTTCCAATCTTTGTTGAAAATTTTTGTAAAATCTGTGTGGTTATTTTCTGCAAGAGAAATTAACCTTGCAATTGTATTTACGTCTTTGTTTTTTAAGTTTTCTAAAACTTTGTCGCTTCCCATTCCTAGTAACCAAGAACCATCCTCATTACAAATTTTTTCAACATTTTTTAAGTCAGATTGGAGTTCCTTCCCTTTGGGAAGGTTAGGATGGGCTTCTTCTGCTTTTTGCACTAAATCATTTATCATTCCTTGCAAACCTAATGCTCTACCATCATCTGGAGAATAGATTTTTGTAATTCCGTAATCCATTAATTCCTTTATTTCTTTAGGAAGAATTACACCGCCACCACCTCCAAAAATTTTAATATGTCCAGCTCCTTTTTCGTGCAATAAATCAAACATGTATTTAAAATACTCATTATGTCCGCCTTGGTAAGATGTAATTGCAATAGCATTTACATCTTCTTGAATGGCACAGTTTACCACCTCTTCTACAGATCTGTCATGACCTAAATGAATAACTTCCACGCCAGTGGCTTGAATAATTCTACGCATAATATTTATAGAAGCATCATGTCCGTCAAAAAGAGCAGCAGCAGTTACAATACGTACTTTGTGTTTTGGTTTGTATGGTAGAATTTGTTTCATTCGTAATATTTGTATAAAATTAGTACTGCAATTTAGTGAATTATTAAAAAAGATGTAAGTTTTTAGTTTTTTATTGATTTTTTGATAATTTCCGGATTAATTCCATTTACATAATTTTTAATAACATTTAATTCTTTGGCGTAAGAATAACCTTTAAAACCGTTAATGTCTTTTAGTTTGATGTTGGCATTGTAAAACTTTACATATAATGATGAAAGCGGAAGGTAAGTCCAATGCCATTTTTCTTCACTATACCCCGTTCTTCCATTTTCTTTGGAAGTATACACTTGATAAAAACCATATTTTTGAGCATTTTTAAGCAACCAATTATATTCTTTTAGCCCTTTTCCTTTTGTAAAATAAGAATTATTAAGGTTGTTGATATCAATATCGGTTCCCCAATGATGACGAGAAGTAGAAGGCATAGAACTAAATTCTAAAATCTTTTTTGCTCTTTTTAAAGGAGGAATGTTTTTATATTTTTCATTCCATTTATAATCCCAAATACGTTTTTGGTATTCAAAATTTCTAGTTCCTGATATTATTTTTAAGGAAACTCCATTTTTTAGAGCAGCATCATTCATTTGTAAAAAAGCAGTCAATACTTCTTTTCGTACATAGATGTTTTTTGATGCGTTTTCTTTCGGAACCATAGCAAAGTCTATATTTTTAGAATAATCAAATTTTCCCAATACATAATTTGAATTTAGGTATTTTGGAAATTTCAATATTGAATCTTTTTTCTTTGAAACTTCAACCGTTTGTATGGCTATTTTCTTTGGTGCTGGCTTGCAGCCATTAAAACATCCGAAGAAAAAAAACACAACAGTTAATTTTATAAGTATTTTATAAATGCCCAAAATTTTCTATTTTTTATGTAGTTAAAATTATTTTCATTTTGATAGGCTTCACGTTCGAAACTTAAATTTTTATAGGCAAGATATCCATTTTTATGTTTTAAAAATTTAAAAACCCATTCTAAACTATAAAAAATATAGAAGAATATGAGTAACAATTCAGCTTGTTGTTTTAAATGTATTTTTTCATGATTTACCAAAACTTTATCGTTTTTTAAATCTTCCTTTTTTAGAAAAATAAAAGGAAATAAGGTGATGCCTACAAAACCTTTTGGTATTAGAAATTTAGCAATTAAAATCATTTATTAAAGTTAAACAATAATCATAACAAAATAAATATATTTGTGTAAACTTCTTTTTAAAAGATGATTAAAGAAAAAGTCTTTATTTAGTTTTATAATTGTCAATCAAACATAGAAGCATCAATAGATTTTAAAAGCGATGTGTTTTATTTGTTATACGATTCATGTTGCTTGTTAATTAGAGTTTTACGAGTGGTTTGGCATGTTTATTGCTTGTAATAAGAAGTGTAGAAGCATTTATAAATTACATTTTTAGAAAGTAAACAATGTAGTTTTAAGAAGATGTTTGACAAATAATAAGGTAATCTTGTAAACCTTTTGAAATGTAATATAAGTTGTAAAATATTTATTTGTTACGCTTCTTAATTTAGTAGATGATGCCATAATCGATTCAATAATTTAAAAACACATCTCATGAAAAAACTATTTTTATTTCTGTTTAGTACAGCGCTTTTAACTTCGTGTAGTGCGATAAAAGTTACTACAGATTATGATAGCAAGGTAGATTTTAATCAATATAAAACTTTTGCTTTTTACAAACCAGGAATTGATAAAGCAGAAATTTCTGATTTAGATAAAAAACGAATTTTACGAGCTATTGAGTCAGAATTATTAACTCAAGGATTTTCTAAATCTGATAATCCAGATATGTTGGTGAGTATTTTTACTAAATCTAGAGAAAAAGTAAACGTAAATCAAAATAATGGTTTTGGCTATGGCTACGGTTGGGGTTGGAGCCCATGGATGATGGGAGGTATGAATAATAATATTAATGTTTCTCAATATACAGAAGGTACTTTGTTTATTGATTTTATTGATAAAAAGAAAAAAGAATTAATTTGGCAAGGAATAGGAACTGGGGCTTTAAAACTTCAGAATAGAGAAAAAAAAGAGGCTAGAATTAAAGAGTTTGTAAAAGAGATTATTTCTAGATTTCCTCAAGGAAAAGAAAAATAAAAGTTAAAAAAGCGTTCTTAGGAACGCTTTTTTAATGGATTAAAAACTATTTTTGTAGTGTGTATAATAAAAGAATAGAATTAGAAGAAGGTGATTTTTATGTAAACGAACAAGGTTATAAAGTGTTTACAGAAAAGTTTCATCTAAAAAGAGGTCATTGCTGTAAAAGTGGGTGTAAACATTGCCCTTATGGTTATGATAAAAAAACAGATAGTTTTAAGTAAATAGTGACTTTTAAAGGGAAATAGTTTCCAAAGAGTAGATAAGATATAATAAAAATGATAAAAAGAATTTTAGTTTTAGTAATTGCAATTCAGTTAGTAGGATGTGCAGAATTACAAAAAGTAGCAAACCAAGTTTCACAAAGTACAGGTTTAAGTCAAGAGCAAATAGGTAATGGTTTGCGTGAGGCTTTAGATAAAGGAATAAAGGATCAAGTTTCTAAATTAACTGCAACAAACGGGTTTTATAAAAACGATTTGGTAAAAATTATGTTGCCAGAAGAACTACAAGCTGTAGACAAAGGTTTACGTAAAGTAGGTTTAAGTAATTTGGCAGATGAGGGAATTAAAGTTTTAAACAGAGCGGCAGAAGATGCTGTAAAAACGGCAACTCCAATTTTTGTGAATGCAGTAAAAGATATGACGTTTGCAGATGCTAAAACAATTCTTTTAGGAGACCAAAATGCTGCAACTTCTTATTTACAAGGAAAAACTACAGAAAGTTTAACGGCAAGTTTTAGTCCGGTAATTAAAAACTCTTTTTCTAAAGTAGGGGCAGATAAAGTTTGGAGTAACTTAATTAGTAAGTATAATTCTATTCCTTTTGTAAAGAGTGTAAATCCAGATTTAACACAGTATGTTACCAATCAAGCCTTAAAAGGTGTTTTTACAATGATTGAAGTTGAAGAAAAAGGAATTAGAGAAAAAGCAGGTTTACGTACTACGGCTTTATTAAAGCAGGTGTTTGCGTTGCAAGATTAAGAATATAGAAAATAAATAACATATTTTAAAAAAGACTCTGCTTTGTAAAAAGCAGAGTCTTTTTTGTTTGTATTTTTTTTAAAATCTATTATGCTTCCTACAAAATGCATTGTTTCTTTTTTAGGCCTTAATTTATCAAACGGTATTTTTTAGCTAACGCCTCCTAATTATGGAATTATCATCAAAATTACCATGTTAGTGTGTTATATTCTCTTTATTGTTAATTTTATTGAATTATTTTTAAATAAATTAACATTTTCCTTTTTATTTTAAGAAAATTTTAAGATGTTTGACATAATTAATTCAAATAAGATATAATGGAGAGAAGAATTTTAAAAGCATCCCTAACACTATTTTTAGGGTTTATTGTGCAAATTACTTTCGCGCAAAAGAAAACTGTTTCTGGTACTGTTTCAGATGCGTCAGGAAAACTACCTGGAGTAAGTGTAGCTGTTAAAGGTACTAGTACAGGTACAGAAACTGATTTTGAAGGTAATTATGCTATTTCTGTCACCGAAGGAGATATTTTGGTGTTTAGCTATTTAGGCTATAAAACAAATCAAAAAAAAATAGGTAAGTTTAGCAAAGTTAACGTAGTGTTAAAGGAAGGTAGCAGTGAGTTAGATGAAGTTGTTATTGTTGGATATGGTACTCAAAGCAAGAGAAAATTAACAGACAATATTGTAAAATTAAGTTCAGATGATATTGCAGATGTGCCTACACCTAGTGTTATGAATTCATTAGCAGGTAAAGCTGCTGGTGTTCAAATTAGCCAAACAAATGGTAAGGTAGAAGGTGGTCTAAATTTTAGAATTAGAGGGCAGTCTAGTATTAGTGCAGGTTCAGATCCTTTGTATGTTTTAGATGGAATTCCATTAATAAATAGCAATGAGTCTAATAATGGGTCTCCAACAAATCCATTATTAACTTTGAGTCCTAATGAGATA
Source organism: Polaribacter sp. Z014 (assembly GCF_023555435.1). NCBI lineage: Bacteria > Pseudomonadati > Bacteroidota > Flavobacteriia > Flavobacteriales > Flavobacteriaceae > Polaribacter > Polaribacter sp. Z014. The sequence continues at coordinate 49,607 of NZ_JALCZP010000009.1, forward strand.
GAATCTATAGATATTTTAAAAGATGCTTCTTCGGCAGCAATTTATGGAGCAAGAGGAGCAAATGGAGTTGTGCTTATTACAACGAAGTCTGGTAAAGAAGGAAAAGCAAAGTTTTCTGTAAATATCTCTAATGGAGTAAGTGAAAAAGCAAACTCTAGAGATTGGTTAAATGCAGAACAATATGTTGAGTTGTTTTTAGAAGCTGGAAAAAATGGGTTAGCCACTGGTGGTTGGCCAGCAGAAGGCTATGTAGAAGAAAGATTAGATAGATATTCTAATAATACATGGAGAGAAGGAACTTATGATACCGATTGGCAAGACCTTGCGTTAGTTAAAGGATATACTAGAGATGCAGATTTTTCTATTTCTGGAGGAGATGCAAAAACTACTTATTTCTTTTCTGGAGCATATAACGATACAAAAGGGATTGTTAGAGGGAATGAATTGAATAGAATTAGTTCACGTTTAAACATTACTCATAAATTAACAGATAAATTTTCTGCAGGAATGAACTTAAGTTTCTCTAGAACGGATATTGATAGAATTGGAAATGATAATGCATTTGTATCGCCATTACAAGCAATTGCTCTTGCGCCAATTTCTCCTGATTTTGTAGATGGAGAGCCTTTTGCAAACACAACGTATGCAAATTTTTTATTACAAGATAAGCATGCTTATTATAATACAATTATTAGAAGAGTAACAGGTAAGGTTTTTGCGGCATATCAATTTACTGATAACTTAAAATTTAATTCAGATTTTGCATATGATCTATATTCTCAGACAGAAGATAGTTTTACAGGAAGTTTAGCTCCTTTTCAATCTACAAACGGAGAGGCTTATGCTTCTAACGTTAATACAGAGAACTATATTTTTAGTAATTATTTGAGCTATAATAAAACTTTTGGCGAAAATCATGATTTAGATATTATTCTTGGTACAGAATTAAATAAAAGTAAAAGAAGATTTAACAGTGTTACTGGTCAACAATTTCCAACAGACGATTTTCAAACAATAAGTTCAGCTGCAGAAATTACTGCAGGTTCTGGTAGTTTTACAGAATATGCTTTTGTTTCTTATTTTACTAGAGCAACTTACGCTTATAAAGATAGATATTTATTTAAAGCAAGTTTTAGAAGAGATGGTTCTTCAAGATTTGGTAGTGATTCTAGATTTGGTGTTTTTCCTGCTTTTTCTGCAGGTTGGATTCTTTCTGAAGAAAACTTTTTATTAGAGAGTTCTGCAATATCTTTCTTAAAGTTAAGAGCTAGTTACGGTCAAGTAGGAAATGCAGAAATAGGGAATTTTGCTTCTAGAGGTTTATTTGGTGGAGTTTCATACAATCAAAAACCAGGTATTGCCCCAACTCAAGCAGGTAATAATGAGTTAAGTTGGGAAACATCAGACCAAAGTGATGTTGCAATAGAATATGGGCTTTTTAACGGAGTACTTTCAGGAGAAGTAGCATATTATGTAAAAGATACAAAAGAGTTATTATTTGAGCAGCCTTTGCCTTTATCTTCTGGAGCACCAGAGCAAGGGGGTATTAATAATAATATTGGTAGAATGAAAAGTGATGGTATTGAATTCTCTATAACTTCTAAAAACATTCAAACAAAGGATTTAAAATGGACTACAAGTTTTAATATTGGAACAAATAATAATGAGATAATTGAATTACCAGATGGGCAAGATGTTGTTAACGGTCAGAATATTTTAAGAGAAGGAGAAGCTGTAAATTCTTTATATCTTATAGAGTATGCTGGTGTAGATGTTGATAATGGAGATGCGTTGTATTATTTAAATACAGATGATGGAAGTGGAAGCTTAGATAGAGGTACTACAAACGATTCTAATGCTGCAAGTAGAGTTGTAGCAGGAAATCCTTTTCCAGAAGTTATAGCAGGTCTTACAAATACTGTTCTTTATAAAGATTTCGATTTTACAATGACTTTTCAAGGAGAATGGGGAGCAAGTATTTATAATGGTGGAGGACGTTTTCAATCTGCAAATGGAGACTGGTTTGATAATCAAACAGTAGATCAATTAGATAGATGGCAAAACCCAGGTGATATAACAAATGTACCACAAGCAAGATTAGGTGCTGGTAATGGTACAAGTCATTCTACAAGATTTTTAGAAAAAGGAGATTTTATTAGACTTAGAAACATAACATTAGGGTATTCAATTCCTCAATCAGTAATTGCTAAAATGGGATTATCTAAGTTAAGACTATATTTTAGTGGTCTTAATTTGTTAACAATAACAGATTATACAGGTTATGATCCAGAATCTAGAAGTGATGCAGGTGGTGTAGGTCAAACCTTCTATTCTGCTCCTGCAGCAAAAACGCTTTCAATAGGTCTTAACGTAACTTTTTAATTTAAAAACTTTATAAAAATGAAAATAATAAAATATACATTAATTTTAGTTTTATTTTTTACAACTATTAGTTGTGAAAAAGAGCTAGATATTGAGCCAGCACAAAGTATATCTTCAGAAAAGGCATTGTCTACAGAAGATAATGTTCTTAATATTTTAGTAGGTACATATACAGAGGCCGGAGAAGATGCAACATTTGGAGGTAGAACTCAGATAATTGCAGATTTGTTAGGAAACACAACTCAAATGAGTTGGGGTGGTACTTTTGTAGATCCAAGGCAATTTAATTCTAAAAGTGTTTTAGTAGACAATGCTTTTGTAGAAGAAGTTTGGGGAAATTCTTATGAAGTAATTAACCAAGCAAATTTAGTTATAGATAATTTAGAGGTAATAACAAATGGTGCTGCAGATATTGCAGAAGGAGAGGCTAAATTTTTAAGAGCTTTAATGTATTTTGATTTAGTTCGTCATTTTGGTAAACCTTATGTAGCGGGAGCAAGCAATACTCAGTTAGGTGTGCCTTTACGTTTAAATGGTATTATTGATTATGGTATAGATTTATCAATTGCTAGAAGCACTGTTGAAGAAGTTTACACTCAGATTATAACTGATTTAAATGATGCTTTTTCTAAATTACCAGCAACTAATGATGTTTATGCAGATAAATATGCAGCAGAAGCTTTATTGGCTAAAGTATATTTTCAACAAGGTAATTATGCAGCGGCAAGAGATGCCGCAGATGATGTAATATTATATAGTGGTCATACTTTAGCGCCAACTTATAGTGGTGCTTTTAACAATGATGTTGATAGTGTAGAAGATCTTTTTGCTTTTCAAGTAACGTCTCAAGGTGGCGATAATGATTTTATTACATTTTATGCTTCGCAAGATTTTGGAGGTAGACAGGGAGATATTGATTTACAAATAGGTTTTTTTAATTTGTTTGATGATGCTGCAAATGATGAAAGATATAGTTTTACATATATTAGTTCAGATACTGGTGGAACTTTAACATCAAAGTATACAAATCAGTTTGCCAATATTTCTGTTTTAAGAATTGCAGATATGCATTTAGTGAGAGCAGAGTCTAACTTTAGAGAAGGTACAAGTGTAGGTTTACCTCCTTTAGATGAAGTTAATGCTGTTAGAGCAAGATCTAACGCGAGTGCTTTAAGTGCATTAACTTTAGATGTATTGTTTAATGAAAGACAATTAGAGTTGTCTTTTGAAGGTCAATTAATTGATGATATAAAGAGAACTCAAAAAAATGTTGGTGCTTTGTCTTTTGATGCAGAAGAATTAATATTACCTATTCCTCAGGCAGAAATGGATACAAATAATTTAATGTTTCAGAATACAGGATACGTTAAATAGTATAATACTAATGATAAAAAAGAAAGGCTATTTTTAATTAAATAGCCTTTCTTTTTTATACTTAATTGTGGTATCTCTACTATATCACGATTACTTTAATGAATACTTTTAAAGTATTCAAAAGCTTTAATTAATCTACTTCCATACCAAGAAAACATTTCTCCATCAACCAATACTGCTTTTGCTTGGTGCGTGTAATTTTCTATTTCTAAAATGTGTTCTTTCCTAAAAGGGTATGGTTCAGAAGACAATAAGATGAAATCTAGGTTTGTGTTTAGTTTCATTTCTTCTAAATCGATTTCTGGATAACGTTCTTTATTTTGATAAATATTATCAAACTTGTTTAATGCTAACAAATGATTAATAAAAGTGTTATTTCCTACGGCCATCCAAGGATCTTTCCAGATAAAATAGACTACTGTTTTTGTTTCTTTGTTTTTGATAAATTCTTTAAAAATAGCGAATTCAGAATTGATTTTTTGAATAATTTCTGAGGCTTTTTTTTCTACCGAAAATATTTGTCCGTATTGTTTTATAAGCGCTAGATTATCATCAACCGTAAAGATATCAGAAACATGCGTGGTTGCAATTTTTTCGCAGATTTTTACAATTTCTTTTGAGTTTTCTTCTTTGTTGCAAAGTATAATATCAGGCTGTAAAGCCTTTATTTTATCAATATTTATGCTTTTTGTTCCGCCAACAATTGTTTTGGTTTCTTTTAAGTGAGCAGGATGTATACAAAATTTTGTAATGCCAACAATAGCATCTTCTAAGCCTAAATCTACCAATAATTCGGTTAAACTAGGTACAAGACTAATAATACGTTTTGGCGTTTTATCAAACGTTAAAATTCGTGCTATTTGGTCTTGAAATTCCATGTAATTATTTTGCTAAAATAGTTGCCATTTCTTGTTGTAATTCTTCGGCTTTTAAAGCAGCGTTTTGTGCAAAATTTTCATCTTTAGAAGCGTAAATAATACCTCTAGATGAGTTAATAAGTAAGCCAATATTTTCTGATAAACCATATTTACAAACATCTTGTAAATTTCCGCCTTGTGCGCCAACACCCGGAACTAAAAGAAAAGAATTAGGAACAATTTTTCTAATCTCTGCAAAATATTCTGCTTTTGTAGCACCAACAACATACATTAAGTTTTCAGAGTTTTTCCATCCTTTAGAAGTCTCTAAAACCTCTTTATATAATTCTCTACCATTTACTTCTTTGGTTTGAAAATCGAAAGCACCTTCATTTGATGTTAAAGCCAACATAATGGTATGCTTGGTTTTAAAAGCTAAAAAAGGCTCAACTGAATCTTTTCCCATATAAGGTGCAACAGTAACAGAATCGAACGCTAAGTCTTCTAAAAAAGCTTTTGCATACATGGTAGAAGTGTTACCTATATCTCCACGTTTTGCATCTGCAATTGTGTAAATCTCTGGGTAATTTGTATTTAAATACTGAATCGTTTTTTCAAGTGATTTCCATCCTTTTATTCCGTAGGCTTCATAAAAAGCAGTATTAGGTTTGTAGGCAACACATAAATGATGCGTGGCATCGATAATTGCTTTGTTAAAGGCAAAAATAGGATCTTCTTCTTTTAAAAGATGCGTTGGAATTTTGTTTAAATCCACATCTAATCCAATGCATAAAAATGATTTTTTCTCTTTAATTTGGGCAATAAGTTCTTGTGTTGTCATTTGTTTTGTAAAAGTTACGCAAAAGTAGGTATTTTTGTTTTTAAATAAAGTGTCTAATTGTAAGTATTGGAAATTTTAGATGACAAAAAATAAAAAATAATTCATGTTCAAAAAAATATTATTTCTAATTTTAGTATCAATTTTAGTGAGTTGTAATTTCGAAAAACCAACCGAATTTTCAGAAGAAGCGCTCAATGAAAAAGTATATAATTTAAACGATGAGGTTGCTACGTTTCAAGAAGTTATCAATCAACATAAAGGGAAAAATATTTTAATTGATGTTTGGGCTTCTTGGTGCAGAGATTGTATAAAAGGAATGCCAAAAGTAAAAGAATTACAAGCGAAGTTTCCAGAAGTAGTTTATTTGTTTTTATCTGTTGATGAGAAAAAAGGTTCATGGAAAAGAGGTGTAAAACGTTACAATGTTATTGGAGAACATTACAATTTACCAAAAGGAATGAAAACGGGAGATTTGGTTGGTTTCTTAAATCTTAATTGGATTCCGAGATATGTCGTTGTTAATGAAAACGGAAAGATATCCTTATTTAAAGCTACAGAAGCTTCCGATAATGCAATCATAGAAGCTTTGCGAAATTAAAAGATTCTAGGTTCGTTTAAAGATTTTGATTGATCGTATAAAGGAGTTTATTAGATTCATTTTACGCATAGATAGCAGTATAAAGTCTTTTTTATGTACTTCAAATTATTTAGAAAAAACGTTATCGTAACTATTTGCTTTTCTATGTGTTTTTTGTCTTTTCATTTCTTAAATTTACATCCAAATTAATAAAAACATTAACAAGGACCTTTTAGGTTATAAAATAAGAATTATGAGAACAAAAATAGTAGCAGGTAACTGGAAAATGAACAATGATAAGAAAGAGAGTAAAAAACTTATCAAAGATTTAAAAAAAGCAATTAAAAAAGAGAAATTAAAAAATACTCGTGTAATTGTTGCTCCTACTTTTGTAAACTTATCGGCATCAATAAAAGCAGCAGACGGTTCTGCAATTGAAGTTGTTGCTCAAAATATGCACCAAGCTAAAAATGGTGCTTATACCGGAGAGATTTCTGCAGATATGTTAAAAGCAATCGGAATTAAAACGGTTATTTTAGGACATTCTGAAAGAAGAACTTATTTTAATGAAACAGATGAATCATTAGCAGCAAAAGTAGATGCTATTTTAGCAAATGATTTAGAAACAATTTTTTGTTTTGGAGAATTGTTAGAAGATAGAAAATCTGAAAACCATTTTGCAGTAGTAGAAAGCCAAATTTCTAATGCATTATTTCATTTAGGAGCAGATGCTTGGAAAAGCATTATTTTGGCATACGAGCCAGTTTGGGCAATTGGTACAGGAGAAACTGCAAGTGCAGAACAAGCGCAAGAAATGCATGCTTTTATTAGAAGTATTGTAGCTAAAAAATACAATAAAGAAGTAGCAGATGCTGTTTCTATCTTATATGGTGGAAGTGTAAAACCTGCAAATGCAGAAGAAATTTTCTCTAAACCAGATGTAGACGGTGGTTTAATTGGTGGAGCAGCATTAAATGTAGATGATTTTACAGGAATTATTAAAGCTATTTAAGCATCGTAATTAAAGATATTTACAATAAATTTGCATCGAGATTTTAAAATCTCGATGCATTTTTTTTTACACGAAGTTTATGGACAATATATATATAGAATACAATTTTACAGTAACCCCAAAAGAACCAGCAACAGAAATTTTAATTGCAGAATTAGGAGAAGTTGGTTTTGAGAGTTTTGTTGAAAATGAAAACGGAGTAACGGCTTACATTCAAAAAGACGATTGGAATGCGGATATTTTAAACGATATTTTTGTCATAAATTCAGAAGAGTTTTCTATAGAGCACAACCACAGTGAAATAGCACAAACTAATTGGAATGCAGAATGGGAAAAGAATTTTTCACCTATTCAGGTGGAAGATATCGTAAGTATTCGTGCACCATTTCATGAAAATCCAAATCTAAAATATGATATTGTAATTGAACCAAAAATGAGTTTTGGTACAGGTCATCATGAAACAACTCACATGATGGTGCAACATTTATTGCAATTAGATTTAGAAGGTAAAAAAACATTAGATATGGGATGTGGAACCGGAATTTTAGCAATTTTTGCTGAAATGAAAGGAGCAAACCCAATAGACGCCATTGATATTGATAATTGGTGTTATGAAAACTCAATAGAAAACGTAGATAGAAATAATTGTAAAAATATTTCGGTTTTTGAAGGAGATGCTTCCCTTTTAATCAATAAAAAATATGATGTGATTATTGCGAACATCAATAGAAATATTTTATTGATGGACATGCAAGCGTACGCTAATTGTTTTAATGATAATGGAATTCTATTATTAAGTGGTTTTTATCAAGAAGATATACCAATTATAGATGCAGAAGTTTCTAAATACAATTTAAAATTAGATACTGTTATAGAAAGAAATAATTGGGTTGCATTAAAATACAATAAATTGTAATTTTGTGATTATGAGTACAAAAGAAAAAATACAAGAAGAGGTTAATGTCTTAGAACAAGAAGTCTTTCAGCATGAAATAGTATTACATAATGATGATGTAAATACTTTTGACCACGTAATAGATTCTTTAGTTAGTGTTTGTGATCATTCATTTGAGCAAGCAGAGCAATGTGCAACCTTGGTTCATTATAAAGGAAAATGCACGGTTAAATCTGGGGAACTTAAAGATTTAGAACCAAGATGTTCTAAATTATTACAATTAGGTTTGTCTGCAGAATTGGTATAATCGAAAAGAATTAATTTCAAAAAAATATCTATTTATGGAAAATGTTTTTAAATATTACGAGTTCTCACCTTTCTTTTTAGATAGATCAGATAGTTTTTCTGGAAATGAAATTAGTTTCACAGAATTAAATGATACCCATTTTTTAATTTTTGAAAAAAATAATGATATTTATAATTTATATGTATCAAGATATCAGCATAAAAAAGAAATTGGTGTTAATGCCCCGCAAATACTAGAGTTATTAGTAGAAAACTACGATAAGAGCATTCCTGAACATCGCTTAATGATTAAGCAATACCTCCATTAAAGTACCATTCATCGAAAATATTTACAGAAAAGGCAATTTTATTTTTTATTTGTAGTGACTTTTATAACTAATATGAGTCATATAGATAAGAAACAATAAATATGATTAAAAAGATTACCCTTATAGTAATAGTTTTTATGGTTCCGGTTTTTGGTTTTGGTCAAACAATGACTCCACCGCCTGCAGGACCACCACCACCTCCGGGTTTACCTATAGATAATTTAATAGGTATGTTGTTTCTAATAAGTTTGGGATTGATATACGGATCTAAAAAGATCCTTAAAGATAGTAGTAGTTAGTTTTTATACTAAGTTTGGTTAGACGAAAAGGCCTTGGACATTTGTTCAAGGTCTTTTTTATGCGTAAAAGTTTTATTATTTAAATTAAGTCTAAATAAAAATAATTAGTTATGTTTGCAAAACTATTAAAAGAGCTAGATTATATGTTGATTCATAAAATGGATTTTTTCTTTTAGTAAGGTATAGTAATTAAAATTAGAGAAGTTTAATAAGAACGGAGTATTAAAAATTGAATAAAGGATTCTTTTTAACAAAAAGAATCTTAATTAAATAATTTTATAGAGAACAAATAAAAAGAAATCGTCACCTTTAAAAGCTTTACGTATTTTTTTAAAGGCAGTATGCATGTGAGATTCCACTGTTTTAACAGATATATCTAATTGATCTGCGATTTCTTTATATTTAAGTCCTTGAAATTTATTCATTTTTAAAATTTCTTTACATTTTTCGGGTAAAGATTCAATTACAATTTTTAATTTTGAAATTCGCTGCTCTATTAAATCATCATCATCATTAATTCTATTGCTTAAAGCACGTTCTTTAATTTCATCAAAAAAACTCTCCTTATGTTTTTGTTTTCTATAAGTATCTATATAACTGTTTTGAGTAATTCTGTATAAATAACTTTTAATTGATTTTTCTGTGTTTATTTTTTTTCGATTAGTCCAAAGGGTTATAAAGGTTTGTTGCACTATATCTTCTGCTTCTTGCAAATTGTGCGTAAAACTGAAGGAATAATCTACTAGTTTTTTATAGTAACGATCAAATAATGTTTTAAATGCCTTTTCATCATCTTTTTTAATATTAATAGCTAGTATAGAGTCTTCTATAGGGATTTTCAAAATTGTTTTGGTTAATTTTTTTTTAAAAAAACAAATATGATAAAAATAATTAGATTTTAGCTAAGGGTATTTTGTAAAATCAACGTAATGTTAATATAAATTTAATAAAACAGACAATCTGTTGAAGAAAATAATAATAAAATACATCGCCAATACAATTACAGACCAAGAGTTGGATGCTCTTAAGTTGTGGTTAAAAAAGGAAAAAAATCAAAATACATTTGAGCAATACATAAAAACCTCTTATGATATAGATAGCGCAATGAATAAACCAGATTTAGATGCTGCTTATAAAAAAATAAGGCATTCTATTGATTCTAAAAAGAAATCTAAATTAAGGATTCTCCCCGTTTGGTCTCGATATGCAGCAGCGGCAGTGGTTGTATTTATGTTTTCATACATATATGTTTTTGATAATAAAGAACAACCTGCAGAGGTTTTAAACACATTTGTAACAACTGTAGAATCTGGTGTAGATAAAGCAACTTTAACATTAGATGATGGATCTAATATTATTTTAGAAGCAGGTACAGTTTATAATAATAAGACGGTAGCAAGTAATGGAGAAGAGATTATTTATAAAAAAGAGCAAGAAACAATAATTAATCTTGAAGATAAAGTTGAAACAAATAAGACGGAATCTAAAATAGCTTATAATTATTTAACGACTCCAAGAGGAGGAGAGTTTCAAATTACGTTGGCAGATGGAACGCAAGTTTGGTTAAATTCTGAAACCAAATTAAAATATCCAACAGTATTTAAAAAAGGAGAAACTAGGCAAGTAGAATTGGTTTATGGAGAAGCTTATTTTGATGTATCGTCAAGTAAAAATCATAATGGCGCAACTTTTAAAGTTATTTCTAATTTACAAGAAGTAGAAGTTTTTGGAACAGAGTTTAATATAAAAGCCTACAAAGACGAAGAAAGTGTATATACTACTTTGGCAGAAGGAAAAGTAGCTGTTAGTAATTTTGCTTTTAAAGATAATTTAAAAGTAGGGCAACAATCTATTATTAGTAAATCAACAGGAGAAATTGCTATAAAAACGGTTAATATTTACAATGAAACTGCTTGGAGGTTAGGTTCTTTTTCATTTAAAAATAAAACTTTAAAAGAAATTATGAAAGTTTTATCTAGGTGGTATGATGTTGATATTGTTTTTGAAAATAAAAAATTAGAAACGATTAAGTTTAATGGTCTTTTAAGTAAAAAAATGACACTTGAAGAAATTTTAATTCCGATTAAAAGAAGCTCTAATTTAAATTATACCGTAAACGATAGCAAAATAATTTTAAAATAAAAAAAAAGGGATAAAGTCAATACCGCTCAAAGTACATCGCTTTATCCCCAAAGAAATATTAATTAAAAGAATAACTAATACTTTACAAATTTATGAAAATTAATTTTACTCAAGAGTGGCTCAAAAAGCGAACTCAAAATTTTATTATGAGGACAGTATTTTTATTATTTTGTTCTACAGTGTTTAGTTTTACCTCAATTGACGTTATTTCTCAAAATGCGGAAATTAAAATAAATAAGGATAAAACCGTAACTGTAGATCAAATATTCGACATTATTCAAGCACAAACAGATTATACTTTTATTTATCGGTCAGATATGTTTAAGGGTGTTTCTCCTATGCATTTAAAAGAAGGTACCATAAAAGCAAAAACCTTGCTGATAAAAGCGCTACCTAAAAGATATTATAACATAGAATTACTTAAAAATAATACGATTGCTATCGAAAAAATAGATTTTTCTCAAAAAATAGATGTTAGAGGTAGTATTATAGACGATAACAAAAGACCACTTTCTGATGTAAACGTAATTGTTACAGATTTAAACCTCGGAACCTTTACGAATAAAAATGGTGAGTTTTTGATGACCATACCTCATAAAAATTTTATATTAAATGTAAGTCTTTTAGGGTATAAAACAGCAGAAATTGATTTGTCTTTAGAATCAGATTTATCTAATATTAAAATTATACTTCATGAAGATTTATTAGGTTTAGATGAGGTTGTAGTAACTGCAAAAAAGACAGTTAGTAGAGAAGGAACATCTACGTATAAAATAGGAAGTCAAGCAATGAAACAAGTTCAGGCAATGAACTTAGGCGATGTGTTAAGTTTAATTCCTGGTAATAAAATGGAACAAACAAACTTAACCTCTACAAAACAAGCTAATTTAAGAAGTGCAGTAAGTTCTGATGTAAACTCTTTTGGTACTGCTGTTATTTTAGATGGTGCGGCAATTAGTACAGATGCAAATATGCAAACAAAAAATTCATCTACTTTAGATGGTGGGAAATCTGTTGTTGGTGGTGGTGTAGATTTAAGAAGTATAACTTTAGCAAATGTAGAATCTGTAGAAATTATTACAGGTATTGCATCACCAAAATATGGGAATTTATCTTCTGGTGGAATTTTAGTAAAAAGTAAAGTTGGTAAATCTCCTTATATCGTTTCTGCTAATGTTTCATCTACAAATTACCAAGCATCTGTTGCTAAAGGATATGAGTTAAATAAATTAGGTGTTTTAAATACAGATTTATCTTATGCTTATTCTTCAGGAGCACCAACAGAACGTAAGTTATTTTATCAAAGTTTTAATTTAGGACTGCGTTGGAAATTACCCGTATTTAAAGGTGTTAAATGGAATCATTTTACTTCTCTACGAATTGGGCATTCAGATGATGGAAATCGTCATGAACCAGAAGAAGTTTTTAAGAATGAAGCAGATGTAAAAAGTACTTCTTATCAAGCAACGCTTTCTGGAGATTTTCGTTCATCACTTTTAGGAAAAGTAAGTTATAATTTTAGCGGTAGTGTTGTTAATCAACATTCTTTTTATGATACTTATGTTATTAACGGACCTTTTCCTATTATAGAATCTATAGAAAGCGGAACTTATAATACCAACTATTCTCCGAATGCATTTAATCAAACTAGAGATATTAAAGGTAAACCCATCAATTTAAATGGAAGAATTGAGGCATCTCAAAATGCAAGTTATAAGAGTTTAGATTTTAATTTTGAAACTGGTTTGCAGTATTCTTTTGATGATAATACAGGTAGCGGTAGAGTTGCTACTGGTAATATTGCGCATACACAAGATATTGCTGGGAGTAGATCTGCAACATTTGAGAAAATTCCGGCCTCTAAAACCTTTTCTGCTTATCATCAAACAATTATAAAAAGATCTGGTGAGACATCTAACCAACAATTAAATTTAGGACTTAGATATGATAACATGTTAGAACGCTATAATTTGCTGTCTCCACGTATGTCTTTTTCATCAAAACATAATAATTTTAAGGTTAGAGGAGCTTGGGGAGTTTCTTACAAAGCTCCGGCAATGGTGCAATTGTACCCAGGAAAATCGTACATAGATTATATCAATTTTCAATATTATGCAGAGAATCCAGACGAACGTTTAGCAATTGTAACAACCTATGTTTATCAACCTACAAACGAGCATTTAAAACCTAATTATTCCGATTTGAAGGAAGTTGGTTTTGATTGGTCTCCTTCTTTTATGAATTTTAATTTCACCTATTTTAAGAAAGACATGCGTAGAGGTATTTCTACAACAGACGAGTTGTTATTATTACCAAAAGCTGTGTATGAAGTAATAGATGCGCCAATAGGAGTGCAACCAACAGTTGAGCCTACCGGAGAGGTAAATAACATACCAAGAACGGTAAGTGTAATGAATAACAATTATTACGTTGCTACCAATGGGGTAGAAGCCACTATAAGTCCAAAGAAAATAAAGGCAACCAATACGCAATTTAATTTTAGATATAGTTATTTAGAAAGTGTGGTAACAAATACAGGTTTTGATATTGATAAATCTAGTTATGTTGTTGGCGACAATTCTGTAAGATATGGTGTTTATGAAAATAATTTAACAAAGGCAATTAGAAGTTTTGGTACTTTAACTTTAATTCAGCATATACCTTCTTTAAGGTTTGTGCTAACGCTTTCAGCGGAATTAAACTTTAAGGAAAGTAGCCAGTATATCGGTGTAGGTTTATATCCGTTTGCATATTATGATATAGATGGAACTTATATAGAAATTCCTGAAGAAAATAGAATGGATCCAGAATTTGATGACTTAAAAAGAGATCGAAATTCATATACCACAACAGCAACTCCTTTTTACAGCAATTTTAATTTGCAGATACGTAAAGAAACTAAACAAGGACATTCTTTTAGTTTTTACGCCAATAACGCTCCATGGAACAACCCAACTTATGAGTTTTTAGGAAGTAGAAGAACATTGAATAATAAAATATCAGTAGGTTTTAATTTAACCTTATTAATTAAATAAAAATAAATCAATAACAGTAAAACAACAACAACATGAAAAAAATGAATTTAAAACGAGTAAGTTTAACAAGGTTAATTGCATTATTTCTATTAATATCAGTAATAGTTAGCTGTGATAGCGACGAGGATATTCCTAATCTAGGAAATTTAGAAGTTCAAGTAACATTAGCAAGTGGTCTTAGTGATATATCCTTAACAGATATAGATGTAACAATTACACAAACTATAGATAATTCTACTTTAACAATGAATACAGATACAAATGGTTTGGCAACTTTTTCTGATATTCCTGTAGGAACTTATACCGCGGTAGTAGCACATTCTACAGATGAATATACTTTAAGTGGTACTGCAAATAATATAATAATTGCAAGACAAGAAACTGTAGCAACAACAGTAGAAGTAAATGCGGTTAACCAAGACGGTGGTTTGGTTATTAAAGAAATATACACATCTGGATCTGGTTATGTTACTTTGTTTAAAGATTCGTTTGTTGAAATCTTTAATAACTCATCAGAAACTTTATATGCGGATGGTATGTATATCGCGAATCTATTTGGAGATTCTGGTAGAACAGGAGACGTTTCAGTTTATTCGGTATTAACTGATGAAAATTATGTGTATACAGATGTAATGAGTCAAATACCAGGAACAGGAACAGATTACCCTGTAGCTGCTGGTAAAAGTATTGTAATTGCATTAAACGCTATTAATTATAAGGAAGCAAGTGCAAATCCAGATGGAGAGTTAGATAATACAGATGCAACTTTAGAGCATTATTCTATAGATTGGTTAGAAGCACAAGGGCGTACTGGAAATTCTTTCTTTGAGTTTGATAACCCAGCGGTACCAAACATGATTAACACTTATATATTTGAAGGGACTAACTTTTTTAGATTGTCTACACCAGGAAGTATTGTTTTAGTTAACAGTGATGCAACTTTTGATGCTTCTGCTATTGTAGATTATACCGAACCAGGATCTACTTCTACCTTTAAAGTAATGAAAATTTCTATTGAAAATATTGTAGATGGCGTAGATATTTTAGAAAATTCAGCAGCAGTAGGTTTTAAACGTATGCCTTCTTCTATAGATGGTGGTTTTACTTATTTAAATGCTGATGGAGCAATTTCATATACAGGTTTAAGTAATAGAAGAAAAATTGATGAAGTAGCTACTGCTCGTTTTGGTAGAACTATTTTATTAGATACAAACAATTCAACTATAGATTTTGAAGCAATAGATTTTCCAGATAAATATGGTTATAACAAATAAAAAAAGAAACCGTGTAACAATAAAGAGAGTGTTTTTAACATTCTCTTTATTATTTTGTGTGTTCAGTAGTTTTGCGCAATCATCAACAATAGATAGTCTTTCTGTTATTGAGAGAGATTTTCAGTTTAAATTGTTTGAAGGCAGGTATTTTCAAATTCCATCGTTAATCAATCAATCTAATCTTACAAAGTTTTCTTATGGAACCACAAAATATTTGTATGGTGAAGGAAAACTAAGACATCCGCAAGAATATAAAAAACAAAACGGATTGTATTTTAAAACAGCTTCTTTAGCGGCCTTAGAAAATACAAATTGGACTTTTTATGGTAGCCTAGAATATTTAAATACTAGAATTGAAGATGTAGAAAATAATTTAACCTACGGAATTTCGGAGTATAATTCTCCATACTACTTTTTTCAAAAAACAACAGGTTTATGGAATCATCAGAATTATAATTTTGAAATAAGTGCGGCTCATAAAGTAAATTCTAAATTAAGTTTAGGAGGCTATTTAAACTATGATACCAATTTTTATTTTAGAAAAACAGATACTAGAAATGAGCTAACGGCTTTAAAAATTAATGGGAAGCTTTCTGCAAGTTATCAGTTTAACGAAAAACATTTATTGAGTTTAGCTTTAAGTACAGAGTTTTTTAAAACAGATTCTGAATTAGGAAATAAGTTTCCAGAAAATAATACAGAGGTTACTGCAAACTATTACTTAAACACGGGTTTAGGGTCTTATATAAAAAATATAGACAACGGCTTTCAAACCAAAAGAGTAATACCTCAATTACAATTGCATTGGCTTTTTAAACAAAATAATTGGGATTTATCTGTAGAAAGTGCAACCAAATACGGTGCAGAAAGATGGATAGATAAAAACATTGTAAGAGTAGAAGAGAATGATGAATTAACGAAGTATAGCTTTTTAAATCAACAATTTAATGTTGTGTTTAATCAGTATAAAAAAAATAGTTTATTATCTATTAATTTAAATGCCGAATATTTAAAAGGGAAAGGGAAAGTTTGGCAAGAATTAGGTACTTATTATGCTAAAAACTTTAATGCTACAAACTATAATTTTAAAACTGAGGCAAACATTTTATTCTATAAAAAGTTATTGAATAAAGTGAGCTTAGGAGTAAATTATTCTAATGTAGAACAATTAGATTTAAACTATGCGTATCAATTCGATTATCAGTTTTTAGAACCTAAAGTAGCTCTTGGCTTGCATAAAGATGTTTCTACAAAAGTGGCATTTTTTACAAATGTTTCTGGTTTATATCACCATGTTTTAGATATGCAACATAACCCTTATGCAGCCAACAACATTTATGTAGATTGGATTGGAAATAGCGTTGCAGATTATACAGGAACCAGCTCTTTTAATTTAAACACCAAATTAGGTTTTAATGTAAAACTTAAAAACGAGAATACCTTAGAATGTTCTCTTACTGGTGATTATTGGCAAGCGACAAGCTTATCTAACGAAGCAATTAATTATGTTTCAAAAAGCGATGATTATCTAAGTTTAGTGGTTGGGCTTAAATTGTATTTTTAATGGATACACAAGCTTTCTGCTATAAAGAGTTCGTATTATTATAAAATTTAAATTAAAAAAATGAAGTCATTATTTAAAGTATTCATCTTTTTTATTCCACTGGTTATTTGTGGGCAAAAGTTGGACAATGTTCATTTTGAAGAATATGATTTAGCAAACGGATTGCATGTTATTCTTCATAAAGATGTAAACGAACCCAATGTAATTGTTGGGACTAAATACCATGTAGGTTCTAAAAATGAAGAGATAGGGAAAACAGGATATGCACACTTTTACGAGCACCTTTTATTCCATGGAACAAAAAATATTCCGCAAGGAAAATTTGAGAAAATTATTTTAGATGCTGGTGGATATTGCAATGCATATACCAATTATGATGTAACTTATTATTATCAATTATTGCCTGCACACGAATTTAAATTGGGGCTTTGGGCAGAGTCAGAAAGAATGTTACACCCTGTAATTACGCCAGAAGGTATTAATCGTGAAAGAGAGATTGTAAAGGAAGAGAAAAGAATGCGTTATGATAGTAAACCATTGGGTAATTCTTACTTTGAAATGATGTCTAAACTATTTTCTGATGAAACTTACGGACATAATATGATTGGTTCTATGGAAGACCTTAATGTTGCTTCTAAAGAAGATTTTGATGCGTTTCTAAAGACTTATTACATTCCTAATAATGCCTGTTTAGTGGTTGCTGGTAATATTGATATTAAAGAAACTAAAAAATGGATAAAGCTTTATTTTAAAGATATCCCGAAAGGGAAAAAGATAAAAAGACCTATAAAATTTGATAGAATATCTGGAGTCGAAAAACATACGGAAAGAACTGTAAAAGGCTTAAAAGAAGAATCTATATTAGTAGGATATCCGTTAATGTCACAAAGTGATGCAGATGCTCCTGCGATGCAAATAATAAATGCTATTTTATCTGGTAGTAGTAATTACTCTTATTTTGAAAATCATCTAAATTTAAAGAAAGACACCATTATTAAACGTATTAAATCTTCAGTTGATTTTTGGGAAAAGGAAGGAACATTGCGTATTACCGCAAATGTTGAGAATAAAAATAGTGAACCTTATTTACTAGAAAAAATAGAAGCACAAATAACGCTTTTAAAAAATGAGCCTGTCGATGCTGTTGTATTGCAACAAGTAAAAAAGCAATTCGAATCTGCTCATGTAGACTACTTTTATCATGCAGAAACATTTGCAGATAAGGTAACTAATTATTATCATTTATATAATAAAACATCAGACATTAGAAATCTTATAGATGATTTTAATAAGGTAACAACTGATGACATTCAGCGAGTTGCTAAAAAATATTTAGATAAAAAGAATCAAGTAGTAATTGTTTATCACCCAGAATAATTTAGTAAAAATGAAAAATATTTATATATTAATATTTGCTATTTGTTTTAGCTTTAAGGCTATTGCACAAGTAGATCGTTCTATGCCTCCAGAAGCAGATGAGCCTGCAAAATTAAATGTAGGTAAATTAATTCCTATACAGCTAAACAACGGACTTCGTATTTATTTGGCTCCTGTAAAAGAGTATCCAAAATTTACAATATCTGTAAATATAGAGTTGCCAGGTTATGATAAAGAAACAAAGCTTGCAGAAAAGAAAATTTTAAATTCAGCATATTTTGAGAAACTATCAGCAAAATATCCTAACGGAGAAATTGATTCTATAACCAAATATTATGGAGCCATGTTAAATGCCAGTATGAATGGTGGTACAATAAAAGGGATGAAGCAAGATGTAAATATGTTGTTAGATGTTTATGCTGATGCGCTATTACATCCTGTTATTACTGATAGTTACATTCAAAAAAAACATGAAGAACAGATTGAAAAAGATAAGAAGAAAATATCAAAAGTAAATACACCTAAAAAACAGTTTTCGATAGAAAAAATTATAGATTCCTTGTTATTTGGCAATGAGAAGAAAGTTATTGAAACTCAAGAAAAAGTGAAAGCTAATTATAATGGTTTAACAGTTTCTGATATTGAAAACTTTAAAAATGATAGAATTGTATCTAATAATTCTTTAATAGTAGTTGTTGGAGATTTTACAGAAAAAGAATGTAAAGAATTAATGATGCGTTATTTTGGTGCTTGGAAATCTGGAGAACCTTATGTTAAGAATAGCCCTATAAATAAAAAAACTTCTATTATTAAAAAAAGGAAAATAGTGGTTGTAGATGCGCCAAATGCAGTTCAGTCTGATATTTCTTTTAGATGGCATTTAGGGGATGCATATACTTATTTTAAAGATGATATTAAGTTACAGGTGTTAAATGAAATTTTTGGAGCAAGTCAATTATCCTATTTATATAAAAATTTAAGAGAAGATAAAGGGCTTTGTTATTTTATTAGATCTTCTGTTGGCGCTTCTGCCGTTGGTGGTACAGGAACTGTTCGTACAAGTGTACGTAATAATCAAACTGCGTATGCAATAGAAAACATTATTTTAGAAATGTTGCGATTAAGAAATGGAAAAGTAAGCGCATCAGATTTAAAAATAGCTAAAAACAGTTTAATTGGTCGTTATACACGATCTTTAAATGCAATTGCGCCAATACCATATATTACGTTTGCCATGCAAAAAGATGATTATAATTTACCTGATGATTATTTACAAAGTAAAGTAGAAAAATATTATGAGGTAAATGTAGATGATATTATGGCAATGTCTCAAAAATATATAGATCCTTTTAAATCTGTTATTTATATTAAAGGTAAAGTTTCTGAATTAAAAGGGACGCTAGAAAAATTTGGAGATGTAATGTATTTTGATGAGAAAGGAAATAAAATACACTAAACTTATTGTCCCCCTTTTTTTTTTATTGATACTAAAAATCCCAGAAATTATTCTGGGATTTTTTCATTAAAAAGAAATACTAAATTTAAACAATTAGTTTTCTGTTTGTGTCATATTATCTGCAACAACAATGATATAATTAGCTATGGTTGCTTTTTGCTCTTTAGTTAATGCACTCCACTCAGATGCTGTTACGGTTGTAATTGATTTTAATGTTAATGCAGGTTTAATTTTATGAATCCACCACATAATTCCTTGGTTGTAATTAGAATGATATGAACCTTCTATATGAAGTAATAAATCTCCTTTTTTAAAGTTTTTAAGAGAAAAATGTGCCATAGTAGCATCTTTTGCGGCTTGTGCTGTTTGTATGTTAAGCATATTTGGAGGTACATGTCCACCCATATTATCGGCCATTTCTGCATATGCTTTTACAGTAGGATCAAAATATGTTTCTAAATTAGGACCAATCAATGCAAGTGCTTCAGGGCTTAATTCTTTTAAAGCACTTATTCCTTTTTTACTAATTAAAGAAGCGTATCTTCTAGGGATGTTTGTAGCAATAAAACGCAGCTTATTCTCTTTAGCAAATTCAACCAAAGGTCTATAGTCGGTGCTGTAATTATTCCACATTTGTGTCATTTCAGGAATCATTTTACTTTCTGGGTACAATCCAGATAAATATTCATTTAAAACCAATTGATTTCCGCTTTCTAACATTTCGGCTCCAAAGAATAATGAGTCTGCTTTTATTTCAAATAAGCTTTTACTTACTTCTAATTGCATCCAATGTGCAATAGGATTGTAATGATATTCGCCAAAAAACACCATATCACTATCAGCAAGATCTTTAATCATTTTGTTGTAATTAGCAGTCTTTCCATTATTTTTAAATAATTGATAGGCAGGTTTGCTTTGTGCTTTGGTTGTGCTTATTAAAGATGTAATTAAAAGGGTTGTAAGTATTAAATATTTCATATTTTGTTGGTTTAGATTTGCGAAATTAGAGGATGCTTTAAAAGGTTGTAGTTAAAGGATTGTTAAATATAAACCACTAAACAATTATTGTTTATAGGATTTTTTTTAATGGAATTTTCTTTGTTAAAGATCGCTATATAGAAAGAAATAAGAAATTAATATTTTTTGATATATCAGCAGAATATTAATATTTAAATCGTTTATCAAGTAGAGAAATAATTTAATTAAAATTGAGCGTAAAGTTGTTGTTTTTTAATTTTAGTAATCGAAATAGTTTAGAGCTCATAGATTAAAAAAAGGTAAATGAAAAATAATTAAGAACAATCTTTACACGTTCCGGTTAAAACACAATTTACATTTTCAACCAAATAGTTATCTGGAACTGAAAAATTAACTTCACCCGGCAAGCATTCTATGGTATCACATTTTAAACATCTAAAATGAAAGTGGTGCACTGTTTTATGTTCCTTATCGCAATCTAAACATAATGCAAAATACTGTTTACCGTCTTCCGCAACCACTTTATGTAAAATTCCATCATCACAAAAACGATTCAATACGCGGTAAATGGTAGCCCTGTTGATGTCAATATTTATTTTCTTTTCAATTGCATCCTGACTCATTGCTTTTCCTGTTTTTGTTAATACATTTAAAACAGCTTCTTTTGTAGGAGTACTTCTTCTTTTCATCTTAATGCGATTTATTTGCAATAATTAATGCGATTCTATTGCAATATTATAAAAAATATAATATGTTTGCAAACTTGTAATGCGACTTTGTTGCTTTAATAGGTGGTATTGTAATGTTTTATTAATGACTGCAAGTACTATAAAATAGAATTAAATGAAAATTAAAAACAATACCATAGATATTATTGCGCTTTCAAGCTCCTTAATTTGTGCAGTGCATTGTGCAGCAATACCATTAATTCTTTCATTTTCATCTTTAAGTAGTCTGCATTTTTTAGGGAATAAATATATTGAAGGTACGTTTATTAGTTTCGGACTTTTTTTTATTTTAATTTCTTTGTGGCCAAGTTATATAAAGACACATCAAAATGTAAAACCTTTGGTCTATGCTATTTTTGGGTTTCTATTTGTAGTTTTAGGGAGACTTAATTTATCGGAGCTTTTTGAGGTTATAAATATAGTTATCGGAGCTTCTTTAATTGCTTTTGCTCATTATACCAATTGGAAATTATTGAAGAGTAAGAAATGCTATAAGCATTAAGTTAATTTTAATAAAATAGTTATCTCTTTTTTTAGATTTTTTAATAGCTTAATGAAGCTAAGTCGCCATAAAAATAATATTACATACCTGTTTCTTGTACTTTTTCTATCGATGAAAATGGCAGGGCTTCATGTGTTGTCTCATACAGATGATAAAGAACATGCTGCATATTGTCTTATATGTGATCATGCGATTGTTCATAATTTAACGCCAACACTTGCGCCAGATTTTAGTGATCTTGAAATTAAAAATATTGATTTTTTTATTCAGCAAGAAATAGTAATAAACTACAGAAGTGTTATTTTTAATAATGCTATTCCTAGAGAACTTTTTTCTCGACCTCCTCCCTTTATGGTATAAGTTTTCTATACATTTTATTACTAACTATTTTAAAAGAGTTAACTCGCTTTTTATAAATTTTTTTGGATGATGTTATATAATCATTATCAAAGAAAGTGTATAACTAGCATCATTTTTCTTAGCTGTAATTTTAGTAAACTATTTATTTTAAGGTTGATAAAGTTCCTAGATTTTATCCTTAAAATATAGCGGTGTATAGATTTTGTGATGGTTCTATTTTAAGAGCATTTTTTCAAATCTTATAGTATACAATTATGTTTAAAAATATATTGAGTATCTGGCTATCTTTTAGCTTGTGCTCTATTGCGTTTGCGCAAGATTCTTATCAAATTAAAGGATCTGTGTTAAATTTCAAGACTTTACAACCTATAGAAGGTGCTAATATTATTGGCGAAAATCTATTTTCAATTTCATCAGAAACAGGTGAGTTCAGCATCAATAATGTAGACCAAGGAACGTATACTTTTAAAATATCTCATGTTGGTTTTGATGCAGAAACTGTCACGGTACAAGTTAAATCTGCGAAAATTTCAATTCCTGTTTATTTAAAAGAGTCTTCTACACTGCTAGAAGAAATTAAAGTGTTGGGCAAGTCTAAAGGAAGAAAAAATAAAGAAATTTCGTTTGTTTCTCAGACGGTTTCTAAAGAGTTTCTCAATAATAATAGAGAAAATAGTTTGATGCAGACTTTGAGTAAAATACCTGGAGTTAGCACTATTAATATTGGCTCCGGACAATCGAAACCCGTTATTAGAGGTTTAGGATTTAACAGAGTTGCTGTAGTGCAAAACGGCATAAAGCACGAAGCGCAACAATGGGGAAACGATCATGGTTTAGAAATTGATCAGCAAGGAATAGAAAATATACAAATTATAAAAGGTCCGGCTTCTTTATTGTATGGTTCTGATGCAATTGCAGGTGTTGTAGATATTCAACCCAATAAAATTCCGTTAGAAAATACTTTTAAAGGGGAAGTCAATATTTTGGGAGAAACCAATAATGATTTAGTAGGAATTTCTACAGGAATTGAATCTAGAAAAGAGCATTGGTTTTATCGCGCACGATTAACTTATAGAGATTATGGAGATTACAAAGTGCCTACGGATAAAATTAATTATGAAAATTACATTTTTGATTTACATGACAATAATTTAAGAAACACGGCAGGTAACGAGGCAAATGCAAGTGTAAGTGTTGGTTTTATTGATGATAAAATTACATCGGAAACTGTTTTTAGCAACGTAAATACAAAAAACGGATTTTTTGCAAATGCGCATGGTTTAGAAGTAAGAACTTCTAGTATCGATTATGATGCTTCTAGTAGAGATATCGATTTACCTTTTCATAAAGTAAATCACTTTAAAATTACCAACAATACGTCTATAAAGAAAGACAATTCTACGTTGCATTTCGATTTTGGTTATCAAAATAATCATAGAGAAGAGCATTCAGAACCTGTTCCGCATGGTTATATGCCAAAACCGTCAGATACAAAAGAACGTGTATTTCATAAAAACACCTATTCTTTAAATGTTAGAGATGTATTTAAACCTAACAATCAACACGATATGGTTGTTGGATTAAATATGGAATATCAAGATAATACTATTGATGGTTGGGGATTTTTAATTCCAGAATACAATCGTTTTACAGCGGGTATATTTGGATACGATCAATTTGAAATCAATAATAATTTACACGTTTTAGCAGGTGTGCGTTATGATTACGGATTGTTAGATACCAAAACGTATAAAGATTGGTTTCCATCAACCGTCAAAAATAACGATGGATCTACATCTTCTGTTTTTTTACAAAGGGCGAAAGATAAAGTGTTGAATTTTGGAAATTTAAGCGCTTCTTTGGGTTTGAGTTATATCAACAATAACACAACGTATAAAGTAAATGTAGGTAGAAGTTTTAGAATGCCTTTGGCAAATGAGTTGGCTTCTGATGGAGTGAACTATCACATGTATCGTTATGAAAGAGGAAACTTAGATTTAGACCCAGAAATATCATATCAATTAGATTTGGATATAGATCATACTACAAAATGGTTTAGTGTAGGTGTGAGTCCGTTTGTAAACTTTTTTGACAATTATATTTATTTAAATCCGACTTCTAATTATTACGAAACCTTACAAATTTATGAATACACCCAAGCCAAGGTTTTTAGAATAGGAGGAGAGTTTAGAGCAAATGCCACCCTTAATAAAAACTTGCAAGTAGATGCTTCTGTAGAGTATGTGTATTCTAGACAAACAAGCGGACCAAAAGAAGGATTTACTTTGCCTTTTTCACCGCCATTATCGGGGTTATTATCTGCCAATTATCAATTTAAAGAACTGTTATTTTTTAAAAAGCCGCAATTAGTGGCAGATTATAGAATAACTGCATCTCAAGAAGAAATTGTTCCTCCGGAAGAAAAAACGGCAGGTTATCAAGTCTTAAATATGTCTTTTTCATCAGAAATAAATGTGTTTAAAAAGGAGACTCCCATAGAAATGCGTGTAAAACTGAATAACGTATTTAATACCAAATATTACAATCACACCAGTTTTTACCGATTGATAGATGTGCCAGAAGCAGGTAGAAATCTATCGTTATCCCTAACCATACCTTTTTAAAATTAATCGAAAAATCAATGATCAATTAAAATTAAAACAAATGAAAACCAAAATGATGAAATCAAGTATTAAATTTTTAGCAATTATCGCTTTTGTCGGAATTACTTTACAATCATGTAGTAGTGATGATAATATCGATTTAAATGCCCCGATAATCTCCGGTTTTGAGTATGGAGAAGGTAGTGAACATACCACAGATCAAGTAGCTTATAAAGGATCAGACATTCATTTAGAAGCAGAAATTATGGCAGAAGCTGTTGTAAGTAGTATTACACTTTCTATTCACTCACATGACTTAGTTGCTGGTGATGATGAAGTAGAATGGGAGTTTGAACAAGTATTTACAGATACAAACTACTTAGTAATTAATCCTACTTTTCATGAACATGTAGATGTGCCTACAAATATTCCTGCAGGAGAATATCATGTAGAGTTATTAGTTGTAGATGAGTTAGGAAATAGCACAGAAGTAGATGGATATATTCAAATTTTAGATGTTATTACTTTAAGTGAAATTTCTATTGATACTACTGTCGCTAGAGGCGATGATTTTCATGCAGAATTTAAAATTGATGCTGTAAATGGTATTCATAGTATTTCTGTGGATGCTCATGCACACGGACTTACTGTTGGGGCTGGAGAGGTAGAGTGGGATTTTGAACAAGAATTTTCAGGAAGTTACCACGAACAAACATCTGTAGAATTTCATGAGCATATAGATGTTCCTGCAACTGCTCCTGTTGGCGAGTATCATATCATTTTTACAGTAAAAGATGAAGATGGAAATACCAAAGAGTATGAAACTCATATAGATATTACTGCTTAATTAAATAAAAATTTACCGCATAGTATTTATTTATACTGTGCGGTTTTAAATCGAATTACCATGAAATTTAGATTAAAACATTTTTATATTTTATCATTTATAATACTAATTTCTTCTTGTTCTAGTGAAAATAATATTGATAAAGATGAAGAGAAACCAACCATAAGCATCAATTATAACGAAGGATTTCCGCAAGGTTGTGCCGTATTAAAAAGAGGAGAAACCTATAGTTTTAGAGCTAAAGTTACAGATAATAAGGCATTGGCTGCTTATAGCATCGATATTCACCATAATTTTGACCATCATACACATGATGACCAAGTAGCTGAATGTAGTTTAGGAGATATAAAACAATCTATAAATCCATTCATATTTATAGAAAACTATTCCATAGACGAAGAGGTAATTAGTTATGAAATTAATATTGCTATTACAATTCCAAATGATATAGATACTGGAGATTATCATTGTGCATATTCTGTAACGGATAAAACTGGTTGGCAGTCTAGAACTTCTGTAGATATAAAGATTGAGGAATAGTGTTGGAACTTAGATAAACGTAAGGATATAAAATTATTATTAAATATGACATTTACAAATCAAAAAGCAGATCATATAGGTGCTATAGCTAGTTCACTTTGTTTGATGCATTGTGTTGCAACACCTTTTATATTTATTGCACAAAGTAGTGTTCTTGCTTGTTGTAGCACAACAACTGCACCTAGTTGGTGGAAATTTATAGACTATTTTTTCTTAGTCATTTCATTTTTAGCTATTTATCGTTCCACAGAAACCACCGCAAATAATTGGATGAAACCTTCTTTGTGGTTTAGTTGGTTGCTGCTTTTTGTAGTGATTATTAATGAAAAAATAACATTGCTTTCTATACCAGAAAGCGCAATTTATATACCGGCAATTGCCTTGATTATTTTACACACATATAATAGAAAATATTGCCAATGTAAAACCGATAAATGTTGTGTACATGAAAAATAAAAAACAAATAGAAATCGTAGGAGATAATCATTTTTCAACGAGTATAAAAACGCCTTTACGTGCAGATGCTTTTGATAAAAGTGACGATGAGAAAATAGAAAACATCCAGTATCATTTTAAAAAGATCATGGAAGAAATGGGGTTAGATTTAACTGATGATAGTTTGTCTGGCACTCCGTATCGCGTTGCAAAAATGTATGTAAAGGAGTTGTTTTATGGGCTAAACCCAATAAATAAACCTAGATTATCCACTTTTGAAAACAAATATGGGTATAAAAAAATGCTGGTAGAACAAAATATTACCATAGATTCTGCTTGCGAACATCACTTTTTACAGATAATAGGGTATGCAAATGTGGTTTATATTCCTAAAGATAAAGTAATAGGTTTGTCTAAAATAAATCGATTGGTAGATTATTATGCCCGTCGTCCGCAAGTGCAAGAAAGGCTTGTGCTTCAAATTTTAAACGACTTACAAACTATTTTAGAAACCAAAGATGTAATTGTTTCTGTTACCGCAAAGCACCTTTGTGTTTCTTCTAGAGGGATTAAAGATCAAAGCAGTTTTACAACCACTTTAGAGTATGGAGGTTGTTTTGAAGAAGCTGAAACTCGTAATGAATTCTTAAAGATTATCGCTCAAGAGAAAATATAATTTAGGGTATTTTTCGAATGAATGTTGTAGGTTTTATTGATAAAATGAATACATTAAATCTACTAAAAGCATAAATTAGCACAAGCATTTTTTACAATATGGAAGCAATTATTACCATTGTCGGTTTTTTAGGATCAGGGAAAACTACCTTATTAAATTATTTAATAGATCGTTTTACTGAAAAAGAATGGAATCCTTTTGTCATTTTAAATGATTATGAAAATGCCAATATGGATGTACAGCAGTTTCTAGAAAAAGTAGATAATAAATATCTAAAAGCGCTTACCGGAAGTTGTATTTGTTGCACTGGCATACATGAACTCAGAAATTATGTAAACGGAATTCCTGTTAGAAAAAACGGAATTACCTTAATTGAAGCCAACGGAACATCAGATGCTTGTTCGCTTATGGAGTTTTTAGGAGTAGGTGTAAACAATCGGTTTTTACCACCGATACAAATCTCTGTGGTAGATGTACAAAATTGGCAAAAACGAGGAGAACATAATGATTTAGAAGCGAATCAAATACAAGTTTCCTCTTTAATTGTGCTGACTCATCTTAATGGAGCTTCAGAAAATAGAACAGCATTGGTAATTAAAGATTTAAAAAAGCACAACCCTTTTGCTAAAATTATCACTTTGGATGCATTAGACGTTGAGTTGTTACCCATTCTTTTACCTTCTAAAAATGTGGTCGATAAATTAGCGCATCAAAAAGCACATTGGTCTTCCTGTTCTATAGATTTACCTGTTTTACCATCTAAAGATTGTATCGATTTTATTTGTAAACAATTGCCTAAAAGTATACTTAGGGTTAAAGGTTGCGTGCAAATAGCTAAAGAGGCGCAATACACTTATTTTGAGCGAACACCAGACGGAAAAGTATTTGTAAGACCTTTTAAAGGCGTACCAATTACAGGGACTAAATTACTAACCATTGGTGCTGGTAGTGAACCCGCTGTTTTAGAAAAAGCGATTGCAGACAGCCTTAAAGCTCATAATTAATTACGATAATTTAGATAAATAACCCATTCAAAATATAAAATAATAATGATAAAGGGAATAAAAAAATTACCAGTAACTGTTTTAAGTGGATTTTTAGGAGCTGGTAAAACTACATTGTTAAATCATTGTGGTGTTTAAATTCTTGTTTTGTAGGCAAATAATCTGCAAATGAAAAAACCAGTACTTTACAAAATGTTGTAAAGTACTGGTTTTATTGGTGACCATGGCTGGATTCAAACCAGCAACCTCTTGAGCCGTAATCAAGTGCGCTATTCAGTTGCGCCACATGGCCGTTAAGCGGGTGCAAATATAGTGTGCTTTTTTGAATACGGAAAGATAATTGTTGTTTTTTATGAATTTATTTTCATTTTATAAGCATCTATAATTGGTTGGGCCTTTTCTAGATCTGTTTTTAAGACAAATAATTCAACCGAATTTGTGGGAACACCAAAACCAGCTAATCTTCCAGATTCTACTCGATCGGATGTTCTAGATTTAATATCTGCATTAATTAATAAGGTATGCAATCTGTGTACTATGATAGAATTATCTGTAAATACTTTGGTATAATCTTCAGACATAATATTGTTTTTTAGGTTAATGAATTTTTAGTTGTAAAAGCTCTCCATCCAATAATAGCTAGTTGAATTTTAGATGCTTTAGAGATATCCAATCCTTTTTTAGTAAAGGAAGGTAAGATTAACTTATTAATCTTTGCAAGTATTTTAAAAACTTGTTTTTTCATTGGTCGTAAATTAGCTATCAAATTTACTAAAATAAACAACTCAATGTTTAAAGATTGAGTTGTTTAAAGGTAAGTTACTTTTTTTTCTCTGCATATATAGTTTTGTTATTTTTTTGTTATAATAAAAGTTGAAATATAATATCACAGAGCGTTGTTATACATTTAATTAAAATAATTATCATCATAGTTTGGGTTTTAAAAGTTACTAATTTGTGTCAATTTCGAAATTGTTTTATCAATATATAATGTTTGCAGCCTCGTTACCAAATAGAGTAGTATTTATTAATTAAATTGATTTGTTATTAGTAATCATTTAATGTAAATTAGTTTTAATATGTAACCATATTTGCTTTAATTATATTTGTAATTGTAAGTTTTAAGGCTATTTTAGGTAATTAAGTGTTAGGTTGTAAAGGCGTGTTTATTTGAATTTTTAAAACGTAAAGGAAAGTGCCTTTTTAAAATTTAGAAATTTTGGCTTTTCATTTTTTATTTTCTTCTAAGAGTGATAAAAATGTATCTTCGCTAAAAATTATAATTCATGAATTTTTTATTAATAATTGGAGGTTTAGTATTGTTGATTTTGGGGGGACATTGGTTGTTAAAATCGGCTGTTGCTTTATCTTTAAAATTAGAAATTCCAAAAATAGTTATTGGTATGACGGTGGTTTCCTTTGCTACTTCTGCACCAGAACTAATTGTAAGTATTAATGCAGCTTTAAGTGGTTCTTCAGATTTAGCCTTAGGTAATGTTATTGGCTCTAATATTGCCAATTTAGGTTTGGTTTTAGGAATTACCTTGTTATTAGGAACCATGGAAGTGCAAAAGAGTTTTTATAAAACAGATTGGCCTGTTATGATGATTGCATCGCTTCTTTTGTATTTTTTCTTAAGTGGTGATCATGTAATTACTCGAAATGAAGGAATTATTTTGTTTTCATTTTTAATTATCTTTTTAGTATACCTTTTGCGTTTTCAAAAAACAGCTGTAATAGATGAATTACCAGAAGATGATGAACCTTTGCCGTTGTATAAGGTGGTTTTGTTTTTAGTTATAGGAGGTATAGGGCTTTGGGGTGGATCTGAATTATTAATAAAAGGAGCTACTTCTCTCGCTTTAGAGTTTGGTGTAAGTGAACGTGTAATAGGTGTTACGGTAGTTTCTATAGGAACAAGTGTACCTGAGCTAGCGGCGTCTATTATAGCTGTTTTAAAGAAAGAAAAAGCAATTTCTTTAGGAAACCTTATTGGATCTAATGTGTTTAATATTTTAGCTGTTTTAGGAATTACTTCTATAATTACTCCTGTTGCAGTAAAAGACCAAGGATTGCTAACCAGTGATATTTTTTGGATGTTAGGGATCTCTTTTATAGTACTTCCTTTGGTATTTATACCAAAAGGATATCGTTTAAATTGGAAAGATGGTATTCTTTTATTAGCAGCTTATTTGGCTTTTATTTATCATACTATTTAAGCGAAATAAAACCGACTCTTTAAAGAGCCGATTTTAAAAAAAAAAGAAAAATAAAAAAATATTTTTTTTATGTAGATAAGTTAAATCAAATGAATTTAATCAATCATTTTGTAGAATACTGTCTTATTAAAAATAACAACGGTTATGAAATAACCAACGTGTATTTCTATTTAAATTTAAATCGAAACGAATTATAATTTCATGAGAGCTTAAGTTGTTTCCATAACTTGCTAACCTATTATCATAAGAATACCCCACCCTATATTTTTTATTTATAATTATAGCAAATAATGCACTGATGGATTCTTTATAGCGATAAGATAATCCTGTTTCAATCTTATCTTTGTAAATTAAATTAGCATTTAAATCAACTGACATCGGCAAGCTAGGTGTGTATTTTACAATTGTTGAAGGCTTAAGTTTAAAGTTTTCAGACAAATCATATATAAAACCTGTTGATAAAAAAAAATTATTATGTTTTATTCCAAAATTGTTTTCGAGGTTTTTAAGGGTTTTAAATTGATTGGAATCTAAAATATTTGGAATGGATAATCCTACAAAAAACTCTTCAGTATAATACAATCCTCCAAAACCTATATTTGCATATGTACCGTTATTAGATGCATATATTTCATTGTCTGGAGTTATTCCTCCTGCATAGTTGTTATTAAAAAAAGTAATACCACCTTTTAAACCAAAAGATAATCTTTCGTAACGAGATATGGCAAGCGTATATGAAGCATCTAAATTTATATTATTGCTGTTTGCTAAACCCAATTTGTCGTTTATTACGGTTACTCCAAAACCTAAACCAGCAGCTGTCCTTGCATTTATAGAAAAGGTTCTAGTTTCTGGAGCTCCTTCTACACCAACCCATTGCTTACGCGATAAAAAAGAGATGCTTAAATCTGCTTTAGAACCCACAAAAGCCGGGTTTATTACCTGCATGTTATACAAATATTGTGTATAATGTGGTGTTAGTTGTGCGTAATTAATGGTCGTAAAAAAAAGAAAGATGAAGGCATTTATATAAAGCTGCCTATATTCAATTTTTAGATTGTTTAGGGGGTTGTTTTTTATCATCTTATTAATTGAATAAAGCTTTTTTTAGGTTTGGTAATTCCGTCGTTGTAGTTTAAAGAATAATAATAAATACCCTCTGTAACAGGTTTTCCATGATTGCAACCATCCCACCAAAGAGGATTTGACTTTCCGTTGTTATTATAATTAAATACTTGACCTCCCCAACGATCCATAATGATTATTTTAAAGTTAGGATACTCTTCAATACCCGCAATTTCAAAAGTGTCACTTTTTCCATCGCCATTTGGCGAAAATAGGTTTGGATAATCATTATCTTTTATAGTTCCAGTTCCAAATATGATTGATGAAATATTAGAGACATCTGTAGATGTTATACTTACTTGTAGTCGCATGGTTTCTGTATCTTCATTTAAAGAGTCATCTATGGTTTGTATCTTTTGGGTTATAGATGTAGAAAATGCAGGGATTGTAGCGTTGGTAAATAACATTTTAAAATCTTCTAAATCACTTGCTGTTTCATTAACCGATTGCAAATTAAAATTGATTGGTAAAGAGTTTTGCATTGGTTCATCAGAATCTGGATTTATAAGAGAAATTGTAAATACCAAAGTAGCTCCCTCAATAACTGTTACATCATCTATTATAATTTTGGGTTCTTGATTAATATCTAAAATGGTTCCGGTTTTTGTTAAATCTTGGGTTCCTATAGGTGAAGAAGCTACAACTCCTAAAACATTTATAAACTCATCTGGTTCGTTTATGTAGTCTACATATGTAGAAATGTTAAACGTAGTTTCTGTATTCGCATTCTCAGGATCTGTCGTTTCGTTAATAGATACAGATTTATAAGAACTTGGGTAATCTTCTGGACTAATTGCGGTTCCGTCGGTTGTATGGATATCTATGTAAATAGGTCTAGAAGATGGATGACTTAGTTTAATTGTGTGTTCTAAATCTTCACCTTCCTTATTTTCGGAATCATTCATACTTATAGATGGAGCATCATCATCATCTAAAATAGTACCAACACCACTTATTTCTGTGTTAATGGTATTGTTAGAGATTATTTTTCCGTTTAAAGTAAATAATTCCTCTAATTCATCAATATTGTCATCTAAAGAGGTTATTGTAAATGTTTTTGTATCTGTAAAAGCAGGTATCTTTAACATTTTTGATGTTACTTGCTCATAATCATAAGGGGCGATTGCTATATTGTATTTGTTTGCGGTTTCAGTACCGTCTTCTGTTGTAAAACTAATTGTAATTGGTGATGCGCTTTGAATCAATTTAGAGTGATCAGTCTTTTTAACTAGCAAGATTGTGAATTCTAAAACTTTTCCTTCTATAGCAGAAACGTTATCAATAAGTACGTCGATTGCTATAATTTCTCTCCAATCTCTTTCGGTTGTATCGGGGTCATCGTTGTTTGGAAAATCGGTAGGATCTTGATTATTTGTTGGGTTTACTAGGATTTTGTTATTGTCATAAGCGTCGTCTAAGCCATCATTATCACTATCTAAATTTAGTGGGTTAGTTTCTGCTACTCCATCATTATCATCATCCCAAGCTTCAATAGCATCATCACGAATGTCGTTATCAGAATTTAAATCAATATAATCAGGATCACCATCACGATCTGTGTCTGTTGGAGTAATTCCATTTGGGTATGCTGTGTCTATACCAAAAGTATTAACAATGCCGTTAGGGGCTTTATAAGTAGCGGTAGTTTGTCCTTCAATATTATCTACAATACCATCTGCATCTGCATCAATATCTATAAAGTTAGGAGAACCATTTGCATCTGTATTTAGAATAGTGTATTTAATAGATGTACTTGCAGTGTCGGTGTTTTCTAAAGTGTTATCTAGTCCGTTATTACCTACAAAATTATTGGTTGTACCAGATTGGTCTTTGTCTGCTGCCCTATTTCCTGCTTCTACAATATCTAAAATTCCATCATTATCACTATCTAAATCAAAGTGATTAGGAACACCATCATTATCAAAATCAAAAATATCGACAATACCATCATTATTGGCATCAACTCCGTAATCTGTATCTCTGTAATTAGGTGTTAAATCTTTGTCATGATCATCTAAAGGATTTAATCCGTTATATTCATCAATATCTAGTATGGTATCATTATCATCATCAATATCAACGAAGTTTGTAATTCCGTCATTATCTGTATCCGTTGAGGCATTTACAAGTACAAAAGCAGAAGAACTTATAATTACATTTAATGGGTCTGTTGCTGTAAAACTAGAAGTGTTGGGGTTAATACAGTCTTCATAAAATACAACTGTAAATTGAACTGTAATTGTTTCTCCTTGCATTAATATACCAGAAGTACCATCAAAAAAATTAATATCTGAAACTCCGTTATATGCCGGGTTTAATGTTGGGTTAGTGGTTGCTGTAGAGTTTTCTATAAAAGGAAGGCTAACAGAAACTATATTATCAGTACAAATTTTATTTAAGTCGTCTTGTAGGTTTAAGTTTTCTAATTGTACAATTTCACTAGTATTTTTAACGGTAAGTTGAAACGTAATTTCTTGGTGTTCTAAAATTCCATTAGGAAGTTTATTTACTTCTGAAATTGTTTTAGTATTTCCAGAAAAAGAATTAAAAAGAAAAACCATACTAGAAGCAGAACAACTGCATTGTAATGATGATGAAACAGGCGCTGTAGGTGAATTAGAAGGGTAATATCTATCTAAATGATTTCCTAAATTATCTGACCAATTAACAAAAGAGTAACTTTTATTACTAGAAGTTGTTGTTTCATCAAACCCATCTATACCGCCTTGAGTTTGAGAACGATTTAATTGATAAAAATTATTTACTCTAGAAGAAGAAAAAGGTTCTGTTAAATAAAAGATTTCTAAAATAACAGTTTCCCCTGGAGCAAGAGTGTTATTTGGCATTAATAATTTAGTGTTTGTGTCTCCGTTATAGGAATTATTAACGGTAACATTAGGCCCAGAAATTTGAGTAACTTTAAGTTCTTTAAAAACAATAGACTTGTTTAAAAAATCACCTAAGCCCATATTGTAATTAATATTGTTTGCGGTAGCAGTTCCTTCATTTGTTAAGATTACTCTATTGGTGTAATCAAAAGTTCCGTCTGGGTTTACTTTAGGTTTAGGCTCTGGCACATATAAACCTCCTGCTAGAATAGCTTCTGTAGTATGAAAATCTGTTAATAAAACATTCGCAGTATCGTTTCCTATGGTAGAGGTAACATCTACAACATGATTAAAATCGATTCCAGAACCAGATGGAGTAGGGTTTGGTCTGCCATTACAAAAAGGGTTTACTGTTACACAAAACTGAATATTTATAGATTGTCTTGGGTATAAAGTAAAATTATCTATGGCATTTTTATTAAAAATTTCATTTGATGAAGCAGTAAAAAAGTCATTATTTATAGCGTCATTATCAAAATCTAAAGGATATGGGTTGTTTACAAAATCTTGAACGGAAGTGGTGCTTACAGTAACTCCTTCTATTTTTTCAACACATGTATTTCCATAAATAGCATTTAAATCATTTGTTAAATTGATGTTGGTTATAAGGTTTTCTGCATGGTAATCTCTAGCTGTACTTGTGTTTTTAAGCGTTATGTTATATTTAATTTTATAGACTCCGTCTACTGTGTAGCCTTGGTTGCAACTAGATAAAGATTTTATTTTTAATAAGTTAGTGATATGTTCTACTGTTAAATATAAATTAGCAGCATCTGTAAAAGTTCCATCAGAAATGATGTATTTAATTACAGGAACATTACCCGTGTAGTTTTTAGCAGGGATAAAAGAATAGCTACCATCTGGTTTAAAAGAGATACTTCCTTCTGTAAATGTAGCTGTTTGATCTGTGTTATACGTTTTGCCGTTTACAATAAAATTAATAATAGACAAGGCGTTATTGTCTTGGTCACTATCATTTATTAATACCCCAGGGTTATGAACACTTAAAGTAGTGTTTATGTTTGCAGTATCATAATCATCTTTTGCATCTGGCGGATATAAGTTGATAATTTTTATAGTTAGGTTAGCTGTACTTGTAAAAGTTCCGTCTGAAACCGTATAATTAATTGTAGGAATACTATTGTTATAATCTGTTGCAGGAGTAAAAGAAAAACTACCATTTGCATTTAAGGTAATAGACCCTTCATTAAATTTAGCTTTTTCACCAACTTTATAACTAACGGAATCTATTTTAAATTCTGTAATTGTTAGAAAGTTTTTATCTTTATCTGTGTCGTTATTTAAGATCCCTGGAGCATCAATATTTAATGCTGCATTTGTTTCTGTTGTATAATTGTCGTTTTGTACGGTTGGCGGATATAAGTTAATGATTTTTATAGTTAGGTTAGCTGTACTTGTAAAAGTTCCGTCTGAAACCGTATAATTAATTGTAGGAATACTCTTGTTATAATCTTTTGTAGGAATAAAAGAAAAACTACCATTAGCATTTATGGTAATAGATCCTTCATTAAATTTAGCTTTTTCACCAACTTTATAACTAACGGAATCTATTTTAAATTCTGTAATTGTTAGAAAGTTTTCATCTTTATCAGTATCGTTATTTAAGATGCCCGGAGCATCAATATTTAATGCTGCATTTGTTTCTGTTGTATAATTGTCATTTTGTGCCTTTGGCGGATATAAGTTAATGATTTTTATAGTTAGGTTAGCAGATGCTGTAAAAGTTCCATCAGAAATTGTATAGTTAACTACAATAGTAAAGTCGTTATAATTGATGGTAGGTATAAAAACAAAACTACCATTAGCATTTATGGTAATTGTTCCTTCAGGTAAACTAATACTGTTTCCTACATTATATGTACTACCGCTCACAGAAAATCGAATGACTTCTAGTTCATCATCATCTTTGTCTGTATCATTACTTAATAAACCAGGAGTGTTAATTCTTAGTTCTAAATTTGTTTTAGTAGCATAACTATCATCTAATGCTATAGGAGCTGTTTGTGCTGCTGTAAATTGATAGAAAAGTAGAAAGAATATAACTATTTTATAGGTATTGTATTTAGGGGATATCATTCTTAGGGGGCGTTAAATGATTTTAATAAAAAAGTTTATATGTTGTCAGGTCATTTTTTTTATGGGCAATCAATTTATATCAAAATCTACATCGTTAACAGATGCATTTAAGGGTTCAATCTTTAAAGTAGTATTGGTTTTAGTATAATGTTTGTTCTTTTCTGATTCAGGATTTGCTGCAGCAAACTTATTGAATAATAAAAGGAATAATAAAAATATTAGTAGATAGGATACTAGATTTATTATAAAAGTCTTGTTTTTTTTAGTGTTTACCATTTGTAGGGGGGATTAAATGATTTTAATATTTATATGAACTATTTAAAGGCAGAGGTTTGTTTTAAACACTGCCATATTTTTTGTTTTTTGTGGTCTATAATAAACGGGGGTAACTCGAATAAAAACGAGTAACCGACTGAAAAAATTTATTTAGGCCTATGTGATTAATAAGCAGGTCTATATTGTTAGTAGTAAATGTAGTGTATGTTTTAATATCGTAATTATCCGTTATAGCTACAGGAGTTGCAGTAGCTAACTGATAGGATATTCCGAAAAATACAATAATATTGTATTTGTTTTTTTGTATCATTTGTTGGGGGGTTAAATGATTATGTAATTCTAACTATTGATAAAAATACAGATAAATATTTTAAATACTGCGTTTTTATATGTTTTAATTCAGCAAAAATATAAAATATTTATGATTAACAAGGCTTTTTTGAGTTAAAATAAATTACAAATATTTGTAAATCAATCTATTGTCCCCATAGGATGCGGATTGCTATAAAAACAGCAATAATGATTCCTCCATACATAAGTACTTTTATTCCGGTATCTTTATAATAACGTTTGTGATTTTTAATATCTTTTCTGTAACTATAAATCATTAAGGCAGTAAAAGCAATGATAAAAAAAATCATAAAAACGATTCTTCCTGAAGTAAAATAAGCACCTAAAAACATAATTTGTATTCTTTATAAGTTGTGAGTTAATAGTAAACAAGAAGCTTTTATTTTATCAGAAAGATTCTATATATTGTCTAACTAAAATTAACAAAATTCTATTTTGTAAAATTACAAATTAAAAGAAGAATGTCATTGTTTTTAGAGTAACTTCTAAAAACAGAATATCATAAACCAAAATTTAAACCAAAAGAATTATAAAAATCTTATACATAATGAAAAACAAAATAGCAGCAGTAACTAAATTTCACACCGCTTTTAAATTAAACATGAATCAAGAACCAATTGCAAATATTGGTAAAGATAGAAATACACTTCGTTTTGATTTAATGAAAGAAGAAAATGAAGAGTATATAGAAGCAGCAGAAAACAATGATTTGGTAGAGGTTGCAGATGCTCTAGGAGATATGTTATATATTTTATGTGGAACAATTATAGAACATGGAATGCAAGATAAAATAGAAGAAGTCTTCAATGAAATTCAACGTAGTAATATGAGTAAATTAGGTGCAGATGGTAAACCTATTTACAGAGAAGATGGCAAAGTTTTAAAAGGGCCTAATTATTTTAAGCCCAACATTGCCGAGATTTTAGAAAAATAAAATATTATAAATATCTGTTATACCAGCTTTCTTCAATAGGGATTTCCCAATTGTTATCAAAGTCAACTTTTGTGGTAATTAAATTATCAAAAATGATGCTTTTGGCAGTTACAGC
This sequence comes from Polaribacter sp. Z014, assembly GCF_023555435.1. Classification (NCBI taxonomy): domain Bacteria; kingdom Pseudomonadati; phylum Bacteroidota; class Flavobacteriia; order Flavobacteriales; family Flavobacteriaceae; genus Polaribacter; species Polaribacter sp. Z014. The sequence goes on from NZ_JALCZP010000009.1 coordinate 87,984, forward strand.
TTTGTTTTTAAGTAGTTTTTTAAAGTCTTTTAAATCTTTGTATTGCACAAATTCTCCTTGTTTAAAACAAGCATTCATTTTGTCTAACAATTCTACTTTATATTCCTGCTGTAAACCCAAAATAAAAGAAACAGAAGCATCAACATCTGCATTTGTTAAATTAGAATTTTCACTATTAGCAAATAGTACAATAAAACGGTTGTAAAGAAATTTGTACGAAACTTTAAAATTTTCGTCGTCAGATTTCCAGTTTTCTAGAAATTCTTTTACTTTGCTTTCAATTCCTTCAATTTCATTAGGATAGAATTTTCTGCTAGAAGGGTATACCCAAACTTTTGCGTTTTCGGTAATTGTGGAATAATCTACAAACATTTTTATATAATTTTCGCTGCAAAGATACAGAAAAGAAAAACCGCAAATCAATTTATTAATTTGCGGTTTTAAATTTATTTTGATTTTTAATTAGAACTCTTATGCTAAGGACTTTTTAAAAAGTTTGATAAAATCTTCTTGTAAACTTTGTCCTTTATTTTTGTTATACCAAACTTGTAAGTCTTGTTTAAACTGTGCATCTATAACACCATGTTCTGCTTTATAGTCTGCAACCATTTTAGTAGCCTCACTAGGCCTAGGTCCCCAAGTATTTATTACGTTATTATTTTTATCTAAAGCAATTAATTTTGGTATAGATTTACCGCCATTGGTTAAAAACAGGTTCATTAAATCTTCATTCTCATCTCTTAAAGCTAATTTAAGCGTAATAAGATCATTTTTTTCTGCAATTTTATTTATAACAGGTAGGTTTTGTGCAGCATCTCCACACCAACCTTCTGCAATAACCAACCAAGTTTGTGGTTCATTAATTTCTTGCATTTCTGCAATGGTTTCTTCAGATATTTTTATGGTTTTATCTAAACGCTTCATTCTTTTATCGTTTAACAAGCTGTAGTTTGTTAAATCTTCAGATTGATTAGGTCCTGTAGCTTTTCCTTCTGCTAATAAATTACTTACTAAACCTCTATACTCTATATATGATAATGCGTTCTCTAAACTTTTTTCAATGATTTTTTTCATCTTCTAATATTTTATACAAATGTATTTTTATTACTTAAAACAATTGGTAACCTTTGTTACAAAAGTCTTAATTTTTACTTATTTAAATAGACGAAAAAAAAAGAATATCTTACAAAGTTATTTTTTTAGTATAAATAAGGCCTTGTGTTACAATTTTCTTAAATTGATAACAGATGCTCTTAAAATGTGTATTTTTACCACTTATTATAAAAACTCGTGAAACAAATTATTTACTTATTTATATTAGTCATTTTATTTTCTTGTAGTAATAATAAGCAAGAAACTATTAAAACACCCCAAGAAACACCTAAATTAAGTATTTCTAAACAGCATATTTCTGTAGAAAATGTAAAACCTATTTATAAAAAAGAGGTAGAAAATTGGGAAGAATTAAAATCAGTAAATTCTTTTATAAAGAAGTTTCAAAAAGTATCTCCTAACGAGGCTTTAAGTAATGCTTTAGAATTGAGGGATTTAATAATAAGTTTAAAGGATAGTGTAAAACCAGCAATTTTTAACAATCCTCCTTTTCAAACAAGAATAGATGTGTTAAATAATGAGGCCTTGCGTTTGGCAGATTTAACCTTTATACCCGCTATTACGTCAGAAGAAGTTAATTTACAAATAGACAAAACAATAGCCGCTTTTTCATCTGTTAATTCTAAAATTAATAGCATTCTTGCTAAAAAAAGTTTTGAAGATGAAATAGATGTGGAATTCGCTTTTATTGGTATAGATTCTACGCAAATGGATAGCATATCCAAGAAATCTATTAACTTAAAAAAGCACGTAGAAGATTCAATAAAAAAGACTAGGATAAAGCCTAAGTTACGTGTTTCTAAGAAACAAGTAGAAAAAGTGGAAAAATAAAAAAGATGAAAAATTTCTTTAGCGTTTTTGTGGTCTTTGTGTCTTTTATGAGTTGTGTTGAAAAAAAAGAAATTAAAGCAGCGCAAACTATTTTATCCATAAAAACCAATGTAAATACCTTCTTAGATGATTGGCACAAAGCTGCTTCTGAAGCAGATTTTGAAGGTTATTTTGGGAAAATGGATAGCATTTCTGTTTTTATTGGAACAGATGCAACGGAAAATTGGAGTAAAATGCAATTTGCAAACTTTAGTAAACCTTATTTTGATAAGGGCAAAGCGTGGTCTTTTAAGTCGTTAGAAAGAAATGTTTATGTGAATGATGCTAAAGATTTTGTTTGGTTCGATGAGTTGTTAACTACTTGGATGGGCACCTGTAGAGGGTCTGGAGTTTTAGAGAAAAAACAAAATATATGGAAAATAAGACACTATGTTTTGTCTGTAGAAATTCCGAATGATGATATACAATCAGTTATTTCTGCCAAGAAAAAAAGTGATTCTATTTTTTTAACAAGATTTAATAAATAGCTTTAGAAGCTATTTCCTGCTTGGAATTTATCTTGAGCAGTGTCGAAAGACTATATCTTTTTTCAGAAAAAGAAAAAAGGATGCCGTTTCAATGAGGGCTAGATTTTTTTGCAAGTATTTTGTTATTACAAGAAATTATTATGAGAGTTTATCTATGTCTGTAACATCTTCTAAGTTATAGATTTGTAGTGGTTTTTAACGCCCAATTTGTCTCTTCTAACGTAGAGACAAATCACATAAGGTTTGGTTGGTGTTGTGTTATCACTGATATGGGATTTCTCCTATTGTCGAAATGACAATTGTTGGGATTTCTTTTGCGTTCAGTTTTTTCGCACACAGTTTTGTCATTTCGACCCTTTTGGGAGAAATCACATAAAGTTTTGTTGGTTTTGTGTAATCACTGTTATGAGATTTCTCAATACTTCGAGATGACAATTGTTGAGGCTCAGTTTTGTGGTATCACTATTATGGGATTTCTCAATACGAAGTGACAAATTAGTGATGGTTATGGTGTTTTTGAAAAATAATCGATTAACATAGGTGTCTAAGAAACTACCTCGTTTACAGCTTTATAAATCAACTCGTTTTCAAAGCCTTTACGCATTAAAAACCCAATTAATTTCTGTTTTCTTTTGTAAATATTCGGTTCTGTAATTACTTCATTTCTATTTTCTGTAATTCTATAAATAGTTTTTAAATATTCACTCTCATCAATTTCTTTAAGGGCTGTTTTAATATTGTAAGCAGAAATATCTCTAAACTTCAATTCTCTTACAATACGTTGTTTTCCCCAAGATTTAATTCTAAATTTTCCTCTTGCATAACTTTTAGCGAAACGTTCTTCATTTAAAAAATTATCTTTCATTAAACTTAAAAGAATCATTTCTCTAGCCTCAGGAATCAAGTTGTATTCGCGCATTTTTTGCTCTACTTCCTTGTGGCATCTATCTTGATAAACGCAATAATTCTCTAGTTTTCGTTTTAGTTCATCAACCGTAAAAGACTTCTTTTTTATCATTGGTTCGAAAATACAAAAAGGGATGAAATTTAAATAATTTCATCCCTTTAATATTAAAATATATTTAATTCTTTTTACAAAATTACTTTTTTAGGAGCTATTTTACTTTTTAACCACATTTTAAATAACGTAATTAAGAAGAATAAAACAGGTACTATAATTAATGTTAAAAAGGTTGCTATTAGTAGACCGTAAATAACGGTCCAAGCTAACGGTCCCCAGAAAGCAACGTTATCTCCTCCAAAATAAATATGCGGATTGTATTCTGAAAATAAAGTAAAGAAGTTAATGTTTAAACCAATTGCTAAAGGAATTAAACCTAAAATGGTTGTAATTGCGGTTAATAAAACGGGTCTTAAACGTGCGCCACCAGCTTTTACAATAGCTTCATATAAAGTTTCTTTGTCTAAATAATCTTCGTGGTCTATTTCTAATTCACCTTTCTTTCGGTCTATTAATAATTGCGCGTAATCTAATAGTACCACACCATTATTTACTACAATTCCGGCCAATGAAATAATACCCATCATGGTCATCATAATTACAAAAGAACTACCAGAAATAACGATTCCTCCAAAGACACCAATAAAGCTTAAGAAAATAGCAATCATTATAATTGCCGGTTTAGAAACCGAGTTAAATTGGAAAATTAGAATAAAGAAAATTAAAGCCAAACCTGTAAAAAATGCGCCTACTAAAAATAGCATTTGTTTGTTTTGTTCTTCAATCTGACCTGTATAATCAATTTTAATTCCTTTTGGTAAATTCTTAAAATTTTTCATTTCATTTTGAATTTTACCAACAACAGCAGCAGCATCTGTTTCTCCCGGAGTTAATGCAGAGTAAACGGTTACCACTCTTTTAATATCCTTATGTTTAATAGCGCTAAAACCAGAATTGTTTTTTTGTGTTGCCACCGTAGAAACCGGAATTTCTTTTACTTTACCAGAAGCCATGTCTCTAAAAATAATATTCTGATTAAAGAGTGCGCTTGTGTTATACCTATCTTCTTTATTAAAACGAACATAAATATCATAATCATCTCCATCTTCTTTGTAAACGCCTGCTTTGTTTCCAAAAATGGAAGCTCTTAATTGTTGTCCTACTTGACCCGTAGAAACCCCTAATTCACCCGCTTTTTTTCTGTCAACTAAAACTTCCATTCCTGGTTTGTCTCTGTTTACATCAATCTTTAATTCATCTATACCAGAAATACTTTTTGTATTGATAAAATCGCGCATTCTTTGAGCAACATGAATTAATTCAGCATAATCATCACCTTCAATTTCAATATTAATAGGAGAACCTGCTGGTGGTCCGTTAGCATCTTTTTCAACAGAAATTAAAACTCCCGGATAAATACCAACCAAAGCAGTTTGTAATTTCTGACGCATTAATTCACTATCTAAACCTCTTCTATATTTGTATTCTCTCATAGAGGCTTTTACTTTTCCTTTATGTGGCATTTCTGCAGCAGAACCTCCATCTGTTTGTGGGTTTCCTGCACCTTCACCAACTTGAGAAATCAAACTTTCTACCATAAAGTTATAGTCACCATCCATATATTCATCACTATATAAAACGGTTTCTACTTTCTTCTCGATTAGTTTAGTAATGTCATTTGTTTTTTGAATATCTGTTCCTTCTGGGTATTCTATATAAACAATTATTTGATTTGGTTTATTGTCTGGGAAAAATTCTACTTTAGTTCTTTGTGTACCTAAAGACCATCCGAAGGCAATAAAAGAAGCTAATAATAAAAGGGTAGTTCCAATAACTAAAAAGTATGGTGTTTTACCTGTTAAAGAGAATCTTAAACTACTTTCATACCATCTTTCTAAGACCGGTAATACTTTATTTTGAAAACTATTTGCCCAGTCTCTTAAGAATAAACGATACACCCAAAGCATAATTGCGGTAAATATCATTAAAGATCCAAGAGCTGCGTAAGCACCTCCGGTAATTAAAACAATAATTCCTAAAACGGTCATTACACCGGTAAGAATTGCTATCTTTTTAATAGGCATATCTACATCTTCTACACTCATAAATTGAGAAACCAATACAGAGTTAAAGAAAATGGCAACTAATAAAGAAGAACCTAAAACGGTAGATAAAGTTATAGGTAATAACACCATAAAGTCACCCATAACTCCGGGCCAAAGACCTAAAGGAATAAATGCGGCAACCGTTGTAGCGGTAGAAATAATAATAGGATATGCAATTTCGCTAATTCCTTTTTTTGCAGCTTCAATTCTGCCCATTCCTTCCTCGTCCATTAAACGATACACGTTTTCTACGACAACAATTCCGTTATCTACCAACATTCCAAGTCCCATAATTAATCCAAAAAGAATCATGGTATTCATGGTGTAACCTAATAAGTTTAAAATCATTAAAGACATAAACATAGACATTGGTATTGCAAAACCAACAAAAACGGCATTTTTAAACCCTAAGAAGAACATTAAAACCGTAACAACTAAGAAAACTCCAAAAATAATGTTGTTTACTAAATCGTCTACCTGACCAATGGTTTTGTTAGATTGATCGTTTGTAATAGTTACTTTTAAGTCTTTTGGAAAATAATTAGCAATGGCATCAGCAACAATTACTTGTATTTGTTCTGAAGCTGCAACCATATTTTTTCCTGCTCTTTTTTTAACATCTAGCATTACAACCTCTTTTCCGTTTTCTCTAGCAAAAGTTGTTTTGTCTTTGTCTTTAAAGGCAACGGTTGCTACATCTTTTAGGTAAATAGGATTGTTAAATTCAGATTTAATTACAAAATCTTCTAAGGCAGCAGGTTTATCAATTTCACCAATAATTCTAACCGTTCTTCTTTGTCCGCTTGTAATAAAGTTACCTGCAGACATGGTTACGTTTCCGTTGCTAATAGCAGAAGTAATATCATTAAAACTTACTTTTGCAGCCATCATTTTATAAATATCTACGGCAACTTCAACTTCTTTTTCTTGGGCTCCACGAATATCTACTTTCTTAATTTCTGCTAAATCTTCTATTTCGTCTTGTAAATATTCACCAAATTCTTTTAGTTTATGAACAGGGTAATCACCAGAAATGTTAATATTTAAAATTGCTACTTCTTCAGATAAGCTTAAATCAAATACATTGGGTTCTATTTTAGCCCCGTTAAAAGTAGGCCAATCTTCACTAGCTGTTTCTGTAGCTATTTCGTCTTTAATCTTTTGTTTAGCAAGTTCTACAGAGATGTTTTCATCAAACTCTACAACAACCATTGAGTAATCTTCTTGAGATGTTGAGGTAACTTCTATAACATTACTAATTGTTTTTACTTCGTCTTCTAGGGGGTCTGTAATTAGTTTCTCTATGTCTTCAGCTGTATTACCAGGGTAGATGGTACTAATGTAAATTTTGGTTTCTTTTACTTCCGGAAAATTCTCTCTAGCCATGCTTAAATAAGCAGTAATACCATAGAAAAATAACACAGCCATTATTACGTAAATGGTAGTTTTATTATGAATTGCCCAAGAAGATAATTTAAATTCTTTATCTACTTGTTTTCTTTGTTTTGTCATCGCTATTCTTTTTATTTATTGATAACTTTTACTGTTTGTCCGTTGTTTACACTACGAGCACCTTCTTTAATTATTTCCGATCCAACAGGTAAGTTTTCTAAAACTTCAATAAAATTTCCTTGTGTTTTTCCTGTTTTAATAACAACTCTTTCTGCGATAGCTTCATTATCAGAATTTTTTCCTTTAATAACATATACAAATTGTTCTCCATTTGCATTTTCAGAAATAATACTTTGCGGAATTAAAATAGAGGTAGCATCTGTATAATCATTAATTTGAAGTTTTGCCGTTAAGTTTGGTTTTACATTTCCACTTTTATTAGCAACAGGAACTTCAATTTTAAAAGATCTATTATTTGGGTTGATAAAACTACCAACTTGTCTTATTGAGCTATTTACACTTGTACCTAATACAGGGAATTCTATTTTTACCTCTTTGTTTTTTTGAATGCTTGTAATATATCTTTCTGGCACTTCTGCCTCTACATACATGTTGTTAAGGTTTACAATTCTAAAAACTTCAGACCCTTGACCAGGAGCAATTACAGTTCCTTTTTCTTTTATTACATCATCAATAACACCAGAAAAAGGCGCTCTGATAGAAGATTTAGATTGCTGACTTTTAAGTTGTTTTAAAGAGTTTCTTTGTGATTCATAGCTTGTTTTTGCTTGTAAAAATTGAATTTCTGAGCCTATTTTTTGATCCCATAAACGTTTTTGACGTTCAAATGTAGTTTTGGCTAATTGAGTTGTAGCTGCTAATTGAGCTACCTGATTGCTTAATCCACCATCATCTATAGTTGCTAATAATTGACCTTTAGTAACTTTTTGACCTTCTTTAACATAAACTGTTTTTAAAATTCCCGCCATTTCTGGGTAAATTAAAATATTCTGTTTTGTTTTTACATTTCCTTGAATTTCTAAATAGTGATTAAAAACTTCTTCTTTTACTGTAATAGTAGTAATTAAAGGAAGTTTTTTTAAGGTATCTTTTTTAGAAATGGCTTCGTTTATAGTTTCTAATTCGGTATTTATTTTTTCTAAATTAGCGGTAATTTCTTTCTTTTTTGCTGTTAATTCTTGTAAGTTTCCTGTGGCAACTAAATCTGCAACAGAGGTTGTTTTTTTCTCTCCACAAGAGTTTAAAACAAGTGTAATTACTAATAATAAATATATTTTTTTCATGCCTGGTTGTTATTTGATTGGGGTGTTTAATGCGTTTTCTAAAGTTGCTTTTTTAGCAATTACATCTAACATAGATTGTATGTAGGTTTGTTGTTGTGTGTATAGTTGGTTTTGTGCTTGCAGTAAATCGAAGCTAGTAGAAATTCCTTCGAAGAATTTAATTCGTTGCTTTTTTTCTATTCTTTCTGCTAAGCCAACATTTTTCTTTGCTGTTGCGTAGTTTTCGATGCTTAATTGATACTCGCTTTTTGCTTTTTCTGCCAATAAGGTTAAGCGTTGTTTAGTTTCTTCTAATCTAATATCTGCTGTTTCTAAGTCGATTTTTGCTTGTGCAGTTTTAGAACTTCTTTGTAAACTACTAAATATAGGGATGTTTAAACTAACACCTAATAAAGAAGAGTTGTACCAGCTTTGATCTGATTTAAAAAAAGAAAAGTCGCTAGAGTATGCTTGTGCTCCGTAATTCACATAGGCAGATAAACTTGGTAAAGCTTTACTTTTTTCTAATTTTACAAGTAAGCGTTTAGATTCTCTATCGTTTTGTGCAATTTTAAAATCGATATGTTTATCTACTTTAAAATCATCGGCAATTAAACCTAAGTTAATGTTTTTTTCCGCTAAAGAATCTAAAGAATCTGTTAATACAAGTTGTGTTTCAATTGGGTTTCCTAGAGAAAGATTTAGCATCTTGTAAGCAATGTCTTTCATTCTCTTAACGCTATTAAGCTGGCTTTTTAGATTTCCTAATGTAATTTGTAGTTGTTCTACATCTTCCTCTTCATTAAAACCATTTTCATAGATTTTTTTAGCATCACTTAAATTTTTTTCAAGAATTCTTATATTTCCTTCTAATATGGTAATGCTGTTTTCTACCACTAAAACATTTCCGTAAGCATTTATAATAGCTTCTCTGGTTAGGAGCTCTGTTTTTTCATTGGCTTGTTTAGAAATTTTTAAATATGTTTTAGATGCTTGTAATCCTACCAAATAAGAACCATCAAATAATAATTGCTTTAAGGTTACAGATGCACCAATATTTTGTTTTGGACTAAAAGTTACAGGGGTAAAGGTGCCTGCAGCTCCTCCAACTAATTCGGCAGGTAACAACGATACTTGTTGTTTAAGCCAATTTGTATAATCTACAGTTCCTGAAATTTGAGGTAACCCAGTAGCGGTTGTTTCCCAAACTTTTTTGTCTGCAATTTTTATATCATTTTTAGATGCTTTGGTATTGTAACTATGCTCTATTGCAAAGTCTATAGCTTCTTTTAAAGATAATTTCATTGTTTTTTCTTGTGCGTTTGTAACTAAGAAAAAACAGGTACTTAAACATACCATAATTATTTTTTTCATGTGTTCTTTATTTCAGTTTTAATTGGTTTTCTAATTGTTGTATTCCTTTTTCAGTACAAATTCCTCTTAAATGATATTCTAAGTAATAGGTCATTAAGGTGTTCATAGAATAATTTGTTAAAGGAAATAGATCTTTATCTTTAATTCCGATCATTCCATTATAATATATTCTTGAGATAAATTCTAAATCTATTGTTTCTCTGTATAAGTTGGTCTTTATTCCTTTTTTTAGGTTATTGATAACGCAATCTTGCATTACATGAAATTGTTTTTGTTTTAAAGAGGTATAAATTTTAGGGTAATATTTTTGAAGTTGATATTGTGGTGATGATTTTTCATCCTTTAAATTTTCCATAATCAATCTTTTTATAGAAAAAATTTCATGTATTGCATTTAATTCTAATTTGCAAACGCCATTAATACCACAACATATTTTATCAAACATAGCGTGTGTTACAGCGGTAACAAGTTCGGTTTTGTTTTTAAAATACTTGTAAATGGTTTTTTTTGAAACCCCAAGAGCCTCTGCTATTTCATCCATAGTAACACTTTTAAAACCTAAGTTTAAAAAGAGTTCATTTGATTTTTCTAAAATTTTTTCTCTCATAATTTAAAAAAGTTTCCTTTAGTTTTTCTAAAGGTTTCCTCTGAAATTGTCATTCCCGTGAACATGGGAATCTAAATATTGAATTTTATAAAAAAAATTAATATTCGGGTGCAAATATATAAAAGGAAACTTTGGAAACAAAAAAAGTTTCCAAAGTTTTAGTAATTTTTCTACAGTGGAATTAAAAAATAAAATTTCTTTACGTTATTTTTACAAAAAAAATACAGATTTGGACATTTTACATTATCAGAAAGATTTTATTGATTATTTAGAATCTAAAAAGTGGGTTAATGAACCTAAAAATTTATATGAGCCCATAGATTATATTATAAAATTAGGCGGTAAACGAATGCGTCCTATTTTAACGCTAATGGCAGCAGATATTTTTTCTGGAGGATATGAAAAAGCAATGCCAGCAGCTTTGGCTGTAGAAGTTTTTCATAATTTCACCTTAATTCATGATGATATTATGGATGATGCACCTTTAAGAAGAGGTAAGGCTACAGTGCATGAAAAATGGGATATCAATACGGGAATTCTTTCTGGAGATGCCATGTTGATATTAGCATATCAGTATTTTGAGAATTATGAACCCGTTGTTTTTCAGAAATTAGCAAAACTATTTAGCAAAACAGCTTTAGAGGTTTGTGATGGACAGCAATTAGATGTCGATTTTGAAACTAGAAATGATGTAACTATCGATGAGTATATTAATATGATTCGTTTAAAAACTTCAGTTTTGGTTGCAGCGGCATTAAAAATGGGTGCAATAGTTGCAGAAACTAGTGATGAAAATGCAAACTTAATATATGATTTTGGACTGAATTTAGGATTGGCCTTTCAGTTACAAGATGATTATTTAGATACTTTTGGTGATCCCGAAACTTTTGGAAAACAAGTAGGAGGGGATATTATTGAAAATAAGAAAACTTATCTTTATTTAAAGTCATTAGAGGTTGCAAATGAGCATGATTGTAAGAAATTGGAATATTTTTATAGCCGTAAATTAGATGATAATTCAACTAAAATTACGGAGGTAAGTCGTATTTTTGATTTAAATGATATTCCTATTTTAATAAAAGAACAGATTCAGGATTATACAGAAAGAGCTTTTGAGACTTTATCTTGCATGAATATTTCTGAAGAAAGTAAGGCTAGTTTAAGGAATTTTGGACTTTGGTTAATGAATAGATCAGTTTAATTAATTTTTTTTAAAAAAGTTTGTTGATTATTCAAAATAAAGAGTACCTTTGCAGCCAATTATTCGGTCCCATAGCTCAGCTGGTTAGAGCATCTGACTCATAATCAGAGGGTCCTTGGTTCGAGCCCAAGTGGGACCACTAGTAACAACAAGCCTTTACAGAAATGTAAAGGCTTTTTTTTGTTTTTAAAAAATATTTAAATAACGGTTATTTACTATATAATAAGTTAGAAAAAGAAATTAGTCTAATACTAAATAAAATGTTATTGCTGTTTAAAAAGAAAAGGTTTTAATAAATATTGAAATTGAGAGATTGTGATTTACTTTAATTAATTATTAATGAGCATGAATTAGTTTGGTTAAAAACTAAGAATTATTCTAAATATTTTGGATTAAGTTATCTAAGTGTATTAAAATTAATAAAAGTATAAATTTAAGATGAAGGGCTTGGGGGGATATGCGAATCATTAAAATGAGATAATCCGAACCTTGTCATTGAAGCTTATTTTAAAATTAATTAGATTTTTATGATGATTATTGATAGTAAATCAAATTATTTTTAAAACGGATGCTAAAAATTACAATTAATAAATAAAAGTATCTATATTTGCCGAGAAAATTTTTATATCCTATTTTAGTAAGTAGTTAGAAAAGAGGTTGATTTGTTTAGTTATAACAAATAAGCTTTCTTTTTAGATTGTTTATGGATGATTAATGATATATAGATTTTTTATTTAATAAAATTATTTAATATTAAAATTTTAATCTGGGGGGATATAAAATGAAAAATAAAAAATACTTTGCATTAATAATAATGCTAGCACTTACGTATATAGTTAACGCACAAAATGTTCCAAGACCTGCAGGACCACCACCGCCACCACCTGGTTTGGCGATTGACGGAGGTTTGATCTTTTTAGTAGTTTCTGGAATTATTTACGGAGTAAAGAAGGTTAAGAATTAGTTAGTTTACTAACGTATTTTCCAATAACATCAAATTCGAGATTTACACAATCATTAAGTTTTAAATACTTAAAGGTTGTGTTTTCTGTCGTATATGGTATTATAGCAACACTAAATTCATCTTTTTTAGAGTTAACAACCGTTAAGCTTACTCCATTTATAGTAATAGAACCTTTTTCTATGGTAATATTATTAGTGCCAGCATCGTATTTAAAAGTAAAAATAGTACTTCCATTATCTTTTTTAATATTAATGCAAGTTGCAGTTTGGTCTACGTGGCCTTGCACTATATGTCCATCTAATCGATCACCTAGCTTCATTCCTCTTTCTAAGTTTACAGAATCATTTACATTTAAACGACCAATATTTGTTTTGTTTAAAGTTTCTTTAATTGCGGTAACTGTGTATGTGTCATTTTTAATATTTACAACAGTTAAACATACACCATTATGCGCTACGCTTTGATCTATTTTTAATTCATTAGTAAAATTACTTTTCACAGTTAGATGAATATTGTCTTGTTCTTTTGTAATATTTGTTATTGTACCAAGTGTTTCTATAATTCCGGTAAACATATTTATAAATTTTAGTTACTTTTGTGGTATTCAAAAATAGGAATAATAGAAGAGTTACTATGGATAAATCTGATAAAATTATAGTTGGTATTTCAATAGGAGATTTAAATGGAATAGGTTTAGAAGTAATTCTAAAAACTTTTCAAGATAAAAGAATGCTAGATTTTTGTACACCCGTTATTTTTGGAAGTACAAAAGTAGTTTCTTATCATAAAAAAGCATTAAAATCAGAGACTCCTGTTCATGGAATAACCTCTTTAAATCAAATTAATCATAATAAGATTAATATACTAAATATTTGGAAAGAAGATGTTTCTGTTGAATTAGGGAAGGCAACGAAAGAATCTGGTGAGTATGCAGCAAAATCATTAGAGGCAGCAACGACTTATTTAAAAGAAAAAAAGATAGATGTTTTAGTAACTGCACCAATTAATAAAGAAACCATACAATCTGATACTTTTAATTTTCCGGGACATACTGAATACTTAGAAGATAAACTAGAAGGAAAGAGTTTGATGATTTTAATGACAGATGCATTACGAATTGGGTTAATTACTGGGCATATTCCTATCTCTAAAGTAGCAGAGACTATTACTTCGGCATTAATTAAAGAAAAAGTAGGAACAATGTATGCTTCGTTGGTACAAGATTTTGGTATCAATAAACCAAAAATAGCAGTTTTATCATTAAATCCACATTGTGGAGATAAGGGAGTTATTGGTGTTGAAGATGATGAGATTATAAAGCCGACTATAGATGAAATAAAAGAATCTGGTAAGTTGGTTTTTGGACCTTATGCAGCAGATGGATTCTTTGGTTCTGAAACATATAAGCAGTTTGATGGTGTTTTAGCAACTTATCACGACCAAGGTTTGGCGCCATTTAAAGCGTTGTCTTTTGGTAGTGGAGTAAATTATACGGCAGGTTTAAGTGAGATTAGAACATCACCAGATCACGGTACAGGCTTTGATATTGCTGGAAAAAATATAGCAAATGCATCTTCTTTTAAAGAAGCATTGTTTACTGCAATTGAAATTTATAAGACAAGAAAAGAATATAAAGAGCTTACAAAAAGTCCTCTTTTAGTAAAATAAAAAACTTTTAAAAGAAAACAGTGTAAAATAAGAATTTTTTATATCTTTGCACGCTCAACTGATATTTGGAAATGAAATACTTAAAGGAATTCAACATACCGTTTGTAGGATTAAAAGAAGGAAGTCATTTGTTTGAATATGAAATTGATAATACGTTCTTTGACGCCTTTAATTTTGATGAATATGAAAGTTCATCAATTAAAATCTCATTAGATTTTATAAAGAAGAGTACATTATTAGAGTTAACTTTTACTGCCAATGGTTATGTAGAGGTGCCCTGTGATGTTTCTAATGAACTTTATAAACAAGATGTTCAAGCAGTTTTACCTTTAGTTGTAAACTTCGGACCAGAATTTAATGATGAAAATGAGGAGATTTTAATCTTACCTCATGAGGCGTATGAGTTTAGTGTAGCTCAGTTTATTTATGAAATGATTGTATTATCAGTTCCAAATAAAAGGGTTCATCCAAAAGTATTAGACGGAACAATGGACTCTGAAGCATTAAATAAGTTAAGAGAATTAGAAATAAAAGAAGTAAAGACTGTTGAAGAGACAGACCCAAGGTGGGATAAATTAAAGAATTTAATAACAGAAAAAAATACATAAAATGGCACATCCTAAAAGAAAGATATCTAAAACTAGAAGAGACAAAAGGAGAACGCATTATAAAGCCGCTTCTCAACAAATAGCAACAGATCCAACAACAGGAGAGTCGCATTTATACCACAGAGCTCACTGGCATGAAGGTAAATTATACTACAGAGGACAAGTAGTATTAGAATCGGCATCAGCAATTGAAGCATAAGAATTAAAAGTTTTTGAATAAAAACCCTCATTAAATGAGGGTTTTTTTGCGTTTTTAAAGTAAAAATCACTTCTTTTGATAATTAATACTTTAAAAAGTGAAATAAAAATCACTACTTTTGATTTTCCTAACCACATGGAAAACAACTAAAATTATGACAAAAATCACTGCAGCAATTACAGCAGTAGGGAAATATGTTCCTGAATATGTTCTAACTAATAAAGAGTTAGAAACCATGGTAGAAACAAATGATGAGTGGATTACCAGTAGAACAGGAATTAAAGAAAGAAGAATTTTAAAAGGAGAAGGTTTAGGTACTTCATACATGGCTATAAAAGCCGCAGAAGAATTACTAGAAAAATCAAAAGTAAACCCAGCAGAAATAGACCTAATTATTGTTGGTACTGCAACACCAGACTTACCTATAGCATCTACAGCAGCTTATGTTGCGTCAGAAATAGGAGCAATAAATGCTTTTGGTTATGATTTGTTAGCTGCATGTTCTAGTTTTTTGTACGGTATGTCTACTGCCGCAAGTTATATAGAGTCTGGTAGATATAAAAAAGTGCTATTAATAGGGGCAGATAAAATGTCTTCGATTATAGATTATAAAGACAGGGCAACCTGTATTATTTTTGGAGATGGAGCAGGAGCTGCATTGTTTGAACCTAATTATGAGGGGTTAGGTTTGCAAGATGAATATTTAAGAAGTGATGGTGTAGGAAGAGACTTTTTAAGAGTAGAAGCAGGTGGTTCTGTAATGCCAACAACCAAAGAGACAGTGGAAGGAGATAAACATTTTGTGTATCAGGAAGGTAAAACTGTTTTTAAATATGCCGTTTCTAGTATGGCAGATGTTGCAAAAAAAGTGTTAACCAGAAATAATCTTATAGAAAAAGATGTTCAATGGTTAGTTGCTCATCAAGCTAATAAAAGAATTCTTGAAGCAATTGCTAAAAGGATAGAAATGCCATTAGAGAAAGTAATGATGAATATTCAAAAATATGGGAATACTACATCAGCAACTATACCTCTTTTACTGGCAGATTATGAAAGTCAATTAAAAAAAGGAGATAATTTAATTTTTGCGGCATTTGGTGGCGGTTTCACATGGGGAGCAGCTTACGTAAAATGGGCGTATAATTCATAAATACAATAACTAAACAATTATGAGTATGGATATTAAAGAGATTCAAAATCTTATAAAATTTGTAGCTAAATCTGGCGCTAGCGAGGTAAAGTTAGAAATGGAAGATGTAAAGATTACGATTAGAACTGGTTCTGGAAAAACAGAAACAACAATTTTACAAGCAGCTCCAATGGCAGGTATGCCTCAAGTAGCAGCTCCTATTGCAGCGCAACCAGTTGCTACTTCAGAAGCAGCTGTACAAGCAGAAAGTGAAGATTCTAAATATATTACTGTAAAGTCTCCTATTATTGGAACATTTTACAGAAGACCATCTCCAGATAAATCTAATTTTGTTGAAGTAGGAACTGATATTTCTATAGGAGATACTGTTTGTGTAATTGAAGCAATGAAATTATTTAATGAGATAGAGTCTGAAGTTTCTGGTAAAATTGTTAAAGTATTAGTTGATGATTCTTCTCCTGTAGAGTTTGATCAACCATTATTTTTAGTAGACCCATCGTAATAGAAAGAGTTTAGATTTTTGAGTTTAGATTTTAGACTTTCTAGCTCATAACTCATAACTTATAACTTATAACTCTTAAATTATGTTTAAAAAAATATTAATTGCCAATAGAGGAGAAATAGCACTTCGTGTTATTAGAACCTGTAAAGAAATGGGCATTAAAACTGTTGCAGTATATTCTACTGCAGATGCAGAAAGTTTGCATGTAAGATTTGCTGATGAAGCAGTTTGTATTGGTCCAGCACCAAGTTCAGAATCTTACTTAAAAATGTCTAATATTATTGCAGCTGCAGAAATAACGAATGCAGATGCAATTCACCCAGGTTACGGATTTTTATCTGAGAATGCTAAATTTTCTAAATTATGTGAAGAGCATAATATTAAATTTATTGGAGCAACAGGAGATATGATTGATCAAATGGGAGATAAAGCAAACGCTAAATCTACTATGATTGCTGCAGGTGTACCTTGTGTTCCAGGAAGTGAAGGTGTTATTGAAACCTTTGAAGATTGTGAAAAAATAGCTCTTGAAACTGGGTATCCAGTAATGCTAAAAGCTTCTGCAGGAGGTGGAGGTAAAGGAATGCGTGCTGTTTGGAAAGCCGATGAATTAAGAGATGCTTGGGATGCTGCAAGATATGAATCTAAAGCAGCTTTTGGTAATGATGATATGTATATGGAGAAGCTTATTGAAGAGCCAAGACATATAGAAATTCAGATTGTTGGAGATTCTTACGGAAAAGCATGTCATTTATCAGAAAGAGACTGTTCTGTTCAACGTCGTCATCAAAAATTGACAGAAGAAACTCCTTCTCCTTTTATGACGGATGCATTAAGAAAGAAAATGGGTGCTGCAGCTGTTAAAGCGGCAGAATTTATTAAGTATGAAGGTGCCGGAACCGTAGAATTTCTTGTTGATAAACATAGAAATTTCTTCTTTATGGAGATGAATACTCGTATACAAGTAGAGCATCCTATTACAGAAGAAGTAGTAAATTACGATTTAATTAGAGAACAGATTTTAGTGGCTGCAGGTGTGCCAATTTCAGGGAAAAATTACTTCCCTCAAATGCACTCTATAGAATGTAGAATTAACGCAGAGGATCCTTATAATAATTTTAGACCAGCACCAGGAAAAATTACAACATTCCATTCTCCAGGAGGGCATGGAGTAAGAGTAGATACACATGTATATGCAGGGTATATGATTCCGCCAAATTACGATTCTATGATTGCTAAATTAATTACGACTGCTCAAACAAGAGAAGAAGCAATTAATAAAATGAAGCGTGCTTTAGATGAATTTGTAATAGAAGGTGTTAAAACAACAATTCCTTTCCATAGACAATTAATGGATCATCCAGATTACGTTGCCGGAAACTATACAACTAAGTTTATGGAAGATTTTGTAATGAAATAAAATATAAAACCTTAGTTTAAATTTAATATAAAAATAGAGAATACAATTTGTGTTCTCTATTTTTTTTATCTTTATAGTTAAAGATCTTAAGATGAAAATAGACGGAATTGATAAAAAAATTATTAGAAGTTTAATAAAAGACGCAAGGACACCTATTTTAAGTATTGCTAGAGAAGTTGGTATCTCTGGAGCTGCAATCCATCAAAGGTTAAGAAAATTGGAGAAATCAGAACTAATTGATGGTTATCAAATGATGGTAAATACTAAGGCTTTGGGCTATAATACAACCGCTTTTGTAGGGGTTTTTTTAGAAGCTTCTGCAATTTTATCATCTGTAATCAAAAGACTTAAAGAAATTTCGGAAGTAGTAGAATGTCATTATACAACCGGTAGTTTTACAGTTTTTATTAAGGTATTATGTAAAAATAATGAAGATTTAATGTATTTGTTAGATAGTAAGTTAAAAGTTATTAAAGGAGTTGTTAAATTTGAAACATTTATTTCTTTAAATAAACATATTGAGAGGCAAATACACATATAAAAATAAACTGAACTCTAAAATTTTACCATTTAACGAGTTTTTACTTCATGTAAACTAACAAATTTTTTATTTCTTTCTTAATAGTTCAATTTTACATAGTTCTAAACAAAAAAAGTTAAAAGAAATGAAATCTCTCTCCATATTACTTATTGATGACGATGAATTGGAAAGAATTAAGTTTAAAAAAGTATGTAAAGATATTTGTTTTTCATGCACAATAGTTGAAGCGGTAGATGGAAAACAAGCTTTACATTTTTTAAGTGCAAAAGGTAAAACTTTCGATATTATTATTTTAGATTTACACATGCCTAAAATGAACGGTCTTGAACTTTTAAGAATATTAAAGTCAAATACCGAGTATAAGAATATTCCTGTAGTCATAATGTCTAATTCAGAAGATAGTACAGAATTACAAGACTGTTATAATTTGGGGATTTCTGGCTATTTTACAAAACCAGCACAATATTCTCAATATTCTGAAAAAGTAAAATCATTATTAGATTATTGGAAAAGGAATGAACTTAATGAATAATAATTAGATTTTTTTAAAACAATTCTAACAAAAATGGAGACCCCAAATTTAAATTATATAAAAGAGCTTTCTGGAGGAGATTTAGAATTTGAAGAAAATATCATTGAGCTGTTAAAAAAGGAATTTCCTGAAGAACATATGCTCTTTAATGAGAATTTTTCTAAAAAAGAATATGTAGAGGCTGCTAATAATGTTCATAAGATAAAACATAAAATTAGTATTTTAGGTTTGAAAAAAGGGCTAGAATTAGCTTCTAGATTTGAAAAAGATTTAAAAAATACTAACACAGAATTATATAATGATTTTGTAAATATTTTAGACAAAATTCATGTATATTTAAAGGTCTAATAATTTTTTAAATATAGTATGATTGGTATAATAATAGATGATGATGCAACGGCAAGATTAATTATTAAGCAGTTATGTAGTAATTCTAAAGAAGTTTCTGTAATAGAGGAGTTTAGTTCTGCTATAGAAGCTGTAAAGTATCTTAATTCTAATGATGTCGATTTAATATTTTTAGATATACACATGCCTACATTTTCTGGTTTTGACTTTATACAAACGTTAAAATCGCCTCCAAAAATTATTTTAACTACTTCAGACATGAATTTTGCTTTACAAGCATTTGAATATGATTGCGTGATTGATTATATAGTAAAGCCTATTACTAAAGAAAGATTTAATAAATCTTTACAGAAATTAGCGGGCTTAAATAAAATTAAAAATTCTATAAATCTAAAGGATGTGTCTAAGGAAGATTCTAGTTTTATTTATGTTAGTGTAGAAAGAAGGCTTGTTAAAATTAATATTCCAGATATCTATTTTGTTGAAGCAAAAGGAGATTATATTAGCATTAAAACAGAAGGGAAAAATTATATAGTACATTCCACACTAAAGAAAATAGAAGATAAGTTACCGTCTTCTTTATTTTTAAGAATACACAGGTCATTTATTATTAATATTTCAGAGATTGTTGATATAGAAGATAATAGTGTGCTTATTCAAAAAAGTGTTATTCCGATTAGTAGATCTAATAAAAGTGAATTAATGAGAAGGTTAAACTTGCTTTAAAGTAATTTATTGGCCTCAGTTTAATAAAACCTATGTACTTTACTCTGATTTTGTTATTTCAAGAATTGTAAATGTTTAATAATTTAGATTGTTTTAGTTCTATTTAAAGACTTCTCTATGAGATGTAACGTCTTAATTAAAAGGTTGTTTTTTATATAAGTATCTGGTTCTTAGAAGTACTAATATTACAAACGCTGTAATAAATAGGATAGATCTGTTGCGGCTCATGGTGCCTTTTGTTTGAAAAATTTAAAGCATAAGAATATAAAAAAAGCCCTAATTTCAATTTTGAAATTGGGGCTTTTTTATGGAAGTGTTTTATATCTAATTTTTTATTTTTTCTTGTCTTTTATTCAGTAAAATAGGTTCTCCATACCCTAATTCTTTCATTCTTTCCAATTGTGTTTCTGCATCACCCACAACCAACCAGATCATTTTATTAGGATTCACATATTTGTTTGCTAACGCTGTAATTTGTTCTTTGGTCATGTTATTAACCGTGTTTTCTTGGTCTTTTACATAGTCTGCACTCCAGCCATAGTCACTAATATTAGACAACATATTTAGTTTTGCTCTAGAAGTTTCAAAAGCTCTTGCATTACTTTTAATTAAAAAACTTTTGGTAGTTTCTAAATCTTTATCGGAAAAAGTAGTTGGGTATTCTTCTAATATTTTTTGTACAGCTTGGGCAGATTCTAAAGTTACATTACTTCTTACGCCGCTAGAAATGGTAAAAGCACCTTTTGCTTTTGTGCCAGAAAAACCAGAACGAATTCCGTACGTATATCCTTTTCCTTCTCGTAATTCTTGTGTTAAACGAGAAGCAAAGCCACCACCACCAAGAATGTAATTCATAACTGAAGCAGCGTAAAAATCTTTATCTGTTGCTGCTAAAGCAGGTGCGCCAAATTGTAAAACAGATTGTTTTGCATTCGGAATATCATAAAAATAAACAGTAGGTTTAGTTGGTGTTTCTGGTGTTTTATATACCGGAATTGTAACTTCTTTTGCTTTCCAATTTGTGTTTAAACTGCCTAAAGAAGCAATTACTTTTTCTTTAGAAATATCTCCTACAACTAACATTTTTGCTATAGAAGGAGAAATGAACTTGTTGTAATATTCTTTTAAATCATTAATTGTTATTTTTTCTACGGATGTTGTTGTTCCTAAAATGTTTTTAGAACGGATATTGTCTTTTCCGTAGATTAACGCGTTATAAGCATTTCTAGCTACAGAATTAGGGCTAGCTTCTTCCTGACGTAAATTAGCAATGGTCGCTTTTTTTAATAAATCGAATTCGTTTTTATCGAACCTTGGTTCTAATAATATTTCTTCTGCTAAAGCTAACGTTTTATCATAGTTTTTGGCTAATGTTGTTCCGCTTAAGGTTATGTTTTCAACATCTGAAGACACATAGATAGAAGCACCTAATTCTTGAATAGCTTCTTCTAATTCTTTTACAGTTTTATTTTTTGTTCCTTTGTTTAATAGATTCGCCGTTAAATTAGCAACCCCTAATTTATCCATAGATTCTAATAATTGGCCACCATTAATAGTTATATTAAAACGAACCAAAGGAACTTCGTCATTTTCAATTCCAAAGATTTTTAAACCATTCTTTAAACTACTTTCATACACTTTTGGAACTGCTAAAGAAGGCGTAGCTCCGTAAGGTGGTTCTATCGTTCTATCAAAAGAAGAAGGTGTTTTCTCGTATGTTGCCGCAATTTTAGGATCGAATTTTTCTTCTGCTCCTGTTACAATTTTCTCTTCTACAACATCTGCTAACTGAGAATTTGTTAATGCTAATTCAGTACTGTTTTTAGGAACAAAACTTGTTGCTATATAATTTTTGTTTTTTATGTATGTATTATAAACACGCATTACATCTTCTGTGGTAACGGATAATGTTCTTTTAATATCTTCTGTAACAAAGCCAGGGTTGCCTAAATAAGTATTGTAAGATGCAAGGTTAGTTCCTTTACCTAAAACGCTAGAAAGGCTTGCGTAAAAATCAGTTTCCTGACCTGCTTTAATTCTATTTAAATCTTTTTCTGATATTCCTTCAGTTTCAAACTTTGCCAATCCTTTTTCAACTCCAGCTTTTACATCGTCTAGTTTTACATTATTAAAAGCGCGTATAGAAATTTGAATTTCTCCTGCCAATTCAGAATTTCTGCTGTACATACCTGTTCTAGATGTCAATTTTAAATCATCAACTAAAACTTGATTAAGAGGGGCAGATTTACCATCTGTTAAATATTGAGATAATACGTCTAGTGCATAAGAATCTGGATTGTATTGCGCTACTGTTGGCCAAACCATTGTTAATTGTGGTACTCTTGCAAAGTTATCTTCATAATATAAAAATTTCGTTTCTTTAACTACACCAGGTCTTTTAACCAATACAGGTATTTCTTCTTTTCCTTTCGGTATTTCATCAAAATATTTATGAACCCATTTTGTTGCTTGTGCAATATCTATATCTCCAGATAATACTAAAGTTGCGTTGTTAGGTACATACCATTTCTTATAAAAATCTTTTACATCTTGTAAGGTTGCATTTTGTAAATCTTCTAAAGAACCAATAACTTGCCAGTTATATGGATGGTCTTTTGGGTATAAGTTTTTACCAATTACATATTGGTTATGTCCGTACGGTCTGTTGTCTATACTTTGTCTTTTTTCGTTTTTTACTACTTGTTTTTCTTTTGCTAAAACCGGGTCTGTAACGGTGTTTATAAAATATCCTAATTTATCGGCTTCTGCCCAAATCATTTTCTCTAAACCATCTTTTGGTACCGTTTGTAAGTAATTTGTTCTGTCTCTAGAAGTAGATCCGTTTGCGCCAGAACCACCAATTCTTGCACTCATTTTATCCAATCCACCTTTTCCTAGATTTTCAGATTCTAGGAATAATAAATGTTCAAATAAATGTGCAAAACCAGTTCTACCTTCAATTTCTCTGGCAGAACCAACATGAACCATTAGTTCTACAGCCACAACTGGGTCGGATTTATCTACATGAAAAACAACATCTAAACCGTTTTCTAATTCAATTTTTTTATAATTGATGCTAAGTTCGGGTGTTTTTTCTTCTTTTGATTGTTTACAACTTAAAAAACAAGTTGTTGCTAAAATTACAAGTAGTATTTTTTTCATTTGGGTTGATTTTAAGCTTTTAAAAATACTTAAATTTATTGATAGAGGTATTTTTGTGTTGTTAAATATTATGAGAAAAACACTAAAACTTCGTGTTGGATTTTGAATATTATTTAATAGAAATAATGCTTTTGTCGTTTTTTTTCTTGCAAGGTTTACAGCGTAAGATTTATAGATCTGTTTGCTGAGTGTGGTCTAAGTTTTTATTGATTGAATTTTAACGAGATATTTAGAGCGAAAAATAAGAACTTGAGAAAGTTTATTTTTTTTTAGACTAATTTTTTTGGTTTGGTTTTTCCAATATTGTAATTGTTTTTCTACGTGCTTACGAGCTTCTGTATCAACTAATTTTTTAATCCTTTCATTAGCGTTTATACCTACAGTCAGCAATTCCTTATACAGAACATCTTTATTTGATATATCCTTTGGTTCGCTAAAAAAAGATGCTACTAAACGCTAATTTAATTCGGTTTGCAAACTATAACCTTTGGCATAGGCTAGTAAAATATGGTCATTTTTGGTGCGTATTATTTTAAAGCCATCAAATAGGTCAAATTTAAAGCCTTCAGTTTCTACCAATTTAAAAAACAGAGAAGAGTTTATCAAATAAAAGGTAGAGAAATTAGATATTCGAGAGAATTAAATAATACTAATTTGTATTGGTAAATCTGCTCTAAAAAACGCCTATACTATTTCTTGAATTTTATTGATTTAATAAGCCGTTTACACTGTGTATTTTTTAATGGACTACCTCCATAAGCCGAAATCAACATTTTATGATCATTAAATTTAATGAGTTAGATTTATAATGTAAATTCGTTTATTAAATATTTTTAACATAATGAAAAGATTCTTAATTACATTCATCTATCTTATACTTGCTATTGGTTTAAATGCTCAAAGCTTTATAATGAACCCTTATGGCAGAGACAATACCAAATTATTAAACGGAAAATGGAATGCGATAGTCGACCAATATAGTAGAGGAGAAAAAAAGCAATTTTATCTGAATCAAATTGCTACAGAGGACACTAAGTTTTTAGAATATGGATTTGAAGGAGCTATGAGGCTCGATGTTCCCGGAGATTTCAACTCACAATACCCAGAGTTAAAATATTATGAAGGAGATATTTGGTATCAACGTTATTTTGAAGCAAACAAACAAAACCATAAACGATCTTTTATTTATTTTGCCGGAGTAAGTTACGAAGCAACTGTTTGGTTGAATGGAAAAAAAGTAGGAAATCATGAAGGAGGTTTTACACCATTTCAATTTGAAGTAACCGATTTATTGAAGGAAGGCAAAAATGATATTGTTGTTAAAGTAAATAATAACAGAAAAAAAGATCGGATACCAGCTATGAATTTTGATTGGTGGAATTATGGTGGAATTTTAAGAGATGTATTTCTTGTTCAAACACCAGATACTTTTATTCGCGATTACAAAATACAATTAAAGAAAAATGAAAAAAAAATAATTTCTGGTTATGTACAGTTAGATGGAGCAAAATTATCGCAACAAGTAACCGTTTCTATTCCTGAACTGAAAATTGAAAAAATTGTTAGCACCAACAATAAAGGATATGCTTCTTTTGAAATAAAAGCAAAACCAAAATTATGGAATCCTGATTCGCCAAAAATGTATAACGTATCTATTATTTCAGAGCAAAAAGAACAAGTAAAAGATGAAATTGGATTTAGAAATATAAGTGTAAATGGAGATGACATTCTTCTAAACGGTGAAAAAGTATTCCTTAAAGGGGTTAACTTTCATGAAGAAATACCACAACGCTTAGGACGTGCTTATTCCACTGCCGATGCAGCTATGATTATAGAAGAGGTTACTGCATTAGGTTGTAATTTTATACGTACTGCTCATTATCCTCAAAACGAACATATCATCCGCTTGGCAGAAAAAAAAGGACTCATGATTTGGGAGGAAATTCCTCTTTGGCAAGGAATTGATTTTAAAAACCCTGTTGTACTAGACAAAGCAATAAATATGCTACGTGAAATGATTTATCGCGATAAAAACAGAGCAGGAATTATTATTTGGAGTGTAGCAAATGAAACGAAGCCTAGTAATTATAGAGATAAAGTGCTTACAGATCTAATTAATCTAGCCCATGAGTTAGATGATACCCGCCTTGTTGGAGCTGCTTTTGACAATCCACGTTATGATCAAGAAACTTCAACGTTTAATATAAAAGATGATATCTCAAAAATTGTTGATGTGGTAGGAGTAAATAAATATATGGGATGGTACATGCCATGGCCAACCGACCCATCAAATATAAAATGGAATGTAGCTCTTGATAAACCTCTAATTATGACAGAGTTTGGCTGTGAGAGTTTATATGGAAAAATAGGCGATAAAGATAAAGCACATTCTTGGAGTGAAGATTACCAGAAAGATTTATACTTAAAAAACCTTGAAATGTTCAAAAACATTCCGAACCTTAGCGGAACGAGTCCGTGGGTATTATTCGATTTTCGCTCACCATATAGATGCCACCCTAAAAACCAAGAAGGATGGAATCGTAAAGGACTTATTTCTGATAAAGGACAACGTAAAAAAGCCTGGTTTGTGATGAAGAATTATTATAATAATATTGATATGAAATAGCCGTACAAGCAAGTATCGTATAGGATCGTATCGTTGTTATTAAGGCCTCTGCGCTGAAAAAAAACATACTCTTTTCTACTATAAATCACGTTAAGTTCTATGATATTTAGATCTCGTTTTTAAGTTGTTGCTATAATTACAAGTAGTATTTTTTTCATTTGGGTTGATTTTAAGCTTTTAAAAATACTTAAATTTATTGATGTTGATTTACTTGCATTGTTAAATAAAAATGAAATACAAACCTTCTTATTTTTGATTTAGAGTACATAATAATAGCGACTTTGATTAAGAACCAAAGTCGCTATTATTTTTAGACATCGTTGTATGTCGTTTTATACTAATACCCAATTGTAAAACGTTTTTTACTATAAGCAGGTTTTTCAACTTCGTTCATAATTCCTACAGCAAAATCTTCCATAGAAATAGAGCTTTCACCTTTATCATTAGCGAGCAAGTAATCACCTGCAACTCTAAATTTATTAGTTCTTTCTCCTTCAAAAATATAAGCAGATGGTGAAACGTTTGTCCAGTTTAATACAGATTCTTTAAGGTAAATGTTTTCCAATGCTTTTTGGTGAGAAACTGCAACAGCTTTATAAGCTGCTGGAAATTCTGGTGTATCTACTAATAGCAAATCTTCACTTACTTTTAAACTACCGGCTCCTCCTACAGCTATTAATCTAACGTTGGCCTTTTTTGCAGCTGCTACTAGTGCCTTAGAAGCATCAATAATTAAGTCTGTATTTTCTAGCGGTGGCGCATAAGCACTTATAACAACATCACTACTCTTAAAAATTTCTGCTAGAGCATTTACATCAAAAATTTCTGCTTTTTCTATGTTAACATTATTTAATCCAAAAAAACGACTGTCTTTTGAGGTTACTAGTTGTAATTCATGATTTCTTGTTGCTGCTTCTTTTGTAATTCTTTGTCCGATGTTTCCACCAGCTCCAATAATTGTTACTTTCATTTTTATGATATTTAATTGTACTTAATTTTTTATAAATTTTTGTATTTTTTCTGCTACTTCAACGGCATATTCGTCTAATAAGAAATGGCCACCATTAAAAAAATAAGATTGAATATTTTTAATATCCTTACCATAAGCATCACCTCCCGATTTATTAAAAAACGGATCGTTTTCTCCCCATACAATTAAAGTATTAGGCTGATGAGTTTTAAAGTAATCTTGCCATTCTGAGTATTTTGAAAAGTTGGTGCCATAATTATAAAACATGGCTGTTTGTATTTCTTTTGCTCCAGTTCTATTTAAAAAAGCGTTATCCATTAAATAGTAAGAAGGGTCAATGTTTTCTGGTGTTGATGATCCTCCAAGATGCTGTTCCTTAAGACCTTCAAGAGACATTAAATAACCTTTAAAATTATTAAGGCCTTCTAAATCATTATTTTTTTGAAATTGTTCAATTTTTTTAGCCCATTCTCCTAAGCCTTCCATATAGGCATTTGCATTTTGAATTATTAAACCTTTGATTAATTCTGGTTTTTTTGAGGCAATTCTAAATCCGATGGGTCCACCATAATCTTGAACCAATAAATAAAAAGGACCAAGCTTTAGAGTGGCTATAAATTCTTCTATTATTGCGGATACATTATCAAAAGTATATTCAAACTCAGATGTTGTTGGCGCCTCGCTTAATCCAAACCCTGGGTAATCTGGAGCAATAAGATGATAATCTTCTGAGAGCTCTTCCATTAACCCTTTAAACATGTATGAGGAAGATGGAAAGCCGTGGAGTAGGAGTATGGTCTCTTTGTTTTGCTGGCCTTCTTCTCTATAAAATATCTCTAGACCATTTATTTTAATTGTTTTATTCTTGTTATTCATTTAATGTAATTATTTTTGTTACAGTTGTGGTTAAAAAAAATCAAAATTGATTTTTAAATTCTTCAAGTGTTTGTTTCTTTAGCTCTTCACTTATAGCAGTATCTATTGTATTTAATAAAGATTCTAATCTGGTATTTATTTGTTTACCAACCTTACAATTAGGGTTGGGTGTATTTTTAAGCAGTGATAATACGTTATCATCACCTTTTATGAGATTAAAAATCTCAGATAAATATATTTTGTTAGCATCTTTTAGAATGTTAATTCCACCATGTTTTCCTTCTTTACTTTGAATTAAACCACCTTCCTTAAGTGTTGCAAGTTCTTTTCTAACCAATACCGGATTTATATTTAAGCTCTCAGCTATTAAAGTAGATGTTAACCAATCTTCTTTATACATTGCAAGTAAAGTCATAATATGTAAGGCGATTGAAAATCTTGTCTTTATCAAAATATACTGTATTTTTTTTTATTACAGTACAAATGTAATAAAATATTTTAATAAAAATGGTTTTGATGTTTAAATTTTTGAAAAGACATACAACTCTAATAATGTAAAATTGTTTCAATATGTTTGTCCATTTTAGCAATCTTTTTAAAGTTTTTAAGTCCGTTCTATTTTTGATGTTATTAATAAGTTAATAAGATTTGTAACTGAGGCAATCGAATTTATTGAAGTTAGATTTAGTAAAGTGTTGCAAAAGTTTAATTTATAGAAATGCTGTTGATGTTAGAGCTGCTTTAGCAGAA